>JAIDZC010000022.1 GCA_029057785.1 Anaeroplasmataceae bacterium
AACTTTTTTATAATATTTTTTGGATTTATTTTATTAGAAGTAATTTTTTACTTGATTGATGCTTGCTACCTTTATTAAATCCTCATATGAATTTTGGATTTGATTATTCTTTACAAGCATTAAAAGATATTCTAATACTTTAGGAATTTGGTGTGCTTGATAGCCTAGTTGTTCTAAATCTGCAGCTTTAATTTCTAAATCACGAAACATTAAAGCTTGCTGTTTTTCCAATAAGATATAGCATTTCTTTTCCAAAGCATCTAAGAAGGGAATTTCTGCTATTTGATTTAGGGCACAGTGTTCTGCTCTTTTAATAGAAAACAAAATACCAATATCTTCTTTTTGAAAGTTTAGAAAATTCTTTAATGTTTCCTCAGTGAAAAGATATTCTTGACAATCTAGAAGCTGTAAGATACGCACTCTAACCTCTTTTGAAAATCCATATTCTCTTAAAAACTTTTCAGCAAGAATTATATCTTGGTTTTTCCATAGGAGGACAAGACGTAAAATGAGAGTATTCTTTGTATAATCTAAGCATTTCATTTGAAAATCGTTTATGGGAAAAAATTTAGAAAAAATATTTTTATATTTCCAAAAGAGTTTTCCTGGTGTCTCCAGAGTAAGAAAGGCTGTCAAATACTTCCCAATTTCAATCTTTTTTGTTGAATGGAAGTCTCCATGAAAGTTTGCAAGATAGTTTGCTAACTTCTGTTCAAAATGAAAACCAAATTTTACATGATAGAATAAAGCTTCTAAAAGAAAAATAGGTTTTCCTTTTAAATTATTGTAATCTAAAACGGATATTCTTTTCCTTTCTATATCATCTAAACCTTGTTTTTCATCAATTATACCATGCTTAGGATGATAAAGAAGAGTATCTACTTTATAACAACATTCTTTATAATAGGTTTCTTTACTTGTTAAAAAGAAAATACGAATTCTTTTCTTATGCTCTTGTATATGAACAATATTTTCTTCTTCTTTTTGTTTCTTAGATAAAGAAAATAGAGGAGCAGATGTAATCATATCGTACTCCTCTATCGGTCTACCTAATATATGTTGTAAAACAGTTGTTCCAACAAGATAGGCATCATACCTTTGCTTTTCTATTTCTTCAATATACTTTAAAACATATCCTTCTACATTCATTTAATGTGCTAGAATTTGAACCCCTGTTTCTGTTATTAAAACAGTATATTCAAATTGACTAGACCAGCCTCCATCATCTGTATAAATTGTCCAGTTGTTGGATGCATCTAAAAAGACCTCTCTTGTGCCTTCGTTAATCATTGGCTCGATCGTAAAGACCATACCAGGAAATAAGACCATACCTGTATTTTTCTTTCCATAATGATAAATGAAGGGATCCTCATGAAATTCTAATCCTACTCCATGTCCACCGATTTCATGTACTACACTAAAGCCATTTGCCTTTGCATGTTCTTCTATAATATAGCCTATATCCCTAAGTCTTGAAAAAGGCTTCAAATTCTTTACAGCTAAATCAAGACATTCTTTAGAAACTTCGACCAAGCGTTTAGCTATAGGGTCTACCTCACCTATCATGAACATTCGTGAAGCATCTGCGTAATATCCTTGATAGATGGTTGTGCAATCCACATTAATAATATCTCCATTTTTTAGGATTGTATGCGGATCTGGTATACCATGACAAACAGCATCATTGATACTTGTACATACGCTCTTTGGAAAGCCCTCATAATTTAGAGGAGCACATATTCCACCAAGCTCCTTTGTCTTTTTGGCTACAAGCTGGTCAATCTCTTCTGTACTCATTCCTGCATGAATATGGCTGGCAACATAATCTAATACCTTTGTATTAATGATTCCAGCCTGTCTGATACCTTCTATTTGTTCTTCGGTCTTTATCATTTCTTTAGTTGGGGTTTTAATTCCTAAGGCTGTATACTTTTTTACTAATTCTTCATAATTCATTTTTGAAATACCTCAAATAGTTTTTTTCTTGCTTCACTGATGAAATGAAGAGAGCCTGTGATGACAAGAATTTCATTTTCTTCTAATTCTAAAATCGCTTGATCTATTGCCTTTTGATAATCTTCTATAACTTCATAAGGCCTTGTTGTGTAGTTTTTAAAATCATAAGCATTTGCTGCTCGTTTATCTAATATAGTTGTAAAATAATATTTATAAGTAATTGCATCTAGGATTTCTAGCATTTTGCCAGCAGCCTTATCCTTCAATGCAGTAAACATTACCTTAATCTTCTGATTCGGATAAGCTACTTTCAAGCTTTCACATAAAGCATTTATTCCATCTAAATTATGAGCACCATCGATAAGGATATTTTCTTTGATGTATTCAAATCTTCCTGGCCAGGTAGCTTTAATGAGGGCAAGATTCAAAAGCTCCTCTAGATAGTCTTTATCCAAATATTTCATTACAGCAATAGAAAGACTGGCATTATAGGCCTGATAAAGCCCTTTGAGGGCAGTTCTATAGTCCTTCCCGTCATATGTAAAGTGTGTGCCATCCTTACCCATAGTAATATTTGAAATAAGTGGTTTAACAAAATGCATATCGATATTATTCTTCTTTGCATAGGAAGAAAAATACGAAGCTAAGCCCTCATCTACTGTTGTAAAACAAGGAACTTCTGGTCGAGTGATTCCTAGTTTATGCGTAGCAATTTCTTCTAAGCTATTTCCAAGTTGTGCCATATGATCATAGCCAATATTTGTAATAACTGCCACACTTTTGTCTAAAGCATTTGTTACATCTAAAAGTCCACCTAGACCACACTCTAAAACAAGTACTTCAATTGCTTGATCCTGAAAATACAGCAATGCCATTAAAAAGGTGAGTTCAAAGAAGGGAATTGTATCTTGGTATTTTTCTTGATAGAGATTGGAAAAATCTTCTAATCTTTTTGTATAAGATAAAACCTCATTATCTGTTATATAAGCACCATTCACTTCAATCCGCTCATTAAAGGATATTACATAAGGAGACACAAATAGACCTACTTTTTTCCCCTTTAATAAAAGCATTTGATGAAGAAAGCTAGCGGTTGAACCTTTACCATTAGTTCCTGCAATATGGATAATGGAATAATTGGTTTTGATATTTAAAAGCTTTATACATTCTTTAATTCTTGATAAATCCTCACGCTTATGAGATTTCTTCTGTTCATAGAGCCATGTTAGGGCTGCAGCATAATCCTTTATCATAGATTAACCTGAGCTAAGGCAGCACATACCTCATCATATTGTGCTTCATAATCCTTAAGCTTAGCTTCTTCAGCATCTATTTTCGCTTGAGGTGCTTTCGCTAAAAAGTTCTGATTTGAAAGCATTGCACGTGAACGTGCAAGCTCACGTTCTAATCTTTCTTTAGAGGCAAGAAGCTTTGCCTTTGCCTCTTCAATATCTACTAAATCTGAGGTAGGAATATAGACATTAGCACAAGATAAAACTACAACAACCATACCTTCAGCTTTAATTTCATCTAGAGTTAGAGTAAGTTCCTTTGGATTCGTAAATTTTGTTAAATACCCTCTTGTAGCTTCTAACTTATCTAAGGTGTCTTTATCCTTACAGCTGATAAAGATACTGATTGGCTTAGAAGGTGCTTTGTTTGCTTTAGAACGTTCATTTCTTATGGAAGTAATAATTTCTACTAAATCATCAAAGGCTTCCTTAGCATTTTTAAACTCAAAGGCTTTATTTTTCTTTGGCCAAGGTGCCACCATAATAGAATCTTCTTCATGAGGTAGGGCTTGATATAATTCTTCTGTGATAAATGGACAGAATGGATGAAGCATTTTTAAAATTGCTTTTAATACATAGACTAAAACATTCTTAGTCATTTGTTCATTTTCCTTATCTCCACTACTTAAATCTACCTTTGAAATTTCAACATACCAGGATGCAAAATCTTCCCAAACAAACCCATAAAGCTCTTTTGCAGCTTCTCCTAGTTCATATTTGTCAAAGTTATAATCTACCATATGAATGGTATGATTTAGGCGCGTAAGAATAGACTTTGAAGCAATATTTAGTTTACTTGGATCAATTTCTGTTAAGACAAAATCCTCACCCAAATTCATTAATACATATCGGGTAATATTCCAAATTTTATTCAAATAGTTCCAAGCAGCTTCAATTTTCGTTTCATCAAAGCGCAAATCTAGACCTAAAGCGCCACCAGTTGTCAAGAAATATCTTAAGGAATCTGTACCATATTTCGCAATAACATCAAATGGATCTACACCGTTTCCTAAGGATTTACTCATCTTTCTTCCATCCTTCGCACGAATTAAACCATGGATGACAATGTCTTTAAATGGTGCCTTATGGGTAAATTCAATTCCTTCAAATAGCATTCTAGATACCCAGAAGAAAATAATATCATAGCCAGTAACTAGACAGCTTGTTGGATAGTAACGTTTTAAATCTTCTGTTTCTTCTGGCCAGCCAAGAGTTGAAAATGGCCATAGAGCTGATGAGAACCATGTATCTAAAACATCCTCATCCTGTACCCAGCCATCACCAGGGCATTCCACTTGAACTTTTACTTCTTCATCCTTATACCATGCTGGAATTCTATGACCCCACCAAAGCTGTCTTGAAATACACCAATCCTGAATATTGGTTAGCCAGTGATTTAGCGTTTGTGTAAAGCGTTCTGGAACAAAGCGATATTCTTTATTTTCTAATACTTGTTTAGCTAAAATATCCATCTTAACGAACCACTGCTTAGATAGTCTAGGCTCTACAACTACACCTGTTCTTTCACTATGTCCTACAGAGTGGATAATACTTTCCTTTTTGATAAATAATCCAGATTTTTCTAGATCCTTTAAAAGGGCTTCACGACAAGCAAAGCGGTCCATTCCTTCATAAATTCCAGCCATAGCATTCATTGTACCATCATCATTCATACATAATGGCATATCCAAATGATGACGCAAACCAACCTCATAATCATTTGGGTCATGAGCAGGCGTAACCTTTACACAGCCTGTTCCAAATTCCATATCTACATAGGAATCAGCTATAACTGGAATTTTGATATCTGTTCCTGGAATATAAACCTCTTTTCCTATAATATTCTTATAGCGTTCATCTTCTGGATGTACCATAATAGCTTGGTCAGCAAACATCGTTTCAGGTCGTGTAGTGGCAATTGTAACAAATCCCGTTCCATCAACAAATGGATAGTTAAAATGATAAAATGCTCCTTCAACATCCTTATGTTCTACTTCAATATTAGATAAAGCGGTACGTGCTTCAGGATCCCAGTTGATAATTCTTTTTCCTTGATAGATGTAGCCTTTTTTATAAAGTGTGATAAATACATGATTTACTGCCTGATTGAGCTTATCATCTAAGGTAAATCTTTCTCTAGTGTAGTCTAAGCTTAAACCTAAGGCTGCCCATTGTTTACGAATGGTTGCAGCATAATCTGCTTTCCACTGCCATGCAACCTTTAAGAATTCTTCTCTACCAATATCATATCTAGAAATCCCTTGTTGTTTTAACTTTTCATCTACTTTAGCTTGAGTTGCAATACCTGCATGGTCCATACCAGGAAGCCACAAAGCATCAAATCCCTGCATTCTTTTTCTTCTTATGATGACATCCTGGATAGATGTATCACAGGCATGTCCTAAATGCAATTTTCCTGTAACATTTGGTGGTGGAATCACAATGGTAAATGGTTCCTTAGATTTATCCCCTGCAGTGAAAAAACCACCCTTTAACCAGAAATCATATTTTCCTTCTTCAACTAATTTAAAATCATATTTTGGTTCTAATACTTTACTCATATTTCTTCTTCCTTTCATATTCTTCCTTTGTCATCGAATAAAAGCTTGCATCAATCAGCCTGCCATCATATAGCTTTTTATAAGAACAAAGAGTTCCATCATAATTAAACCCACATTTCTCGGCGACTCGCTTACATCTATAATTATCCGTATGATGTCCTACCTCTAAAATCTCACAGTCTGTTTTTTCAAAGGCATAGGCCATCATTAGCTTTACTGCTTCTGTCATAATCCCTTGATTCCAATAGGCACTATTTAAAGAAAAACCTAGGGATTTCGCTTTATTATACTTGCGGATGCCTGTATTATATAGGGAAATGATTCCCACCAATATATCCTTATCCTTTAATGCAATAGCAAAAGATTCTTTACTTACGATTTGACCATTTAGGACTCGGCTTGCAATATCTTTAGAAGGAAATGGCTTCCAGCCTGCAAAAGGGCCGACATTTGGATCTTTGCCATATTCAAAGTAAGCATCTAAATCGCTAAACCTCAAATCTCTAATATTTATTTTTTCTCCAATGATTCGCAAGGCCTATCCCTCCTTTAAATAAAATAAAAGTCCTTAAAAGATTTCTCTTCTAAGGACGAAAAAATTTCCGTGGTACCACCCTAGTTCTATATTTCTATAGCACTCATTTCCCTTTAACGCAGGGGATTTACGAAATAAACTACTACGATTTCATCTATTTAGCTCCCTAGCTACCTTCAATAGTTTTCATAAAATCCTTTCACCAAACAGACTTTTCTCTAAAATGAAACTTTCTATTTACTCCTCTAGTTCAACGCCTATGCTAAAATTTTACAGCAGGTAAAAAATTTTGTCAAGGAAAATTCTAGTTTTTTTCATTCAATCTATGATATAAATTTAAAGCTATTTGCATTTGTCCATAATCAGATGGATGTAAGAAATCTGCAGTTAAGCTAGAAAAATCATCAAGGAGTTCTTGTGGAGGTATATAAGCATGCTTCCTAATAGATTCAGCATACGCTCTAAACTCCATCATTTTTTTATAAGCTAAACTCTCTGGTTCTAATAGATTTCCATTATCTAATACACTTGTAAAATATACCTGCTTTGTCTGAAATGAATTAAGAAGCAGGTCCAAATGCTTCTGATATTCTTCTAAACTATAAAGTCCAAGAACATTCACTCCAAATTCAGTAAAGGCTACATCACAAGGAATTTCTTTTAAATACTTGCACATAATTTCTTCTGCTTGGCAGGATCCAGGTATCGATTTATTTATGACATCCATTTTTAAAAGCCTAGATAAAATAAATGCATAGGAATTGATATATTCTAGTGCCTCACTACCATGAGATATAGAGGAACCATATAGTAAAAGACTTTTTCTTGGAAGTTCTTCTTTTAAAGGAGGACGTCTATTTCCATAAGTATTTAATCCAATATAAGAAACATAACCACTATAACCAATGACAATACGTACCATTCTAGGATGATAGGTATATTCCTTGATTACATCTCTGTACTTTAAAAATTTTTCTGGAATTTCAACATGAAGATTCGTAATAACTCCTTCTTTAAGTGCATAGGCCTGATGCATATAATCTCCAAAGAACACATATACCTTAGAATCTTCTTTATCACTTCTAAGCTTTAAATCAAAGAATAAAGAATCTGTTACAAATCGTAATTCTACGCCAATGGCACGATATCCATAGAATCTTCCTCTTGTGTGAGCCGAATTGCCTAAGCTTTGAATCAAATCTTCCTTGAATCTAAGAATATTACCTTGCTTATTTATTTCTTCTACATTAAAAAACTCAATATCATCATAAATCATATCTTTTTTTCCTTTCTAAAGGTGATAGTCCTTTAATTTGAAATTTGCATGAATTGCATAATATTGATATATTTCATCTAACAAATCAGTGTAAGAAAGATTTAAAGAAACATCCTTAAATTCTTTTGAAAAATAAAGATTTTGAAAATCCTGTAAAAGCTGATAATTTCTTTCATGATATAAAGAACAACTATCACATAAGGCTCCACCTTCTAGACAAGAAAAATTGACTAAATTTGTTTTAGAACAACGTACACATTTTTTCAATTCAGGTTTGATTCCAAAAACGGCGAGCATCTTGACTAAAAAAATACTCAAGATTTGATAAGGCAATTCAGTATCTAAAAGCTCATTCAAGGTTTGAATCAAAAAGGAATAAATTCTTCTATGATTGACACCTTCTTCTAGATGAAAAATAATATCTAAAATAGGTGTTAAAACACCCACCTTGGTTAAGCTTTCATAGATGGAATAAAAACTCTTTTTTAAGCTATATTCTATCACTGTAGGAAGCTTTCCAGAACTCATCTCAAATTCAACTTGATTTAAGGTTGTGATAAAACCTAGTTTCGTTTTAGTTGCATCCAGTGCCTTTACACTAATTATGCCAGAGGGTGTATATAAATAAACGAGCTTTGATTTTTCTTTATAATCTATAGTCTTTAATACGATTCCTTCCAAAGCTCATCACCTTCTATAAACTATCTGGAGTGTAACCAAAGCTACTTAAGTCACTTGGTCTATCCTTCCAGTCCTTCTTTACCTTAACCCAAAGTTCTAAATGAACCTTGCTAGATAATATTTTTTTAATATCCATTAAACTACGTTCTTTAATCTCTTTAATCATTGTTCCATTTTTCCCAATGATAATCTTCTTTTGACTATCGCGTTCTACATAAATTGTTACATAAACATCCTTGTATTCCTCATTTGTAGGACATGGAGTAACTTGATCTACTACGCATGCAATACTATGAGGGACTTCTTCTTGAGTCAAATTTAAAATTTTTTCACGAATTGCCTCTGCAATTAAAAAATAATTCGAGTGATCGGAGGCCATATCATCAGGATAATATTTTGGACCAAATGGTAATACTTTAATTATATCTTCCAAAAGATGATCTAGATTCTTTTTTTCTAAAACAGAAATAGGGTATACTCCTGCAAAAGGATATAGGTCCTTATAAAGAGCAATAGTTAAATCAATGTCATTAAATTTTTTTAATTGATCTACTTTATTGATTACTAAAAAAACAGGAAGCTTAGATTTCTTTAAATTCTCTAATATGATTTCATCTCCACGAAGAACTTCTTTCACTGGTGTTGTCATAAATAAAATACAATCCACTCCAGTAGTTGCATCATAGGAGGCATGAACCATTCTTCTTCCTAGTTCTGTTTTAGCTTTATGAATACCTGGGGTATCCGTAAAAGCAATTTGATACTCTTCAGTTGTTAAGATACCTAAAATACGATTTCTAGTTGTCTGTGGTTTTGAAGATATAATTGCAACCTTCTTGCCAACCATTTCATTTACAAACGTAGATTTTCCTACATTAGGTCGTCCAATTACAGCAACAAAACCAGATTTATAAGTATCAATCTGCATTTTCTATTTCCTCAAAGGCATAAGGTAAAAGTTCTTCTATCGTTGTATCTTTAAACTTTTTGCTGGTAGTTGCAAGGACAATTAAAGTATCCTTATTTAATAGCTCTGCCATAACCTGACGACATGCACCACAAGGACTTACAGGTAGTTCTGTATCAGCAATGATGCACATCGCTTCTACATCATCCTTTGTTACTCCTGCACTTACCATTTTGAATAATGCTGTACGCTCTGCACAGTTTGTTAAACCATAGCTCACATTTTCAACGTTACAGCCTGTAATATAACTTCCATCCTTTAAAAGGATAGCAGCACCTACTTTAAATTTTGAATAAGGGCTATAGGAAAAGCTTCTTGCTTTTTGAGCAACCTCTATCAATTCATTCTTTTGTATAGCATCCATACATAATCCTCCTTTATCGCTTTAAGCCTGCAGCTTCTAATATTTCTTCTTGCTTCTGGCACATCTTTTCTTCATCTTCCTTGGTCATATGATCATACCCACACAAATGCAAATATCCATGAACAGCCAAAAAAGCAACTTCTCTTGTGACAGAATGACCATAATCATTGGCTTGTCTAAAAGCCTGTTCTAAATCAATGAAAATATCTCCTAATTCATCTTCTAACTCATTATCTGGATCATCACATAATGCAAAAGAAATAACGTCTGTGACTCTATCTACATTACGATAAATCTTATTGATTTCATGAATTTTCGCATCATCAACAAAAACAATACTAAAAACCTTATCATCTTTTATAGGAGCAAATACTTTTGATATTAACTCTTCATATTCTTCAGTTGGAATATTTCCTTCATTGAAAAAATTAATTGTCATTCTTATCTCCTAATAGTTTTGTAAATGTTTGAAGTTGACGCTCTTCTTTATTTCTCAAGGTTTCAAGCATAGACATATTCTCAATCATTAGCTTAACAATCTTTTCTAGATTTGAGTTTGTTGAGTAGTCTGCAGCACAAACATAGTTCACTCTTCCATCATCAACTAGAGGCAATACTTTGTCAATATATTGTGGTTGATATAGGGCAATAGATTTACCACCCTTATCCTTTAAAAGCTGCATACAAGGAATATCTGTAAGTCCATCTCCAATATAAATCATATTTCTATACTGGATAGCTCTTCTATCATCAGTAATTTCCATATTTAACTTTTCTTCATCAACCTCATCTAAGGCACCCTTACTAATTCTAAAAATGTATTGTGTTTTTTGAGTATAGTTGATTGCCATTCCTGGCCATATTGCTTCCTTCGTATGGGAATCATAGATGAACTTGCATCCATAGATTTTCTTAAAATATTTTGCAATAGCACTTCCATCTATAATTTCCTTTGTTCCAGAAGAAATGATGTAATGCTCAATATTCACTCCAAGTTCAGCACCAAATTGGTTAATACGATCAAACCAAGTTTGTACACCACGATAGTATGTAATATCATTCCCTAAAGAATTTAAGTATTCTTCTGTTAAAGGAATTCCACATCTTTTACACTCCTCAATCATAACAAACATATAAGATAAAATTTTATCCATAGAATTCTTTTTTGTATTAATAGATGCCTTATTCCAAAACTCCTCTGGCTCCATACCTAGATTCTTAATAAAGGAATAGTTTTGCATATCTGTTGTACAAAGTGTTTTATCGAAATCATACATAATTCCAATTGTTGTTTTTGCCATATTATACACCCACTTTTCTATTATTTATTATATCATAATTAATGTAAAATTACAAATCCACTACTTCTTGTGGTTCATTAAAATTCTGCAAGCAAGTTTTCCCATCTGTTCATAAGCAAATTTGGATGGATGAAGATGATCTCCTGAATCACAATTTTCTTGAAAACAAATACCATCATCACTATATAATCCGATTCTTCCTTCAAAATCAATATGATTTTGTTCCCTTATCCAATCATTTACTTCATTTTTTAAATTTTCTCTAAATGAAGCATAGGTTCTCCACCCATATATCGGAAGTAATGTTCCAAAAAATACTTCTAATCCAAGCTTTTCTGCTTCTGTTTCATAATATTTTAAACCTTCAATCAATTCATCACTTGTAGGTAAATCACTCATCGGTCTAAAGATATTAACAGCAGTTCCTACAGGATGAATAATATCATTGATACCATGCTGAATGATAATCGTCTTAGCACCTGATACAGATGAAACCTCATGGACAAAGCGGTGGTATCCATGCTTTCCATAGGATTGATAGGTAATACAGTCATATTCTCTTAGAATTCGTGTACCAGATACGGCCTTACGGACAACACTAAAATTTGTGCAGCCTTTTTCTCTTAAAGCAAGTAGCAAATAATCTGGCCAGTCCTGACTGGTTATGGAATCTCCATAACAAATGATTGCTTCATTATCCTCTTCTGTATATAAATCTATATTAGCTAAAAAATATACCCATGAGGTGGATTTGGATGTATTGATATCTAATTTAGAAGCCAATGCTTGATTTCCATAAGCAAAATATCCTTTAGATAAAGGTCCTATAATATCTACCCCTGAAGTTAAATTTGTGTACTCCTTTAAATACATCGATACAATCAAATACTTACCTTCTTCAAGCTTTATATCTATAGGATCAGAGAGGATGGATTCATGCGCATCTAAAACAAATCTAGAAGCTCCATTCACTGTTAATTGGATAGGTTTCGTATCTTCCTTATCGGATAGGCTTTCCCCAATAGATACATAAATAGAGTCTATCTCTACCTTCTCATCACAACAAAAATTATCAAGCGTAATTCTTATCTTTTTTCCATTAAAAGGAATGAAAATTGGATATCTTAATGTTAAATCCTTTGCATAAGTTGCAGGCTGTGGCAACACTTTAGATTGAGCATTTCCCCATATTGTAACCCATTTCATCACATCATCTACTTTCTCACCTTAATTTTACCATAAATTAGTAAAGAATTACAATTGTTTCAAAATTTTATTTAAACTGGCTAAATGAGGATAATTTTTATAAAATCTTCTTCTAATTTAGACATAATCTTCTATAAATTTTATGCTTTTAGAAATTTTTTAAAAAACATATTAAAATCAAAAAAAGAAAATTGAAAACATACTTATTATGTGGTTATAATAGGATTGCAAGGCACTGCCTTGGGCAAGGCTAGGTAGCTATCTGGAATCTTGCAGGATTGTTCCTTTTTAGGATTTGCCTGTGATTTAGGAGGAAGGATAGTATGAATCTTCTATCTATAATTACTCAAATACTTGTATTATTGAACGCAGTAGTGAATACTATTATTTCATTTTATCGAGTTAAAAAAGTAGTGAAAGAAAAAGAAAATTCTACCTTACGCCGACCAAGCAAATAGGTAGAATTATTAGGTAGATAAACAATACCAGGTAGTTTTACCTAGCCTTGTTTTTTTATTACACTTATATTGTATGTTATTTTTTTTGTAAAATCAATACTTTTTTATATTAGTTATAGACTTTAATTATTAATAGGGGCATAATTATCTACACTTCCAAATGAAGAATTACCACCAACTACTCCTTCAATTGCATTTACATATTTAGCATAGTTAGTAATTTGATATCCTGTTGAATATGATTTACCAGTAATAAGATATGGAATATTTACATATTTATAACCATCTGGAATATCATAAGTCATTGTTGTGGAAGAGCAATTAGAAATTGAACCAGAGTTGTATCCTGCTAAAGCACCTGCATACATATGAGTATACGCAAAGGCCTCTCCTTTTAATCTTTCGCCAAGATCTGCCTTTGCAGAGGAATATGATGAAATTTTAGAATTCACTGAACAGGAACTTATCGTTCCTTCATTACGTCCAGCAATTCCACCAAAGGAAATATGTTGTATAGTACTTACTTTAGTTTTATAAATGTATTGAAGCATATATTGTCCAATTAATTGCCAAATTGTAGTAATGGTCTTTATTTTAATGGAACAATCATTTATAAATTCACTTGAGATTGACCCACTAACAGTACAATTTTCAACGTTACCAGTTTGGGCATTTATTCCAACAATCCCACCAGATATAAATTCATATTCCATAGTAATTTCTTGATTGTTTTCTGTTATAGTTTTAGATACCGTAAACTTAATTTTATTTTCACCATTTAATTTACAATTCATGATTGAGCCTCTATTATATGCTGCTACACCACCAAATAAAACATTAGAATTTGTAACATTAATATTAAAATTAGATATATTGACATTTACAATTGTCCCATAATTATAGCCAAACAATCCTGCAACAAATGTCTCTTCAGAATTATCAGAGCTAAAATTAAATCCACTGATTGTATGCCCATTTCCGTAGAATATACCCTTAAATGGTAATTTTTCAGTACCTAAAGCAACCCATTTTACATCAGTAAGATCAATATCAGAATCTAACCAATAATACCCACTTGGATTATTCTTAATATTCATTAATCCTGCAACATCAGTGATATGAACAAATAAATCTTTACTTACTAGAGTAAATGATAACTCACCACATACATCACAAATATTATCTCTATCTGCATCTGTATGTCCTAGTTCTAGTATATCATCTTCTTTTTCATCTTCACATATAGAACATTGGTATAATCCTCTTCCTTTTTCTGTACAGGTAGATTCTTTTTTTGTTTCTATCAAATTAAATTGATGAGCAGGGATAATCTCACATCCATATTGTATTAAATCACAAACTTCACATTTAACACCTGGCCTATTTCCATCTACAGGATGTCTTTCTATAATATTTCCATCATTATCCTTTACAATTCCACAAGTCGGATTTTTTCCTTCTATATCAATCCAAGAGTGTTCGATTTTTTCTGTACTAACACTATATGTATTTTCACAAGTAATACAATAATATTCATCATCGCCTTCTTCTGTACAAGTAGGTTCTTTAATAGTATTTTGATAAATACCATTATGACCTGTTGCTTCTAATATCTCGTGATAATCATTTCCGCAATCATCACAATGATATACAACAAGTCCATTCGTTGTACAAGTTGCGTCTTTCTTACTTTTTAGTGTTGATGAAGCAGAGTCATGACCAGTAGCAGGAACTATATTGATCTTTCTTATACTATTACAACCTTCGTTGCTACATTTTTGAAGAGTATAACCATCTACTTCACATAATGGTGCAATTGTTTCATCATCAATATAATTATGGCCTATAGGATCAATAAAGTCCTTAATAAATAAGCGATTGCAATCAATGCAATTATAAATGGTAAATCCTCCATATTCACAAGTTGGTTCAACAATCATTGTATCAAATCGATGACCTATAGTAAGCTCCCATTCCAATAGAGGATTCTCATCTGTAACAATTATCCATCCTTCCGAATCCCAATATAATTCGTCAACCAAAAATTCTTCACTCCATAATTTAGAATAAAGAACACCCTCAATGGTTTCATATTCAATAACTCTATCTTCATATTTTCCAGAAACAACTAGTGCTGCCCCTTGCATAAAATAACATTTAAATAAAGCACCCGCATTAAGTCCTACAAAATATCCATTATTTCCACCAACACCTGAAACATCTCCTGTTGAATAACATTTTGTTAATGTTCCTGAAGAATCATTATTTCCTGCAAAACCTCCAACATTTCCACTACTGGTTACAGTAACATTTCCAGAAGCATAGCTGTTTTGAATTACAGATTGATTTGTACCTACAAATGCCCCTATCGAACCACCCTTATTTGATTCAATTGTCACAGTTGAATAGGTGTTTTCAATAACACCATTTTTATTAAGTCCAACTATTCCACCTAAATTATTATAAACATTTGTTCCGTTAAGCATATTGCCACTAGAATATGATTTTCTTACAATGCCAGAATTATCATTCATGCCAATAAGTCCACCAATATAACCATAATTATATCCTTGTTCCTTACTTGTAGTGTCAATAGAAATATATGAATTTGAGAAAGATTTATCAACCTTACCACCAAAATTTAAACCAACTATTCCACCAATATGTATATTATTAATTGAATTTGTTTGATAATTATCACCATTAGCTGCCATTGTCCCACTGATGTCCGCAGAAAATTCACATCCTACAATGCTAGAACTATTTTTACCAACAATTCCTCCTATAATAAAATTAACGATCTTATTATAATTATTTCCAGCAGGGCTATTAATATAGCTTGAATTAGTTAACCTTAGTGTCAAACTAACACAAGATGAACAATTCTCTACACTACCATTTGTGTTTTCTGAGCAAATCGAACCAAAAACAAAATCACGACTTTTATGACCAAACTCTTGATTACTATTTAGAGTATATTCTAGCATTATAACACCATTTGCTATATGGCAATTTTGAATATCCCCATCATTTTTTCTTGCAATAATAGACATATAATAACTATTAGAATTAACATTATAATTCAGAGTGAAATTAGAAAAATTAATATTTTTAATTTTTCCTTTATTATTAATAATGAATGCATAAGAACTAATAGTTGATGAAGTTAAGTTGAAATTTTTAATAGCATATCCATTTCCTTCTAAAATTCCAGAGAAAGATTCAATTCCTTGCCATACATTTCCATTCAAATTAATATCATTAATTAAATGATAATTAGCTTCTGGATGCTCTCTAATTGCAATTAATTCTTCTGCTGTTGAAATTGCTGTACTAGTAATCCATTTCGCATAAAGAGTTAAATTTTCTTCAATTATGGTATCAGCAGTATATTGAATTTCTTCATCTGAAGAATACCAACCTACAAAATATAATCCATTTTTTGTTGGTATCTCTATTTCTCCTAATTTATCGCCATAATTATATTGAATTGGATTAATTGTAGTTCCACCATTTGTCTCAAAAGTGACTGTACATTTCAATATATCATAACGAGCATAAAGAGTTTTTCCCTCTAATAAAGATGCTTCTACAATACATTTTCCTTCCCCATCTGCAAATTGGATATCATCACTGTCAAACCAACCTTGAAATGCCTTCCCTTTATAATTTGGAATTGGTAAATATATGGTTTCACTATGTTCTACTTGAATCACATTGCTTTCTAACTTACCCTCATAAGGTTCTAAAGTTAGATGATATTTGATAGGAGTATAAATTGCATTAACTGTAATATCATTAGCAGATAATTTATATTTTTCCCAGCTTGCTGTATAACCCTCTTTTGAAGGAATTTCAGGTTCTTCTATAGTTTTTGTGTTTACAGTAAAAGTTTCTGTCTTTACTATCTCATTATTGATTTTAAAAGTAATTGTGTATTCTTTTTCATCTTTACACCAAACACAGATGCCACTTTCATACTTGTGATCTACTTTCTCTATAATAGCTTGTTCAGAAAAGATTATACCACAATCTTTACATTTGGAACCGCTAGTAATTCCAGAATGTTGACAAGTTGCCTCAATTGCTGTACCAATATCTATCTTTATATGCTCCGTCATAGGTACTACTTCTGTATATGTATTTTGGCATGCTGTACAAGTAAATATTTTACTCCCTGTTTCTTGGCATGTAGCAGTTTTGGTTATCACACCTTGGTTGTATCTATGTCCTAAGGCTTGAATGGGAGCATCATAGAAATCATTACATCCTGAACAATATACTCTTTTTGTCCCAGATTCTGTACATGTTGCATTTTCAATAATTTCTGAATGATTATAATTATGCGTATGACGAGCACCACATGCAACTAATAAAATCAATCCTGTAAAGCAACAAACAATTGTGAATAAAATTTTTTTAATCATTTTATATCATCCTTCCCAATATATAACCACCTATTAAAATAATTCATGGTCTTTTTTAGAAAGAAAAGGCTTAAATTTGATGAGAATTCTTGTAAAAGACTTCTAAAAATGATAAAATTAGACCATAAATCACTTTAAAAAACCATCTATTATTTTAATAGGTGGTCTTTTTTTAAAAAAATAATGTCACTTGTTATGATAGATGACAATTATATTATAGAATTTGAACTATCTTGTTCATTTTTACTTAAGTAAATACTTGTATTAATGAATGCAGTAGTGAATGCTATTATTTCATTTTATCGAGTTAAAAAAGTAGTGAAAGAAAAAGAAAATTCTACCTTACGCCCGCCAAAGCAATAGGTAGAATTACTCATTGGTTAAACAATACCAGGTAGTTTTACCTAGCCTTGTTTTTTATTACACTTATATCGTGTGCTATTTTTTTTAAATCAATACTTTTCAAGAAAAGATTTTAATGTACATTATGATTCAAATGAAGAGGCAAACTGACTATTATATAAATCAGCATAAAAGCCTTTCTTATTTAATAATTGTTCATGATTACCTTGTTCTATAATATTTCCATCCTTTAAAACAAGAATAATATCAGCATTTTTAATGGTAGATAGTCTATGAGCAATGACAAAGGAAGTTCTCCCTTCCATCAACTTATCCATTGCTTTTTGAATCAGTTCTTCTGTTCTCGTATCTACACTAGAGGTTGCCTCATCTAAGATGAGCATTGGAGAATCCTCAACCATAGCTCTTGCGATGGTTAGAAGCTGCTTTTGTCCTGCAGAAATATTTGCTGTTTCATCAAAAATATAGTCTAAACCTCCAGGTAAAGAATTGACGAAATGATCCATATGGCATGCTGAAAGACATTTCATAATTTCTTCATCTGTTGCATCTAAATTTCCATATCTTAAATTATCTCTTAGCGTTCCTTCAAAAAGCCAGGTATCCTGTAGTACCATACCAAATAAGGAGGCTACATTATTTCTTGTTAAATCCTTTGTAGAGATAGAATCAATCGTGATATCTCCACTATTTACCTCATAAAAACGCATCAATAAATTCACGAGTGTCGTTTTTCCAGCACCAGTAGGCCCTACAATAGCTACCTTCATACCAGATTTGATATCACAGTTAAAATTAAAGATGATTTGCTTATCTTCATAATAGCCAAAGTTAACATCTGTAAAACATACATTTCCTTTAACTTCTTCTTTAGATAAACTAGTTCCTTCTACATCAGGGATAAGCTCTTGCTCGTCTAAAAATTCAAAGACACGTTCACTTGCAGCTGCACAGGATTGTAATACATTCGCAATCTGACCAATTGTCTGTAGAGGTTGATTTGCCATACGTGAATACTGGATAAACATTTGAATGAATTCTACTCCTGCAAGTCCACTTACGACAAGTATTCCACCTAAAAAGCAGATGGTTATATAAGAAGCATTTCCAATGAAAAGCATAATCGGCATCATTAAACCAGATGCAAACTGGCTTTTCCAAGCACTATTCTTTAAAGACTGATTACATTCATCAAAAGCCTTATAGTTATTCTCTTCTTGATGATAAGCAATAATAACTTGATGTCCTGAATAAGCTTCTTCAATATGTGCATTTAAATCACCAAGTGATCTTTGTTGAGCTCTAAAGAATTTTTGAGAATTCTTAACAATTAAGATGAGTGCTACCATAGATAAAGGAATGGATACAACACAAATTAAAGCCATCTGCCAGGATATAGTAAACATCATCACAAATACACCAACAAGCAAAATCACTGAAGAAAATGTATTAACTAGACTTTGATTTAGATTCTGACTAATACTATCCACATCATTTGTAACACGAGATAATAAATCTCCATAGGAGGTGGAATCAAAATATCTTAATGGAACTTTATTTATTTTTTCGGAGATATCTTTTCTTAACTTATAAGAAATCTTTTGAGTTACCCCTGTCAATATAAAGGAAGCAATATAGTTTCCAAGTGCAGAACATGCATAAATACAGATTAAGGCAATGCCTAATCGTTTTATATAATCAAAATCAATAGGAAGTCCTGCAACCTTGTGTTGACATTCTTTCGTCACTTCTCCTAAAAGCTTAGGACCAAATAAGGATCCTAGTGCTCCTATAATAGAAAGGAATATGGCAAGAACAATCCAAACAATATAAGGCTTTAAATAAGGTAGGAGCTTTCCAAGACCCTTTTTCATACTTTTAGGTTTACTTTGTAACTGCATTGGTCTAGGCATGGTCAATCTCCTCCTTTGAAACTTGAGAGTAAGCAATTTCTTGGTATACCTCACAATTTTTTATCAATTCTTTATGTGTACCAGCGCCTACTATCTTTCCTTTTTCTAAAACTAAAATTAAATCTGCATCCATTATTGTACCAATTCTTTGCGCAACAATAATCTTTGTTGGATTATACTCTAGCTTCTTTAGGTTATCTCTTAATATCTTATCTGTCTTAAAATCAAGTGCAGAGAAAGAATCATCAAATACAATGATTTCTGGTTTTTTGATTAAGGCTCTTGCAATAGATAATCTTTGTTTCTGTCCTCCTGAGAAATTGGAGCCTCCTTGGGCAACGCCCTGATCTAATCCTTCTGGATGATTCAAAATAAAATCATCAGCCATAGAAAGTTGAAGTGCTTCCTTCATTTCCTCTTCTGTTGCATCCTCTTTCCCATAAAACAAATTCGAACGAACAGTTCCTTTAAAGAGTAAAGCCTTTTGAGCAATAAAGGCAATCTTATCTCTCAATACTTCCATATCGTAGTCCTTCACATCTACTCCATCAACCAAAACTTTACCCTCAGTAGCATCAAAGAATCTTGGAAGAAGGTTAATCAAAGAAGTTTTTCCTGAACCTGTTGATCCTATAATTGCAACTGTATCTCCTTGATTCACCTTAAAGGAGATATGATCTAAAACATTTTCGTTAGAATTTGGATAGCTAAAGCTTACATCCACATACTCAATTGTACCCTTTATTTCTTCTTCAGGAGAAATCGGATTACTTGGGTTTGAAAGGCTAGGACAAACATCTAACACTGCTCTTACACGTCTTGCAGATACCAATCCTCTTGGAACCATAATGAAAATCATAATCAATTGCATAAACGCAATAACAATCATCATCGTAATCTGTTGAAATCCAAACACACTACCTAAGAACTCAGGTCTTTCGTTGATGATATAAGCACCAACCCACAAAATAGCAAGTGAGGTACCATTCATAATGAGCATCATACCTGGATTCATTAAATTAAGCATACGATTGACAAAAATATGAGTTTTAGAAACGGATACGTTTACTTCATCAAATTTTTTCTCTTGATATTCTTGAGCACAGTTTGCACGAACTACACGAATTCCAGTTAAGTTTTCTCTTGTCACTAAATTTAGTCGATCGGTTAGCTCTTGAATCTTTTTAAATTTTGGTAATACAATTAAAAAGATGCTCACAACTAAAGTTACTAATGTAATTACTGCAATCACAACAATCAAGCTCAAGTTCGCAGTAGACTCAATTCTTCCTGCCTTAATAATACCCAAAATAGCTGTTGTTGGGGCAGCTATAGCCATACGTAATGTCATGATTACAACCATCTGTACCTGTGTAATATCATTCGTTGTTCTTGTAATCAATGATGCTGTTGAGAACTTATCAATTTCACTGATGGAGAACTTTTGAATATGGGTATATACTTCTTTTCTTAAATTATAAGAAAACTTTGCAGCAATTCTTGATGCTAATAAACAGACAACAATTGATGAAACTAAAGATATGGCAGCAAATCCAAACATCTCAAGTCCATTTCTTAAAATTGCATTTTGATAAGTCGATTTTAACTCATCAGTTAAGATTCCTTGCAACGAGGCAGCCTCTGCCATACTTGCATTTGTTAAGATGTTCGTAAGTCTTGTGGGTAATTCCAAATCACTATAAACCTGTAAAATTACCAGACCAATGACAACAAAAATAAGTAAATAGGATAACTTATCCATATGTTTTAAAAGCTTAATCATAGTTTTCCTCCAAAAATTTTAAAGTGATATCCAAAATCCTACTTAAATGTTCTTTTTCTTCACCTAAAGCTTCCAAAAATAACTCTCCACGTTGTTTTTGATGCTGAAATAATTCTTCCAATTGTTGCTTAGTTTCTAAAGTTAGAGTATAGTACTTAATTCTTCTATCTGCTTCATCTGTGCTTTTCTCCACTAATCTTCTAGTCTCTAAGGCATCTAGCTTATGCATAACTGCAGGTATAGAGACATCAAAGTATTTTGCAAGACTTGATGCCTTTACTTGCTTTTTATCCATACTTGAAAAATAAATACAATTTAAAATGTCAAATTCCATTCGGGTAAGATTGTACCGTTTAAGAATTTGACATAGGTTACTAATAAATTTATTTTTCATCGCTCGTAATTTCATTGAAATTTCTTGATTTTCCATAGTATCACCTATAATACTTTACTAAATAAAGTTTATTATGTAAAGTATTATACATCATTTTCAAGATTTTGCAATGAAATTTCTTGATTTTCTAGCACTTCTTTTTCTTTTTGTTCTTTTTTATGACGTCTTGCTACTACTTGTTCAAAAATTAAGTAAACAATAAAGCTTACTAGCATCAAGAAATAATAGGTAATAAAGCGCCATAATAATAAACCTGATGTAGCAATAGTTCCACTAATTGCTGGAATGACTGTTACAAATAACTGTCTGAAAGCAAATTCTATACCTCCTGTAGCACCTGGTGTTGGGATATAACAGGTCATAGCTATAGAGAAGGTTGTCATAGCAATGACCAAAGCCAGATTTGAAGGTCCTACTTCAATGCCTAAGGATAAAAGAATAAAAAATGGGATGGAATAATAGCATATTAAACCAAGGAGTTTAAAGAGTATACAGGTAAAAAACTTTAACTTTTGACTTAATAAAGCCTTAAATGTAGCCTGTGCACCAGCACAATATTCATCAAATGCTCCCACATATTTACTCAATTTTCCTTTAAAAATCTTCAAATTTAAAAACCATCCAACCAATTTAGACAAAATTCTTCGTATTGTTTTGGATAATCCAACTAAACTAAATAAGGCAAATATTAAAAAATTCATTACAAGTCCCACAATCACCATAACCTTAAGATAGGTAACACCATGGGTAAGTTCATTAAAAAAGAATAAAGAACCAATGCATAATAAAATAACTGCAATTTGGCAAATCACAAAGTTCATAAGAATGATTCCCGATGCCCTATGCAGACTCACACCTATTTTTCGGTATGAGTAGATTTGAAAAGGTTGTCCACCAGAGGCAAACGGAGTAATTCCATTAAAAAAATACTCTATTGAACCAATCATTAATGAATCTCTATACTTAATATTTCCTTCTTCTTTTGAACGTCCTAAAATAAATAGTGTTAAAGGATAAAAAATCATATATAAAAATAAGAAAAGAAACGCACATGCCAACCAATTGAGTTTGACATTCTTAAGTACATTCCCTATCTCTTTCATATCATTTAGAGATAAAATAACGATGACAACAACAATCGTAAGAATTAAAAATAATATTAACTTAGGAAGTATCTTTTTTATATTTTGTTTCATACATTCCTCCTAAAAAATAGGCTTCAGCTGAAGCCTATTTTGCATCATATTTTCGAATAAAGGCAATTCCTATAGGATATGGACCTGTATGAACAGAAATTGTAGCACCAATTTGATTCATAAGTTCAATCTTTTTATGAAAAATTTCTTCAAATTTAGTAGCAATTTCTTTTCCTTCTTCTAAAGAATGACCATAACCGACCTCTATTAAGTAATCATCTAGATTCAAATTATATTTTTTCACAATTCCTGCGAATTTATCAAAAATCTTCATAATAGCACGCTTTCTAGATAAGGCAATACCACCAGACTGAATTTCTCCATCCTTAGCAATAATCAAAGGAGTAACCTTAAAAATATTTCCAACTACCGCAGTCAGCTTACCAATTCTTCCACCATGCTGTAGATAAGAAAGTCCATTAATTGTAAAATAACAACGTCCTGTTGTCTTAATTTCTTCTATTTTTTTGATAACTTCATCTAAGCTTAATCCATTTTCCTTCATTCTTGCAATCTCACGAACCAATAATCCTTGAGAACAAGAAAGCATAGTGGAATCTACAATTTCTACTCTTGCATCAGGGTGTTCATCTAAGAACATATCTCTTGCCATAAGTGCAGAATTTAAAGAACCACTAAACTTCTTAGAAATGGTTATACATAAGATATCTTTATCCAAAGCATAAGTTTTTTCAAATTCATTCATATAATCCTCTGCTGTAGGCATTGAGGTTTTTGGAAAAATATTTGGATTATCAATTAATTTTTGATAAAAGTCTTGAACAGAAAAATCAATCTTTTCCCTTAAGTAGTTCTGTTCATCATAAGCAACATAAAAAGGTACAACTCTAATCCCTAGTTTTGATACAGTTTCATCTGCTAAATCGCAGGCACCATCTGAAATAATTTCAAAATCCTTCATTCTATCTTCCTCCTAGGTCTCTTAATTATAGCATATTCCTATCCTTTTTCAAACAAAATCTTTTTAGTTTACTTGAAATTCAACTCCATTTAAAGATTTTAAATAGGAATTACTTAATAAAGCATATGATTTTACAATCACTTTTTTTAAATTTGCACATCCAATAAAGGCATCCTCACCAACTAAGGAGCAGGTTTTGGGAATGATCATTTCTTCAATATTTGTATATCCAAAGGCATAAGAGCCAATAGATAAGGTATTCGTAAGTTCTACCTCTATCAAATTACTACAGCCAATAAATGTACCACCTAGAATATCTTGAAGATTTAACTGAACTGACTTTAAACTCGAGCAATTTTCAAAAGCATTTCTACCAATCGTCTTCACATTGGATAAATCAATTTTTTCTAATTTCCTACAATTTAAAAAGGCAAGACGTTCTATTTCTATTAAGTTTTCACTCAAAATAATCTCTTCTAAATTTGTCTTATTCATAAACGCTCTTGCTTTTATTTTTGTTACAGGCTTATTATGAATGCTTTCTTTTATCTCATAACTTCTAGCATTCCCATAAACCTTATCCACATAATAGGTTTCTGCTTCACGATCATATCCATAGCTGATTCTAGGAATGTTAAAAAAGCATATTAAAATAATACTTATAATGACTATAGATGCTATGATACTACTGAGTATGATTATATGCTTCTTTTTCATGAAGCGTCACCTCCTAATCCATATGTTTATATTGTAACTCATAAAGGTTATAATATAACCCTTTTTTAGATAAAAGCTCTTGATGTGTCCCCATTTCCATAATCTTTCCTTTATGGAGGACAATGATATTATCTGCATGCTGAACAGTAGATAATCGGTGGGCAACGATAAGCATAGTTCCAACATTCATCATCTTCTCTAAGGAATCTTGAATAAGAACCTCAGTTTCTGTATCAATGTTGGCAGTTGCCTCATCCAAAATCATAATATTTGGTTTGTGAAGAATGGTTCTAGCAAAAGATAATAACTGACGTTCACCAGAAGAAAAGTTATTTCCACGTTCTAAAACCTCATAATCATAGCTATTATCTAGCTTTTCAATGAAATGTGATGCATTCACATAACGACATGCTTCTATAACCTCTTCATTTGAAAATCTTTCATCACGCATCGTAATATTAGAACGAATCGTTCCACTGAACAAAAATACATCTTGAAGCATTTGTCCAATATGACTTCTTAAGCTTTCTAAGGCGATATCTCTTACATCTATTCCATCGATACGAATGGAACCTTTTTGAATCTCATAATTTCTTACAATTAAAGCAAGTATTGTCGTCTTACCTGCTCCTGTTGCACCAACAAAAGCTACTGTCTGATTTGGCTCAATTGTAAAGGACACATCTTTTAAAATCCAGTTACCTTCATTATAGGCAAACCACACATGATCAAACTCAATTCTACCTTCAATATGATCTAAGACAATTGCATCCTCTTTATCTAATATTTGTGCCTTCATATCTAAAATTTCAAAGATACGCTCAGAGGAAGCAAAAGCGGATTGTAGTTGATTAAATTGATCTGCAAGCTGCTGAATCGGATTGAAGAATTGACCATTGTATTGATAGAACTTGACTAAATCCTTAGACAATAAGGTTTTATTTAGGACCATATAGAATCCATTATACAAAATGATAATGTGGCATAAAACATATAAAACATAAATAGCAGGTCTAAAGACTCCAAAGATGAGTACCTCTTTAATACTGTTCTTCTTCAAATCTTTATTCCTAGTGTTAAATTCTATTGTTTTCTTTTCTTCTTGATTGAAAATTTGAGTAATTTTCATACCACTTAAATTTTCTGATAAGAAAGCATTCATATTAGAAACGGACCCTCTCACCTTACGATACTGTCTTCTAGAAATCTTATTAAATGCAATCGTCATTGCAATCAAGAATGGGATTACACAAAGAATGTAGGCAGTAAGGAGGGGAGAAATGATAAGCATCATCACAAGTACAAAGATTATTGTTAAAACATAACGAATTAAATTTACAATAACATTTGTATAAAGCTCATTGACCATATTAACATCTGAGGTAACCCTTGTCACAAGTTTTCCAACTGGTGTGGCATTGATTTGAGCTATAGCTAAGCCTTCAATTTTAACAAAGACCTCTCTTCTTACATCTCTAACAATTCTTTGTCCTGCTTTTTGAAGCATCATAGAATTAAAATAGTTTAAAAAAGCACTACCCACAACAATCGCAGCATATCCACAAAGTAGGATAATAATGAAGATTATTTTATCTTGCATTGTTTTTTCTGCATTATCTAATACACCAATGAGTTCACCCTCTAAATATGCTGGTGTTAAATCGACTACTACAAGTAAAGCTGTAAATAAAAAAGATAAAATAAAGCTCCATTTTTCTTTTCTAGCATATTTTAATAATCTTTTTAAAACCGTACTATCCTTATAGGTGCGAATATTTTTGTTATCATCAAACTTCTGCATTATTCGTCACCTCCATTGATTTCAGCTTCCAAGGATTGAAGATGAACCATCTCCTGGTATAGAGAACAGCTAGCAAGAAGCTCTTCATGTCTACCAACACCAACAATAGCACCTTCATCCATCACGACAATTAAATCCAATGTTTTAACTGTAGAGATACGGTGAGCAATCATAATGGTTGTTTTACCTTCTCTTAAATTTCTTAAATTGGAAAGAATAGTTTCTTCTGTCTTTGTATCTACAGCTGAAACAGAATCATCAAAAATTAGGATAGGTGGATTTTTAACAATTGCTCTTGCGATAGATACCCTTTGCTTCTGTCCACCAGATAGAGTGACTCCACGCTCTCCTAAGATTGTGTCATACTTCTCTTGAAATTCCAAAATGTTATTATGAACATCTGCAAGCTTAGCTGCAGAAACAATGGCTTCTTCATCTAGTTTTTCATATGCAAAAGCTATATTATTCGAAATTGTATCGCTAAATAGGAAGTTATCCTGTGGCACATATCCAATCGCTTCTCTTACTTTTTTAAAAGGAATATGCATAATATCTTTATCATCTAAGAAAATTTGACCATCACTTAAGTTATAGGTGCGTAGCAATAAATCCACGATTGTAGTCTTACCACAGCCCGTCTTACCTATAATTCCTACCATAGTTCCTTCTGGTATACTTAAGGATATATTAGAAAGGACTTTATTTGAACCATCAGGATATTGAAAGTTTAAGTCCTTAAACTCTATCTTGCCACGGATTTGATCAATATCAGTGACATCTGTATCTACAATTTCAATTTTCTCATCCAAAAATTCATCTACACGATTTAAGGATGCTTTAGCCTGAGCACGCATATTGATTAATTGTGCTACTGCCATAAATGGCCATATCACAGCATCAAAGTAACCAACGAACTCCCACATATCACCAACTGTAAACTCTTTGCCCATAAAACCATTCAAAACAAAATAGGAACCTCCAGCAAAAAGTAAAAGAAAGATAGAGGAAATAACAACAGTTAATAAAACATTTAATAGTGTAGAATACTTCACATAATTAATATTCTTTGCACGATTATCTTCATTGATTTTATCAAAATGCCTAATTTCATGGACTTCCTTTACAAAGGCCTTTACAACTGCAATACCACTAAAGTTTTCTTGAGTGAAATCAGATAATGCCTCATAAGCCTCTTGTCTTGCTTTAAACTTCTCCTTTAGGATACGACCAACAATTGCAGATATGACAGCAATTAAAGCCATTGGGATAATACCGAAACAGGATAAAATCCAATTGGTGGTAAACATTCTATATAATGCAAAGCTTCCTAAAAATACAGCATCTATAGCCATAACAGTACCACTACCAAAGGACTGTTTAATTACTTGTAAATCATTTGTAAAAAGTGCCATTAAAGCACCTGTCTTGTGATGCTTATAATATGCATTTGATAAGGATAAGGAATGCTTAAACATTTCCTCACGTACATCAGATTCTATTCTTGCAGCAACACCAAAGATACAGTATCTCCATGTAAAACGTCCAATGAACATAATTCCAGCAATTCCTGCAAGTTCAAGCATCAGTCTTTTGATTCCCTCAGGATTGTTAAACAAGGAGTCTGGATCCCCTTGTGCTTTATCTCCAATACCATCCAAGATTTCTCCACAAATTCTTGGGATTTCTAGCTGAAACCAGTTTACAGCAAGTAAGGCTAAAAGTCCAAAAAGGAAAAATAAAAAATATTTTGCATAATATTTATTTACATTCTTTCCAAAGATCATATTATTCCTCCTTCATCAACATTTCTAAAACGGGCACATCTTTCATAATCTGAAAATATGTCAGCTTTCCGTCAGTTTTCTTTCGTATTGATAAAATATCGTTTTCTCTCGATTCTTTCAAATAATGAATTTCTACAAAAGACACCTTCATTTTCTCTATTTCAGCCAGGCTATATCCATCAAATAAAATGCGTAAATACTCTGCATTATTGACGTGTCTAGAATAATCTAAGTAGCTAGAGCTAACAGTTAACCTTCGCTCTTCTATACAATCTGCATCCCATTTGCTAAATTCAATTGGACAAGGTTTAGAAATAGGAACCTGGAAATCAATTGCCTGTAGTCTTAGTAATTTACGGGAGGCGATTGATGCAGTTAAGCATTCTACCCAAGCAGTAATGCCATCTTGTCTATTCTTTGGATGAATGTAAACCTCTATGATACAAGAAACTTTAGATTCATGCTCTACTCTGCAAGCCTCTATTACGACTGTCTCATCCCAAACAGGAAGTCTTTTGATTTGAAAACACGTCTTAGTAAATAACCATAATGCTTGATAGTCTTTTTTTACACTTAAATTATCCTTATGATAAATTCCAAGAAAACTAGCCACCCCTGCTTCTACCATCTTTAAAATTTCAGGAATCTTAAGAAAAGCATTTGTATCACACATCCCATATTCAATTTTCTTTTCATAAATAAACTCCATCATTTTTACCTCTTTAATAGTTGTTTCATATCAAATGGAATATCCTTAACAATTTCAATTGGCTTGTGTGTAACAGGATGAATAAAGCTAGCCTTATAGGAATGAAGCATTACCCGTGAAGCCTTATGATCAAAATTCCCATAGAGCTCATCTCCTAATAAGGGATGTCCAATAGAAGAAAGATGAACACGGATTTGATGTGTTCTTCCTGTTTCAAGAACAACCTCAACCAAACTAAAATCCTTATATTCTTTAATAACCTCATAATGTGTAATTGCATCTTTACCTGTTTTAGATATTCTTTTTCTTTGTTGATGATGACGATCTTCACCAATAGGTGCATGAATCGTATCTTTTTTATTTTTAAATCTCCCTTTTGCGAAACATAAATATGTTCTTTTTAGTTCATGCGTAGATATCATTTGATCTAATTTAGCCAGTGTTAAGCAATCCTTTGCAAATAAAAGAACTCCTGTTGTATCCATATCCAATCTATGTGCATAGCGAACCTGATATGCACACCCTTTATTTTTATAATAATAGGCAACGATATTACACAGAGTACCTCGCTTAGATTTATCATCTGGATGAACCAAAATATGACAAGGCTTATTGACCGCTAAAATATAGTCATCTTCATAAAGAATATCAAGCTTTTTTGCATCAGGAAGAAAATCAATCTCCTCTTTAAAGTCTATAGAAACCAAATCATTTTCTCTTAGAATAAGTGAAGGATTTGCTAGTTTGCCATTTACATAAATCATTTTTGAAGCAAATATTTCATGAATTCTTGGCTTTCCTAAATGATAAGCTTCTAAGTATTCTTTTAGTGTTTTACTTTCACTTTCCTTTGTAATCTTATAGCTTGTCATCATGGATGTATTTTGATTCAATTAATCCAACAATTCCATTATGCTTAATTAAGCTATAAGGCTTTGCCTTCTTGATTACTGAAATCTCTTCTCCTTTTTTCAAATTGATAAATGTATTTGAACCATCATAACAATAATGCTTTCCATCAGCCTCAAATATAAATTCCTCATGTACCCACAATTCATCAGTTGTTCCTATTGGACGAATCAAGTAAAAATCCAAATCCTTCGTAAGGAGCTCTACTTCATTTTTACCAAAGCGCATAGTGAACTGATTTTTAGGTTTATCATAGTTGATATCTTCTTGTACTATATATTTAGGATAATGATCTATCGCAAAAAAACTAAAACTCATCTCCGATAAATTATTTAAAGAAACAACATTAATCTGTCCTCCCTTGACAAGATTGTTGCCGCCATCTAAACAAATTATATTCTTTCTAAAATCAAAGATTGGATTCACACAAGGAATATCAGAACGATAATTTCTTGTAGGATTATGTCCAACAATCATCGTTTTTGGCTGAACAGGACTTAATTCTAAAAAACGATCACATTTCAATACATCTAAGGCATTTTCTGGAATATGATGAATATCCATAATTCCTCCATGTACTAAAACTAATGTATCATTAATGAAGATGACATCTGGAAGCTCATCAACAAAAGTAAAGTATTCCTTATATTTTTCTTCTATGGTTTTGATATACTTCTCTATATCCATATCCTTAGAAATTGGGTATGATAGTTCTGCAGCCATATCATTGATTACAGATTTTTTAAGCTCTGTTGCATAATAAAGAAATCTTTTTTTATCTAGGGGAGGTAGAATAAAGCGAAACACTTCATCACAATTACCAGCCATAAAATAAACATTTTCCTGTTTGCTTAATTCTACAATATATTTTAACATAGCAAGGTTATCAGCAGGATCTCCCTTTTCTATCATATCCCCAACTACAAATAGGTAATCTGAGGAATTAAACTCTGCCTTTTTTAAGGCTTCTTTAAAAAGCTTAATATCTCCATGAATATCACTCATAAAAAGAAGTCTGCGATCGTTTGGAATATTCAAATGTAGGATTTTTGTTTTTTTATTCTTCTGCATTTTGATTCTTCCTTTCTAGCTTAGAATATAGACATCCGCAATAGTCTTGGCGATATAGACCATACTCTTTAGATAGTTCTATAGAATGTTTATAGCCTTCTTCTTTTTTAAAATCTGAAAATAGATAAGGAATATGATATTTTTCTTCTAGACTTTTTCCAATTTCATTTATCCATTTTGTAATCTTATGAGGAGAAATGGATAAGGTGGTTGTGAAATAGTCAAAGTCAAGGTCTTTGGCCTTCTTTACAGTTTTTTCCAATCTTAGCTGGTAACATTTATAACAACGTTCTGTTCTCTCACCTAGCTTCTCATACCCCTTTACTGCCTCTTCATAATCAGATTGTTTATGTGTATCAAAAATCACTTTTATATTGGAATCAATCTCTTTACAAAATCTTATTTCTTCAGCTAATCTTTTTTCATATTCCTCTATTGGAGAAATATTATCGTTAGAATAAAAAATAGTGATATCAAAATAGTTCTTTAAAAGCAAAATCACATGTGAGGAGCAAGGTGCACAACAGCTATGAAGGAGTAGTCTTGGACGATACTCTAGTGTACTAAGAAATTCTTTGAGCTCTTTATAGCTATCTAGCATTCTAACACCTCACTTTTTTAGAAATCTTTATTATTATATAATAAAAACCAAATAGAAACAATAAAATTAGACAAATTAAGAGAAAAAAGACCATCTATGAACGATAGTCTAAACGAGTATATATTCCAATCGATGTTGCTAGGAAAATCTGAGCAGGATAATAGGAACCTAAACAAAGGATTGTAAGTACTTCTTTTGCATCCTTTGAAAATGATCCAAACTTATTTAAAAGTAGCATACAATCTGAAAAGAAAAATAAAATACTTCCAATCAAAATGATAAGTTCTACTCTATAGTCTTGATGCTTTAAAAGGGAGGTAATAAAATTAGCAATGGCCTTCCCCACCATAAAGGATATAATGATTGCATAAAAGATGACAACAACCTTCATCAAAGCTCCTCCAAAATCAAACATTGGAGATAAAGCTATCCAAAGCACAGCAGGGATTGCAAGTACACAGCTACAAATCAAATCCATCCAACTAAATTGTCTTAACTGATAATAAGAAATTGCATAAAAGATATGTCCTATCGCAAATAATATAGCACCCGAAATAAACTGGATATTAAGAACAATATCTGCAACCATAGTAAATGCAAGTCCTGTTAGCATAAAGATTGGAAATCTCAGTTTCTTCTTTTTTAAGAAGGTAAGAATAAAGAATGTGATTCCCAATAATAAGAATAAAGCACTAGTAATGCCCTTCCTCCATAAACCTCCATAAAGAATATAGAGGATATCCCAAATAAGAACAAGGAGTGCAATCACAGCACCTGCAATTTCAAAAATATATTTTTTCATTATTTCTTCACCCTTTTAGAAAAGAATGCAACAGCTATGGCACCAGGTCCAACATGAGTTCCAATTGTACTTCCGATTTGATAAATAGGGACAGAATCTGTGTTATGTTGCCATAAAGCTGCACTATCTTCCAAATATTTTTTCAAGAAATCATCAGATAACCCAGAATATCCTGTTACATAAGGATAGTTAAAATCAATTCCGCCACAAGCTTCAATCTTTTCAACTAAAAGATTATTTCCCTTTTTGGAACCTCTAGCCTTACCAACCATTTTCACTTGACCATTCACAATGGATACTACTGGTTTAATAGAAAGCATTTCTCCAGTAAATGCAACAACTGAAGATATTCTTCCCCCTTTTTTGAGATACTTTAAAGTTCCCACAACCGCAAGAAGCTCTATTGTTTCCTTCTTTTGATCTAATTTTTCCTTAATTTCACTTGCAGAAAGTTTCCCTTCTTCTACTAATCTTATAGCAAGATCACAAAGAATTCTTTCTCCAATACAAGCATTTAGACTATCTACTACAAAAACCTTATTCTTAAATTTCTTAGCTGCAGTTACCGCATTATTGTAAGTACTCGATAGCTTTGAAGATAAGGTAATACAGATAACAGAGGATCCATCTGCTGTAAGCTTCTCAAATTCCTCTTCAAAACGATACGGATTGATCTGACTTGTTTTAGGAAGCTCATCATTTTCTATCAATTTTTCAAAGAATTCATTATGATTTAGATTCACACCATCTAAATAAGTATCCTCACCAAAGCTAACTTCAATAGGTAATAAATATATTCCTTTTTCTTCTGCCTCCTTTAAATCAATATCTGATGCAGAATCTATTAGAATTTTAATCATTTTTTTCAACACTCCCTTTATGTAGTTTTTCTAAATTGTCCCGGATAAGCTCTAATCCCTCATACATCACACTTCTTTTTTCTAAGGACAAGCCCTCTGTAGCACGATCCAGTAATGTATCTATCTTTTCTGCCACATACCTTCCAATCTCTTTTCCTTCTTCTGTTAGACACAAGGGACTACGATATCGTTTTTCTTTTATATCTTCACAAGATACTAAACCTCTTTTTTCCAGTTCATCTAAGGATCTAGAAATCAAGGCCTTATCCTCATTACAACTATCGCAGAGCTCCTTAGAGGTAAGAGGCTTATCACTTGTGTATAGGTAATACAGACAAGAAACATGAGCACTTTTTAAATCAAAACGATTCATTTCTTCTGCCTTAATCTTATAAATGCTCCTAGAGATTTGATTAAGGAGCACAGTAAAATTTTGATATCTATTTTGCATATTACACCTCTTGTTGATTTGTCAACAATACTATCATACACCTATTTTGTTGATAAGTCAACAACTATGAATAAATAAATAAAAGGATATCCTAGTATAGTAACACACTGGATATCCTTTTTAAAACTAAATTTTATGAAATATTTCTTGATTTAAATATGAAAATAGCATAGCATAGTCTCCATGTGGAAATATACTTATATCCACATTATCTTTGTTGATAAGGCAATCTGTTAATAAAAATACTTTCATGCCTAATTCTTTGGCAATCATATCTTCTCCTACATCATTTCCTATCATGAGACATTCATTAGGTTGATAAGGAAAATGACTTAGAATTTCTTCATAATATTTTAAATTTGGCTTACAATAATGAGAATTCTCGTAACTGGTAATCCAAGAAAAATCTGAATCTTTTATTCCTGCCCAAGCTAGTCTTTTGGTTTGAGCAATTAAAGGAAATATGGGATTCGTTGCTAAAATGAGTTCAACCTTCTTCTTTTTTAAAAACTCTATTAGCTTTGGGGCATTCTTTGTGTATCCACAGGTGGACTTAACCTGATCAAACTTTTCCTCATAAAAGCTTGTAAAGAAAGGAAGATCCTTAGTTGCATCAAAGCCTAAAACTGCAGAAAATGTTTTCCAAAAAGTGTCCTCATTAGATAAAAGACCATCATTTTTCACCATAGCTTCTGTTCCTTTCCAAATGCCTTTGATAAGTTCTTTAGGATCATAGCCATAGGAAGACATATAAGCACCTATTTCTTTAAAATAGCCACTTGTATATTTTTCAATATCCATCGGAAGTAAAGTGCCATCCATATCAAATAATATTGCTTTAATCATCTTTTGATCCTACTTTAGGTATTCTTCTAGATTTGGATAATAAGGAAGTAAATATGCTTTTGTGTTTGCAATCATTTCTTTAAATAGCTTCTTTCCATCCTCTAAGGAAAGACATGAACAAAGTGCTTGATTCATAAAGCAAGCATAGATTTGATCGAAATCTCTATTCTTAATTCCTTCATATAAAGTATCTATATTGTTTGAAGCCTTCTCTACCATATTTACTACAGCTAAAGGTAAAGGCTTTGAAACAATTGGTTTTACCTGATCATTTTCAAAAATGCAGTTTGTTTCTACGATAGAACCTAAAGGTAATTGTGGACATTGTCCCTGATTAGGTAAATTTACGTTAGAAATAATGACTTGATGTCCCAAAATAGCCTTCATTAAATCTGTCGCTTCTTCTCCAGATGGAACTAAATTGATTTCCTTTTTCCCTTCAGCAAGTAAAATAGATTCTTCTATTCTTTCCTTCATTTGATTTACTCTGAAATCAACTGTAGTTAAATTAAACTTCCAGTCCTTCACTGTTTGAGGGTCTTTTAAATACCAATGAGGATTGACAAATTCAGCCAAATGTCTATCACCTGCTGCAGCCAAAGCACCATAACGATTGAATAAATCCATTTTAACCTTGTTTCCATAGGCAAAACAATCTGTTCTAAATTGGAAACGATCAAAATATTCATAATAGCCTTCCTCATAATATTTATCCATAAAGCTAGGGATAAGCTTTAATAAATCAATATCTTTGTACTTGGCTTCTGTAATCCATGTGAAATGATTAACACCTGAAGCATCCGTATAAATATCCTTACGAGTTGCCTTAATTCCTAATTCCTTTTCTAATACTAGGCATAAGAAGGCTTGAGTATGGAATACTTCATGACAACAACCAAAGGCCTTAATCTCTGGGAATACATCATGTAAGGTTTTTACACAAATACTCATTGGGTTTGTAAAATTAATGACCCAAGCATTTGGACATACTTCTTTAATCTTCTTCGCAAATTCCTCATAGATAGGAACTGTACGCATTGCACGCAAAACACCACCAGGACCTGCAGTATCTCCTACGGACTGATAAATCCCATAAGCCTCTGGAGTGTGAACATCGCTTCTCATTTCTTCAAAGGTTCCAGGTAAAATCGAAATAACAACAAAGGTTGCATCCTTTAAACAATCTTCCAATTTCTCATAAACCACATAATCAATTTTGGATAATGTCTTAGGATTCTGATTGATTCTTTCTCCTATTTTTTGATTTCTTACGGCAGCCTCTATATCAATATCATAAAGTCCCATTTCACCAGAAAGACCCTCTGATAAAGCCAAATCTGTCATAAAGGTTCTAGCCCATTGCTTAGAACCTCCACCTAAATAAGCAATTTTAAATTTCTCCATCTTGATACTCCTCTTTCTTTAAAATGTAATTTCTATCTGCAATTTTTCCAATTTTCCCTTCAAATATACCCTCAGAAACAAAATGAAAGCCACACTTTTCTATCACGCGTTTACTTTGAGAATTCTTAATAAAATGACCACAAGTGATAAAGTCCAAATCCTGTTCTTCAAATAAATATTTTATCACTCTTTTTACTGCCTCTGGCATGAGTCCTTTTCCCCAAAAATCCTTAGATAAGACATAGCCAAGCTCTAACCCTCTAAGGTTATCATAATCTTTATAATATTTTTCATTATATTTTTCTAAGCCTACAGATCCAATCACTTTTTTTGTTTCTTTATGAACTAAAGCCAAAGTTTTCTTTTCTTCCATAAAGATATTCAAAATCCTCTTACTTTCTTCAATGGATTGATGATGGTACCAACCTGCCATCTCTCCAACACCTTCTACTTTTGCATACTCATAGAAATCATCCAAGTCACTTTCTTCAAAGGGTCTTAAAATAAGTCGTTCTGTTTCTAGCTTTACATTACTGACATCAATTCTTTCATTCAAACTCTTCACCTACAATCTTCATTGCTGTTAAAAGCCCATCTAGGCTGGCACTGATAATACCTCCAGCATAGCCTGCACCTTCTCCAATGGGATAGATATGCTTTTTGGCTTCTTTTGTTATTTTATCTCTTAATATTCTAACAGGAGATGAGCTTCTTGATTCTATACCAATAAGGATTGCATCCTCATCATAAAATCCCTTTAGCTTATGATTAAATTCTAAAATACCTTCCTTGATTCCTTCTACCACATATTCAGGTAGACATTTTCTTAGGTCTTGAAATGTAAGACCATGTGGGTAGGTTGGAATCACACTACGATAATTTTTAGCAATCTTATCCTCCATAAATTCCTTCATCAGGTTCGCAGGAGCCTGATAAGTATTAGCGAGTTCAAAAGCCAAATGTTCATATTTTTCTTGATATGCAAGTCCCTCCAAAGGTGTGTCTCCATAATCTTCTGGTCGAACATCAACTAGAATAGCGCTATTCGAATTTATACCTTCACGAGCATAATTACTCATTCCATTTGTTACAATACTATTTGGCTCTGAGGCAGAGGCTAGAACATAGCCACCTGGACACATACAAAAGGTATAAATGCCTCTTCCTTCTTTATGTGTCGCAAGCTTATAATAGGCCTTAGGTAAATAGGAATGAAAATCTCCATATTGTGCTTTATCAATTTTTTCTGCAAGATGCTCAGCACGAACTCCCATAGAGAAGGCTTTTGCCTCCATAGGAAGTTTCTCATATAAATGCCGTATCGTATCTCTTGCAGAATGACCTATACCTAAAAGTAGATGCTTTGTTGTAAAGCTTGGTCCAGTCGTTTTAATCTCGATATACTCCTTTTGATCTATCCAATCTAAAAAAGTTGTATTAAAATAAAATGTTCCACCTAAATTTTCTATTTCAAGTCTTATATTTTTTACTACCTCTCTTAAAACATCTGTACCCACATGAGGCATACTCTCATACAAAATATCCTCATGTGCTCCATGAACTACGAGTTCCTTAAAGATAAATTCAATCAAGGGGTGCTTCCTGTTACAGGTAAGCTTTCCGTCTGAAAAAGCTCCTGCCCCTCCTTCACCAAACTGCACATTAGAATTTGGATTCAAAACTTTATTTTCTAAAAAGTTTTGAACAGAGACTATACGTTCTTCTATAGATCCACCACGTTCAATGATGATTGGTTTTGCTCCACAACGAGCCAAATATAGACTTGCAAAAATTCCTGCAGGGCCAAATCCGACAACCACAGGAGAATAAGCTTCTTTCCAACTTGGATAGGTAAGCTTCACCTCTTTTTTATTATAAAGAGAAATTGTCTTTCCCTTTAGCACTTCTTCCGTTATAATTAAAAGTCTATAAACTACATATACCTCATTTTTCTTTCTTGCATCAATAGATTTAGAAAGAATATGATAAGAAAAATTCTTTAATTTAAATTTCTTTTGAATCAAACTATCTAAATTTTCTTGATTGCTTGCAAGAACCTTAAAATCATCTACTTGATATTGCATAGTTCTTCTCCTATCTTGAGTGCTGAACAGAAAGCAAACATCAAATTATAGCCACCACACATCCCATCAATATCTAGAAGCTCACCACCAATATAAATATGAGAATCTTTTTTCAAATTCATATGTTCTGTGATTTCATCTAAAGAAATTCCGCCTGATACCACCTGAGCGAATTCAAAATCATATACATCTATGATTGGAAAGCTTAACTGATGAAGAAGCCTATTCACTTCTTCAATAGGATAAGTTTTAAAATACTCTACTAACTTTGGATGTACTAAACTAATTAAATCTTCATGACTGCTTATCTCGACATCCATATCTGGTAATAAATCTAAACAAATAGAACATCCACTTCTATCCTTTAATCTAGCATATCTACTCGACAAATTCATCACACATATTCCCGAAATGCCATCAAGCTTTAAGATGGCTTCACCAGCTTCAGAATAAATTACTTCTTTATTTTTTATTAAAGAAGCCTTACACTTTACTCGAACTCCATTAAGCTTCTTAAAATTACAATCCAATTTAAAGCCAACAAGACTCGGCTGTGGTGAGTTGATTTCCAAATTCAAAGTAGATAAATGATTATAAAATCCTTCTTGTTTTTTGGGAATAAAGGAAGCTATAGATCCTGTACTTAAAACCACATAATCAAATGGTCCACGGACTTCATTTAAATAATATTTATTGTTTAACTTATGAATAGAGGTGATTGGAAAATTTTCAACGATATGAAGAGGATTTTTCATAAGGCATTCTAAAACACTTAAGGAAGATTCACTATAAGGATAAATTCTCCCCTCTTCATCTGTTTTTGTATGAAGACCTATGCTTTTCCAAAACTCAAAAAGCTTATACTTGTACTCTTTAACAAGAGTATAACCGAATAGTTTGTTATACACTTCTTCCTTTAAGTTTTCGTTTCCTATATTGGCTTTACCATTACCACTAGCTAAAAGTTTTCTTCCTACTAGACTTTTTTCAAAAAGCTCATAAGAAATATGATTTTTTTCTAATAGATTTGCAAGCATTAGCCCACAAGCTCCACCACCTATGATAGCTACCTTCATATGCCTCACCTCTTATCTAATATACTATTGTATCATTTTTAGGCATAATTTACAAAATAAAATGTTACAAAGAAATAATTTTTTTCTCTAGGCACTATCAAATTATGTTACATATTTATCAGCAAATATAAAAGCCCACATAATTGTGAGCTTGATTAAACCTTTAAAAATTCAGTAATAATTATTTTTAGCTATGCCAAATTTTCTTCTTTGCTATAAGAATCAAATTTAAGCATCTATTTTAAAATCAAAGATATACTTTTCATAATTGGAAAAAGGAATGAGGTAATCATAGCTATAAAGACGACCAATACCTTTTCCTGAATACTTATCTTCTTCAATTAGCATTATTTCATTGTTATATTCTTCTAAAGTAATTTTGTTTTGCTCATAAAGAATCTTCACAAGTTCTTTTGCAAGAGCACTGCCTTTTTTTTCCTCAAGATATTCAAAGGTTTCTTTGAGTCTAAAGGAAACTCTAATGTTTTCAGATATATATTCTGCTTTATACCTCTTATACTTTCCCTCTGTCCATGATTCTATGGAATATAGTACTCCCTGAGGATTATAATAGTGTATTAATTTTCTCATATATTTCTTCTTATCAATTACTTTTTTACTATAAAGACGATTTAAACTTGCATACCATAATCCAGGTTCTACATTATAATAACCAATTTCCTTAGTACTAGGATCAAGGAGTATAATTGTTCGATTATAATCAGCAAATAATACTCCTAATTCATCATTAATGAAATAGATTCTTTGAATCAACTTATAATCCTCAGTAAATTCTCCTTTTATTGGAGAAATTTCAGAAGTTAAAGTCTCACTTGAAGAAATTTTGTCTTTAATCTCATCAGGCATATTATACTCCAAAGTAAACACTATAGAATCAAAGCTAGGAGTTTCCTTTAAAGCTTTAGCTTTTATTTCAAGATCAATAGGATAAGTGTAATCATTCGAAACAATGTATTGTCCTAATTCATTTTTTGGCCATTCATATGTGTCTGAGTGAATATCCTTAAAAGTATATTCTGTTGGTGATAAAAATTCAAAATATTCTGAGATAATCTTTATATTCAAATCACCTTCTGAAATACATTCTTTATCTGCTTTTCGTAATCTATATCTTATAATGAATTCCTCATCATAACTATAAGATTTTTTTTCTATATCAACATAATAAACAAATGGTGTAATATAGGGCATAGATGGCACTCCATTACCACTTTCACTATTTCCATCATAATGAACTCCTCCTTGATCTGGGACAAGATTCATAGAATTTCTTAAACTCAACGAAACAATAATCATTATAATAACTGCTATGAATACAAGACCTATACTTAGGTTAGGCCATACCCATCTCTTCTTGTTTGCTTGTTTAGGCTTGATATTCACTTGTTCTTTTATTTTTGAATAGTTAGATTCAAATTGTACTTTTTCATCAATGACCTTTTCTATATAGTCCTTAGGCATATTTTCTTCCATCCTTATAGTTTTTAAATTTTTTAATTGCTCGATGATATGTGGTTATTATACTGTTTGTTGGTTTTTTTAACTCTTCAGCTATACTTTTAAATTTCATTCCTTCAACTGAATGCTTTAGGATAATGTCTATCTCTTCTTTAGATAGGCATTCTTCCATTTCCTTTAAAAGCAGATAATATGAATTATTATTAGCCTTATCAGGAATCAAGAAAATACTTTCTGAAACTTCTACATAATTATTTTTCTTATTCATAAAATCTAATGCTTTATTTTTAGCACTAGTTGTTAAATAGGACTTTATGTTATCAGTTAAATTGATTTGCTGAATTTGATTAAAAAAACTTAAGAACACATCATTTGTTAAATCTTCTATATCCTCTAGCTGATTTACATATTTTGATATAACAAAAAATACTAATTTACAATAGGTAGCATAGATCTCATTAAAAATCTTATGAATTTTTTCTTCATTTCTAGACTGTATCCTATGATAAAGTCTTTTACCCTTCATATAGCATCACCAAGCTCTCTTTTGATTGAAAAATATATTTTTCACTATATATAACGAATTTTATCGTATTTTTATTTCAAAAAATTAAAAAACAATTTTTTTTAAAAAAATAACCTTATTATAAATAAAAAAGTTACTAATTTTATCTTATTAGTAACTTATATTATGGATTGGTTTTATAAAATTTATAATAACAGTTCCATACTACTTCTTCATTTTTCTTTTTTAGCATTTCTTTGTTATCTTTTAAAGAAAGCTTACTATTAGGATAAATTGGTCTTAAAATATGAACAAAAAATTCGCGTTTTTCAATTCCTTCTTTAGTGAACTTACCTGTCTTTTTAAAAGTGATAAAAATAGGAAGTATTGGTACCATATATTTGGCCGCATAGTGAAAAGCCCCCATTTGATAGGGTCTAGGCTTTTCATAGCACCACCACTCTGAACATTCTGGAAAAAAACTGACCCAGTGTCCTTTCTTTAAATAGACCTCTAATTGATTCTGAAATTTCTTCATCATACTGCCTCTACTTGGAATCGGAAAAATTCCATAAGCTCTCATATAATTACCCAGCCTACATTTCATATTATTGAATTCGGCGGTGGTATAATGAATATTCTTTTTCTTTAAGGCAGTACCTATAGCTATAGAATCTAGCTTATTCACATGATTACAGGTAATAATAGCTCCACCCTTTATACCATTTAGATTGGATTTCCCAATGACTTTTGTCTTTAACCAAAAATGATTTGCGATAAAAGTATATGGCTTTATAAGAAAGATTTTTAATATTGCATATAATATTTTTTTAGAAAAGGTTAAGGTATAGGAATACTCCTCATTAATTTCATAATATTCTAAACAAGGGCTATCATCTAAGTGGTCATTCCATCTTTCTTCTTTTTCGGCAAGTTCTATTTTTTTTAAGACATCCTTTGTTGTTTCACTTAAATTCATTGACTAAACCTGCTTAAATGCACTTTCCTGAAATTCAACTCTTTTGATAGTTTTCCACACCTTCGCCTTTCTAAAGGTAAATATCTTTATCATAATACCAATATAACCCATATAGTAGAAAGGATGTGTCAAAGCGATAAATACTCTAGTTCTTCTTTTCATAGGCAGATACTTTTTATCTACAATCATACAACGAATTGTCATTATAAAAAATCCAAAATAGATTAGAAAAAAGGAAAGTAAGGAAATGAGATAAAATCCATAAGCTAGTGGGTGCCCAAGAACTGAGGTCACTATTCCAATAATTAAATTTGAAACTATCATGATAGATAAAAATCCGATGTACGCATAAACATAATAGAGACTATGAACTGCATAAAAATTTAGATGATCCTGCTTGGTTTTCCGATTTCTTTTCTGTTCGCCATCAAAAATCCGATCACAATCTACCACGCCAGTCATCCAGCGATTTCTTCTTAGGTTTGTAGCATGTAAGCTTGTAGATTCTTCAACATAGCACACCGCATATGAAACATATTCTGTTTGATAATGATGAATTGCACAGGTTCTTTGAAGCTCCATATCCTCTGTTAGAGTATTTTGAAATGGCCACCCCTTCCATTCTTCTACTAAACTTCCTTTAATTAAAAGACCTGTTCCAAGAGTCATTGTTACAATTCCCTGGTCAGATTTAGCTCTATTCCCAAGCTCAGACATCAGCGTCCAAATTAAGCCATTGCAATAAGAGGCCCAGCTATTTGCTTTCTTATCTTGATTTAAGTAATTTTTTACTACTAGCTTAGAATTATAAACCTCTTTGCCACTGCTGAATGCTCGATTCATTTCACACAAAAACATAGCATCTAGAACACAATCTGCATCAATGATAAAAAAACCATCGTATTTATTATCACTAATATTGAGAATATTTCGAATTGCATAGTCTAATGCATGACCCTTAGTTTGTTGTTCTTCATCAATAAATATTTTTGATTCAAGATTATGACTTTGAATCAGCTCTATAGTTGGATCATCTGGTTCCTTTACCACAATAAAAACATCAAATAGACTCTTTTCATAGGTTTGTTTTAGGATAGAATCTAGAAGGGGTAAAATTGTTTTTCCTTCATTCCTTGCAGGAATTATTATAGCAAACTTATGCAGTTCTAAAGATTCAATTCTTTCTTGAGGTGAAGAATTTAAAAACCACCAGCTCATTCTTCTTCTGTATACGATAAGAAAAAGCAAAGTAGAACCTCCAACTAAGCAAAGCATAACAATTAAGCAAATTTTCATTTTGTTTCACATTCCTTTTTTATGTATTTTATCTTTTCATAACTGCTTAATTTACTTCTTCTTGTCATTGCCTCATAGGCTTGATTCCTTAAATCCTCTATACTATCTGATTTATTTAAATCCTTTTTAGAATTAAATGGGCCATCGACATACGCAATGATTTTTGTACGAATTTTGGATTTATGATAAGTTACGGTGAAGGTAAAGCATGGAACATCTTCTAAATAGGGATAGGTAAAGGATACCTTTCCAAAGGGTCTTATTTTTGTATAATATGGCCAAATATGGGCCTCTGGATAAATCATAATTACAGATTTCTTTTCAACAAGCTTATGCAAATACCCCTTAAAGTTCCGCATTCCATTTAAGCAATTGGGAATAGGAACTGCACCAATCATTGCCATAAAATTTTTGGTTCCTTTTAGACTCAAGTTTTCTGAAGCTACTAATACATACACTTTTTTAGGAAAGCAAATTAAGGAAGGCATAAATCCATCTGCAGGAACATTGGTATGATTCGCATACATAAAATATCCGCATCTTCTATACTTCTTCAGTACTTCTTTATTTTTAATTTGAAATCCAAAGCGTAGCTTCATATAGATGTATGCGATTGGCTTCATAATGATATTATAAAGGAGACTTGCAAAAAAACGCCATATTATGCTTCTTTCATATGGATATGTTTCATCTATTTTAATTGGCTTTCGCTTGATTCCACTAAAGTCTTCGTTTATTTCATCCTGATATAAAATACTCTTATCCATTCTTTCCCTCCCTCTTATACACAAATTATATGGAAAGAATCAAAGGATTTCCACCTAATGTTTTCTCTAAACTCTTTAGAATGAAAGAAAGTTCTATCTCTTAAAAGTAGAGTACAAAGGAAGACATTTTTTTCATCTTAAGATGAGTATACTTTTCATTATGGAAGATATCAAAAAAAGAATTGGCCAAAATTTGGCCATTTTACGAAAAAGAAAAAAATATACACAAGCAGATTTAGCTGATATTTTAAAATACTCAGATAAATCCATTTCCAAATGGGAAAAGGGAGAATCTTTACCAGGAATCGATGTATTATATGGGTTATGCAACTTTTATGGGGTCACCCTAGATTACCTAACACATGAAGGGACTTATGAAGAAAAAAAGGCCTTTATTAAAAAGGATAAAACTCTTGTCAACAAAATCATTATTGTTCTTTTATCCATTTCTCTAATCTGGTTTCTAATCATTATTGCCTATGTTTATCCGTATGTAATGAATAAAGTGAATCTATGGATTTTGTTTATTTGGGGTTTTCCAGTAACCTTTTTACTTTCTCTAATATTTAATAGCGTATGGGGAAAAAAGAAATATAAATATTGCCTTTTAAGTTTTTTTATGTGGTCACTTATTACCGCGATATTTTTATTGTTAATTTATTTAAATCAGTCTTATCAGGTATGGGCAATTTTTTTATTAGGAGTACCAGCACAAATTGCGATTATTTTATGGAGTCAATTAAAAAAGCCTTAGAAATTTCTAAGACTTCTTTTCTTTATTTTCTTTTATTGCAAGTTCAAATACATCCTCTAGCTGCTTAACACAATTATCAATAGAATATTGTTTTGCATATTCAATATATTCTAGACTTCTTTTTTCTTTCTCTTCTGGATGTTCTATGTAATACTCAATCTTTTCCTTTAGTGAATGATAATTTCCATGTTCAAATAGGTTATGCTCATCTAAGGCAAATTGATTTGTAGCAGAAATTTTACTATCAGAAATAATAGGTACTAAACCACAGGTAAAAGCCTCCATACAGCTGATTGCCTCAATTTCAGCATCAGAGGAATGCACATACAAATCGGAATAATTAATCACATCCAAAAGTTCTTTTTCATCATAAAAGCCAAAAATCAGAGGATTTGTTAATTTCTCTCCAAGACTTTTCAAATGACTTTCCCATGGACCCTTGCCAGCTAAAATAATTTGAATTTTAGATTCATATTTAGATTCTAAAACAGCTTGAATAATTAAATCCTGTCGCTTTTCTACAGAATATCTTCCAACCATTAAAATAATATATTTATCTTGAAGTGCCTCAGGCTTGGCCACTTCTTTCTTCTTAAAAGCATGACTTACACCATTTGATATAACATGAAGGTTTGCTTTATATCCATGTTCTATAAGCTGATTAGCAATCATTTTAGATGGACAATGAACATGGTCAAATTTATTATAAAATTTCTTAAATTTTCTATAAATCATATTATTTACAGATTGTAATTTATTCATATGTAAAGTGGATGTAATATTTTCTGGTTGAAGATGGAATGCAGCAGTTGAGGGAATACCTGCCTTATCACATAGTTTTTTTCCTAGACGCTGACATCCAAAGGGCAAAAGAAAATGAACAATATCGCTACCCTCTATTGCCTTCTTAATAACCTTCTTATTCTTTTTGGCAAAAATAAATCCTTGAGATTTAGAAACCTGATATAATACGGGAATTTTACTAATTCCCAATTCAAAAGCATGATCTGGTTCAACATTATCTACTGTGGATGCAGCAATCTTAACTGTGTGTCCATGCTGTGCTAATACCTCAGCAAACCTACGTGTTGTCATAGTCGTTCCATTTGATGCCTGAGCATAGGAATCAACGATTAATGTAATAACCATAGTACTACTCACCCTTCTTTAAGACATTATCATTATACAATATTCGTTATATTTAGACAAGTATATTTTTTAGTTAAAGAAATACATTACCCAATTTTAGTATTTGCATAGTTTAGCATAAATATAAAATAGCATTAGAAAAATCTTCTTCCTCTAAAACCATATAAGAAACAAGCTTTGTTGTCTTTCCCTCATAGATATAATCTACATTCTTTTCCACAGCAATCTTATCAATGATGTCTTGAATATAAATAGCTTTAGAATCACTCATAAGCTCTTTAGGTAAGCTAACCAATAAAGGACGAATATGCTGTTCCTGTAGATAATCAATGATTTCACGTAAGGAAGAATCAAATTCTAGTGGATTTTCTAAATCTGCTTCTCCTAATGCTAGAATGCAATCACTGTATAATTCTTTCATAGGTAAAAGATGAATGAGACGTTTTGCTCGATCAATTTCCATTCCACCTAGGGAGTAATTATCTATATTATACTCTTTTGCAAGCTTAATGACCGCTTGCATAGAGGTAGGAATATAGTTTCCTTTCACATATTTTATATCTTCAAACAAACTACCACCAAAAATAGCAATATTCTTTTTCATAATTTCCTTCCTCATTTCATCTAGTTTCTAATACTAGTTTACTTCAATAAAACAAACTTGTCAAGTGTTTTTTATAAAAAATATTGTAATTTTCAATAATTCGTGATAAAATATCCAATGTGGGGTGAAATCATGAATTCAATTAACGATATTTTAGGAAAATGGTTAGATGAGTTAAGTAAATTTTCATATAAGGACTATAAGGATTTACCAGATATAGATTTATATATGGATCAAGTGGTCACATTTTTAGATAAACAGCTTGCTATATTTCAGACTTCTTCATTAGATAAGCAAATTACTTCTTCTATGATTAATAACTATGTTAAAGGTGAGGTTGTTAGTGCTCCTATATCTAAAAAGTATAATAGAGAACACTTAGCGCTTATTCAAGAGGTTTGTACATTAAAGCAAGTTTTAACAATTGCTGAAGTAAAGCAAATCATAGATGAGCGTTATCGTAAGGAAGATTTGCCTAAGGATGAAATCTTTGATCACTTTAAGACTTTAGTAAACGATAAAAATAAGGAAGCCGTTGATTTAACAAAATCCTTATTAGATAATATCGAGCAAAATGATCTTAGAGCTTTAACTGATTTATCTGTCGATTTAGCATTAACAGCAAGTGCTTTTATCTCTATCAGCAAAAGAATCCTCTTCTTAAATCGTCTATATCAACAGGATTTAGAGAATAAGAAAAAGGATAAAACCGAAAAAACTGAAGAATAAGATTTAAAAAAATGGGTCTCATAACCCATTTTTTTAATCGTTATTTGAGGTTGACGAAAGCTTAACCGTATAATTTGAATTAAACTTTTCTTTAGCCAATCTAGTAATACTTATGAAGTTCGCCTTTGTAAGGTCTGTATCTGTACAAACATCAATCACAAGAACTTCGTCTTGTAGAAGTACTAACACATCCTCAAAATCTAAGGAAGCCATGATCATTTCTTCTAAAGCAATTTCATCCATTTTGGTTTGTCTTAGAGAAACAATTTTTGCATTTTCTTCTTCCACTTGAGCCACAGTTAATGTTCCTGATGCAATCTTAGCCTCTGCTTCTTCAATAAGAGCTGTTACCTCTTCTATACTCTTCATTCTTGCTTCTGCAAATTCTGGATTTGTTGTGCTTGTATCAAGACTTGGAGAACCTACAGGATCAGTCGTCTTATTGGCCTCGTGGATGTAGAATATAGACATCATAACAACTACGGCTAAAAGTAATATTGGCAATCTCAGTTTCTTTTTCATATACTATTCCTCTCCTATAGTAAAGTATATGATATGAGTTTTCATTTTATGCAAATTTTTCTATTACTTTATTCATACGAATCGATTTTTTCCAGTAGCTACCATATATATATTCTATGCCTAGCTCTGTAGCTTTTAGAACCTCTTCTTTACTAGAAACATTAGAAAGAATAAAGATAATTCCTTTATCTTTGCAAAGCTTTGTTAGTTCAGCCACAGAATCAAAGCCTTGCTTAGAAACATCATAAATATAATATGAAATATTATTTTGATATACATCCATAAGGTTACTAGAAGCAACCTTATAGCCTAAAGCCTTTAGACGTTTTAATTCTTTATGAGCTCCGGCCTCATAAAAGAAGATCAATCTCTTAGTCGTTTTGTAGAAGCTATGCTGTGATTCTATGAAAGGAACCAAATTTGCCTCCATTACTTTAGAGCTTAACGTTACTAGAATCGGCAAAGATGTCTTAGAAACTTCACTTAGCATTTTTAATTCTTTTGAACAGCAATTAATTACATATTTATCTACAAGTTCTTCTAATCCTCTTCTAGCTATAACCCATTTCATATGAGTCTGGTCTACTTCAAAACTATCTAAAGAAACTTGAGCAACATAAGCATAAACCTCTGTTTTAGATAAATCAATAAGCTGTTTATAAGATATACCTAATCTTCCATGGTCAATAGCTTCACTAATATTGGTATCTAACTGATTTTCAACAAATCTTAATTTTGCAGCCTCACTATCGTAATGACTAATATGATGGTTCAAATCCTTTAAGCTCTTGGCATCATATAAAGCATCATAGGCATAATCAATCAGCCTGCTTGGCTCCTGAATATTTGCATTCTTAGAAAGACGAAATACTCCACAATTAAAGAATAGCTTAATTCTACTACTTAGCATATTTAAGACTTTTGCGACCTTATCAAAGGCCTCAATTAAAAGATGATCTACAGTTCTTTTATCATTTATGTCAATGAAAAGGATAGCATAGCGATCATATCCCATATGATACAGCTTAATTTGGAAATTATTTGAAAAATGGGATCGCATCTGCTCTGCAATTGCTAAGATAACCTGCTTAGAAGTGTTGATTCCATATAAATCCTCATAAAGCTTAAAGTCATGAATATCAAAAACTGCAAGACTCAGCTTACGATTATCCATATACTCCCCTAAATCTGTAACTAACTTAATTTCTGTATCCAACATACTAATAGGATTTGTATAGGCTAAATGATATAATTCCTGACTCTTTTCCTTATTTTTGGTGTTATCCTCGATTAAAGAATATAAAGATAGGATTCCATTTTCATAGGATGGAAAAAAAGTCTCTTTAATTTCTATATAATTTTGATTTTTCCTGTATCGATATTCAATAGATTGATTAGCAGATAAATACTTATAAATATTATCAATTAAAGCCTCATATTGTGCCAAATCAGAAGCATGAATATGGGCTTTAAAATCCTCTTCACTTATGTCTTCTAAGCTTCCTAAAATGTTTTTTGCTTGAGCAGAAAGATGAATATGTCCTTCCATTAATTCCTTTATGCCAGAGGTCATATGCTCATAAATGAAAAACATTTTTTTATTAGATGAACGTATTTCATTTTGAGCAAGCTCATTAGATAAAACACGATGAAGCATCTGAGATACAAGCTTTAAGGTTTCATATACCATATCCTGATCTAAGAATGGCTCTAATCCCCAAAACGCAATAGATGCAAAAGGAATATCTTCTTTGAATAATGGAATGGCAATACCATAAGGTATATCTAAATATGGTTCCTGTGTTACAATGTTTTTAAGACCACTTGTAGAGTGTCTATTCAAATAAACCTCTTGTTCTTGTGCAATGGCTAGCATATTGATTGTATCGCTAGCCTTTTCATAATCTAGAAGCTTATCATAGGCTCTTTCCTTCTTATAATGCAGTCCATTATAGCCACGATCATAATAAAGTAAATATGCTTCCTCAAAAGGAATAAATTTAGCTAGTTCAATTAAAGCTAACCGAAAAATCTCACGAAATTTTACAGTATCATCTAGATTATTTATAATGGCAAACATCTTCTCTAGCTTAATATACGTACTTGAAACATAAACCTCTTGAACATTTTTTGTAAGCTCATGAATATTTGGCATCAATTTAGAAGACTCTTTTTCTTCCTCTATCTCTTCATTTTCTTTTACTCTTGGAACGACAATACCAGATTTCAGAGCATCTGTCTTTGCCTTTGCCTTCTTCTTGTTTAAGCTATATTCATTTACTAAATCTTGATAATGCCTTATAGAAATCAAAGAATTGGTTTGAGTGTACAAATCAAGACACGCCTTACAGTATGCTAAAGCGGTAGGATTTGTAACACTTTTTAAATATTCTTCGTAATTACTTTCAATGATAGATGCCTTACGATAATCCTTACTTTCTATATAGGCTTTTAAAAGAAGAGTGGCAGTTAAAATAATTGTTTCTGCTTCTAAATCATATTCATTTAATAGGCGGTTGCCTTCACAAATGACTTTGATGTAATTTCCCTCTATAAAGGCAATTTCTAATTTTTTATATTCTATATCAATTAATTTATTGGTATTTAGAGTATCCTGATAAATTTTTTCTAGTTCAGGTGTAATATTTAAATAGGATTTATAGTCATGAACCTCATAATAAATAGCCGCCAAGCATTCATATGCCCAGGAAGATTCTTCAATAGTTAGAATTTCATTAGAATAATTCTTAAGCTCTCCAATCGCCCGATGATAATCATGTCTTGCCATTGCAAGCCGAATTTCATCCTTCGTATTGGATAAGGAATTAGATATTTTTAAATGTTTCTTCTTTTCATCTATATATTTTCTTGTTTGATCAAAAAGCTTAATCTCTAAAGTAATGTCAATAATTGCATCACAAATGGCAATAACCTCTTGATCTCCTAGCTTAGAAAAATCTGGAACATAGGAATATAATGCCTTTAATGCATCATTGGTTTTCCCTAAAGCATGTAGGATTAAATTTCTATACGCAAAAGCTTTATAGTAGTCTATGCTTTTCTTATTACAGCCAGCTAAAAATAAATCTATTTTCTTTATAGATTGCATCGTTTTATCAAGTTGCAATATTTCATTTAAATACATCTGCCTCACCACCGATATAAAACACTTTTTATTTTTCCTTCTTGATATAATTGAATTTCTTCATCAAGAATTACAATATAGCCATTTGGATAACTACCAGGATTTAAGAATAATATTCCTTCTTCTATAAAACACATTTGCTGATGTGTGTGACCAAATAGAATAACATCTGCTTCTTTTTCTAAAGCTCTATAAATAAGTCGATCAAGCCCATACTTCACATTTTCTTGATTTCCATGTGTAACATAAACCTTTTTACCAAAAAGTTCTAGAAGTAAAGCATCTTCTCCGTAAATATCACAATTTCCCTTCACAAAGAAAACATTCCTATGGTTGAAAGAGGCTAGACTATTCCCATAATCTCCACAATGAATTACTGCATCAAACTTTTCAAAGTCAAGAGTTTCTAAAGAAGTATGATGACTATCACTCAAAACTAAAATTTTCATGTGTTAGCTCCTTTAGCTTTTGGATTGCCTTGGCACGATGAGAAATTTTATTTTTTATTGTCAAAGGAAGTTCTGCCATAGTTTTACCATATTCCTCAACGTAAAAGCAAGGGTCATAGCCAAAGCCATTTGTTCCCATAAGTTTTTCTGTGATTTTGCCTTCACATTTTCCTTCTGCAAGAACATAGGTACCATCTGGATAATACATACAAATCACACAAACAAATTGGGCTCTACGATCGGTCACACCTACTAAATTTTTCAACAAAAGCTGATTATTGGCTTCTGCATTATGATTAGAGGCATATCTAGCAGAATGAATTCCTGGTGCCCCATCTAGTGCCATAACCTCTAAACCTGAATCATCTGCAATAACAATACCATTGGTTTCTGTTGAAACCTGTTTAGCCTTTATTATTGCATTCTCTTCAAAGGTTTTACCATCTTCTATAATTTCTTTTGTGTATGCAATATCCTCTAGAGATAAAACTTCACAATTGGGAAATAATTCTTTAAATTCCTTCAGTTTTCCTTCATTTCTTGTGGCAATCACAATCGTTCTCATAAAAAAACCTCAACTTTTGATTTATAAGATAATTTTACCACAAAACATCTATATTATAGAAATAAAAATTAAAATAATTTGTCATTTTTTTATATCAATTGATTTTCATTTAAAATAATATGTATTTCTTGATATCCTAAAAGCTTCCCAGTTTGAATTAGGGCCTCATGAAAAACAGGAATATCTGATAATAAAATATAATTATCTACAGTGTAATAAACTCTCTTATTTTTAACTTCACTTGCAAGTAATGTAATATTAGGATTTGCCGGGGAAACATATCCAATTGGTAAAGTATTTTGATATCTCGTGTAAAGAACGAATAAATCTTCCTCATTTTCCAGTTTATATTCTATTATCACTTCTTCTAGTTTTTGTGAGGACTCTTTAATAGCATAAACAGAAATCTCATCTATTTCCTCAAAACTGACTTCTATATTTTTTTTACAGGAACAGCATACAAGTAAAATTAATCCTATACATAATAATAATCGTTTCATAAAATCACCGAATAAAAATATGTTCAAATTCTATAAATTATGCTATAATATTAAAAACTAGGAGGGATGGAATATGAAAAAAGCTGTTTATCCAGGATCCTTTGATCCATTTTCAAATGGACATCTTGATATTGTAAAAAGAGCTTCTAAACTCTTTGATGAGCTTCATATATTAGTATCCTACAATCTATCAAAAAAGACAAACTTCACTAAGGAAGAACGTGTAGCTATGATCCAAAAATGTGTGGCATCCTTAGAAAATGTAGTTGTTGATTCCTATGATGGATTAGTAGTGAACTATTGTAAAGAAAACTCTATTGATGTCATTGTAAGAGGTCTAAGAAATTATAACGACTATGAAAATGAATTCAATCTTTTTCAATACAACAGAGATATTTCTCCTAATATAGAAACCATACTTCTTCTCCCTTCAACTAAGAATCAGTTTGTTTCTTCATCTGCTATAAAGGAACTGGTTTGTTTTCACTGTGATATATCTAAATATGTTCCAAAGGAAATTGAAAAAGACATCATAACAAAATTTAAAAAGTAATTTTCAAAAAGAAAGAGTTATATTTGAAGTGATAAGATATTGGAATAAGTAAAATAAAGAAACCCATTAAATTTGGGTTTCTTTATTTTCTAAATTTTTTTTGTTCACTTCTTCGCTCATAATAATTCTTATGCTTTTGAAATGCATCATTAGAATGATTAAAATCGTAGGTGCCTTTGAAGCTTCCCCACAGTGCTCTATCTTAAATATCAAAATTAAAAAATATTTTCGAATGAACTGTTTATCTATGCTAGGAATAACTGAATATTATAGTTAAAATTTATTTTATTTTTTTAACAGTTTAAATAAGTCTGGTGTGATGCCTTTATCCTTTAGCATTTTTACAATTCGATCCTCTTGATCCCTAGATAAAGTCTTATTTGCCAAACCACACCCTTTGCGAATAATTAATCTCAAATTATCCTCATCATTTAAATCTAGAGTTGAAGCTTCACTTACAAGTTCATACATCGCCTCTTGATTTATATTTGATCTTGCAATCAAATCAATTATGTTCTTAAAATCCATTTAAAAATCCTCCCAAAATTAATATATGAGAGGACATTCGTTTAGTTGACTATGATAAAATAATTACTTCTTCTTTTAGACTTCTACTTAAAAGATTAGACAAAGCTTCTTTGGCCGTATTTTCATTTTTTATAACCTGATATGCTGCAGAAATAATTGGAAGTTCTAGATTATACTTCAAACCAATTTGATAAGCCGCTTCAATGGTTTTAATTCCTTCTACAGTTTGGGTCATAGAAGCTAAGGCTTCCTTAACAGTCATACCTTGTCCAATCTTTAAACCACATTGAAAGTTTCTTGAATTCATTGATGAAGCTGTTACAATCAAATCACCAATACCAGATAAACCATAAGCAGTTTCGGTCTTACCTCCTAATGCTGAAACAATCAAAACAATCTCTCTTACACCTCTACTAATCAAGAAGGCTCTTGCATTTTCACCTAATCCCATACCAAAGGCAACCCCAGATACTATAGCTATTGCATTTTTAATTGCTCCTGAGGTTTCAACACCAATGACATCACTTGAGGTATACACTCTCAAATAGCGAGCATTAGAAAATAGATTTTGTACAAATTTAGCATCCTCTTCCTTTGTTGAAGCTGCAACTAATGCTGTAAGCTTTCTTAAAATCAGCTCCTCCGCATGAGAAGGACCAGAGAGATTCACATATCCTTTAAAATATTTCTCATCAATCTCATCTTTCACAATTTGACTTACACAATAAGAGGTTTCAGGCTCGATTCCTTTACTCACATTAATAAACAAAGTAGGCTTTTTCAAAAGAGAATTCATCTCTCTTAGTACCGCTCTTGTTACCTTTGTAGGAACACTTAAAAGAACAATATCTGAAAAATCTACTGCTTCCTCAAGACTTAATGTCGCCTTAATATTCTCTGGGATAGTTATATCAAAAAATGGATGGGTATGTTCCTTATTAATTTTATCAACAAATATAGGATTGATATCACGGATTAAAACCTCGTGATGATTATCAGATAGAACCTGAGATAAAGTTGTTCCCCAAGCTCCACCACCAATGCAGGATACCTTCATAGCTAATCCCTCTTTCTAAATTCAAATTTTATAGGTGTTCCAAAAAAATCAAAGCTTTTACGAATTTGATTTTCTAAATAACGATGATAAGAAAAGTGTAAGTATTTAGGCTCATTTACAAAGAATGTAAAAGTAGGTGGGTTTACACCAACCTGAGAAGAATAATAAATTTTTATCTTTCCACCATTAAATTCACTAGGTGGAAACATTGCCACTGCATCATTGATTACATCGTTTAATACAGAGGTAGAGATTCTTCTATTGTTTGCATCATAGGCCTGTTCTATTGCAGGAAATAAAGTATGAACACGCTTGTTATCTAAAGCAGATAAAAATACAATCGGTGCATAATCTAGATACTTGAATTCTTTTCTAATATCTTCTGTAAAGCGTTGCATTGTCTTAGAATCCTTATCCACTAGATCCCATTTATTTACAACAATAATACAAGGTCGATTATATTCTTCAATATACTGCCCAACATGTGTATCTTGTTCTAAAATTCCTGTATCTGCATCCAAAACTAATAGAACAATGTCACTTCTCCCAATAGCATCTATACTCCTTATCACAGAGTATTTTTCAATGTTCTCATATATTTTACCACGCTTTTTTAAACCAGCTGTATCTATAACGACATACTCCTTATCGTATGCCTTAAAGCGTGTATCGATAGTATCTCTTGTTGTCCCTGCAATTGGAGATACTATTACACGATTGTCATTTAATAAACAATTCGTTAAGCTAGATTTTCCAACATTAGGACGTCCAATCAAAGAAAAGTGGATAGCAGTATCTTCAAAATTCTCTTCCCTTTTTGGAAAATGCTCAATGACTTGATCCAATAAATTTCCTGTTCCTATTCCATGAGAGGAAGAAACAGGAATTGGGTCTCCAAATCCCAATGCATAAAATTCATATATATTATCCTTAAACTTTTGATCATCAACCTTATTCACAGCAAGAATGACAGGCTTTTTTGTTTGATACAATAGCTTAGCAATGTAGGTGTCATCATTCGTAACACCACTTCTGCAATCCGTCAAAAATACAATGACATCTGCCTCATCCATTGCAATTTCAGCCTGCATCTTTATTTCTGTCAAAAAAGGGGCATCCCCCAATTCGATTCCGCCAGTATCGATAAGGAAAAATTCCTTCGATAACCAGCTGCCTTTAGCATAAATTCGATCGCGAGTTACCCCTGGTTGATCATCAGTAATGGATAATCTTTCGCCAATAATACGATTAAATAGCGTTGACTTACCAACATTCGGTCTACCAACAATTGCTACCTTTGGCAACATATTATCACCACCAAATACAATTTTTTATTTTAATGCATCCTTTAATACATCACCTAATGTTAAAGATGCATCCTCTTCTTCAAGATATTTTTCAAAGGATTTACGTTCTTCTTTTTCAGTAATCTTACGGATAGATAATCTTAGGCGCCACTCTGCAGGTTTGATATCAATAATCACTGCTTGAGCAGTATCATCAACATGGAAGTAATCCTTAACTGAACCATTTTGACTTTCTGTTAATGCTTCATTAGCTGGAACAAAGCCATCTACGCCTAAAGTTTCAACCTTAAGACCATTTTCTAAAACATCCGTAACCTTAACCTCAACTACATCTCCAAGCTGAGCAGTTACTCTTGTCCAAGGATTGTCCATTAAAGCCTTACGAGATAAAGAGATTTTTTCCTTCTCTGAATCTAAGGATAAAATAGCACATTCTACTTCATCCCCAATGATAACAAAAGCATTATAGTTATCGTTAGGATTATGAGAATACTCAGATTGATGTAATAAGCCTCTTACATTTGGAGCAAGCTCAATTAATAATCCAAAAGGCATTTTACTTACAACCTTACCTTTAACCGTTTGACCTACAGCAACTGTCTTAGCATAAGCAGCATATGGAGTATCTAGTAATGCCTTACGAGATAATACAAGTTTGCCGTTTTCTTTAGATAAAACTTTAACCTCTAAAGTGTCACCTTCTTTTGCAACAGCATTGATGTCACTTGTGAAGGTATGAGCTAATTGATTGATACGAAGTAAACCTTGGTTGTACTTAAAGCGGATAAATAAACCAAATTTCTCTACTTTTGCAACTGTACCAGTTAAAACATCTCCAACTTGAATAGATTCTAGTTCTTGTGCCTTAGCAGTTGCATATTCTTCTTTTTCAATTGCACGACGAGAAACAACAGCGTTCTTTCTTTCTTCATTTACTTCAATGATACGAACCTGTAGCTTATCTTTAATTTTTACCTCTTGTGGAGCTTGGCTTAAAGGCATAAATAAGTTATTTCCTTCAAAATTAACAGTATAACCTTTATTTGGAACAACCTTAGTTACAACTACCTCAATAGCCTCTTCCTTCTCTTTGGCTTCAACTACACGCTTAAAAGCAATTTTAGATAATTGATTTAAACGGGATAAATAAATATTTTCCTCATTTACCTTAGCTACTTGGCATTCAATTTCGTCGCCAACATGCACAAGTCCCTTAAAGCTTTCAATGCTTTTATCCTTTGTATAGCAGTCTAAATGCATTGTTCCTTCAGTGAACTGATGAACATCTAAGTAGATGGTCTTATCCTTTACTGTAACTACAGTACCAACAACTTGATCTCCTACTCTTAATTTTTTAGGTAAATTCAAATCTTCCATTTTAAAATCTTCCATACTTCCTAACCTCTCATTTATTAAATCTATAATTTTATTTGCTACTTCATCCATTGTTAACTGAGTTGTGTCAATTGGAATTGCATCCTCCGCTTGTTTTAGTGGAGCAAGCTCACGATGTGAATCCTTATAATCACGAGCAATAATCTCTTCTAAGATTACCTCATATTGTGCTGGAATTCCTTTCGCTTGGATTTCAGCACAACGTCTTTTAGCTCTTTCCTCTGCAGTTGCAGTTAAGAAAATCTTTAAGTTAGCATTTGGTAATACCACTGTTCCAATATCTCTTCCATCCATTAGAACTTTACCTTCTTTAGCAGATTCTCTTTGATATTTTACCATAAGCTCGCGTACCATTGCAAACTTGCAGCAAGTTGAAACATTATTTGTCACTTCACTACTCCTGATTTCCTCAGATACATCTACACCATTTAAATAAATAATATTATTTTTGTAGATGATAGAAGTTTCATTCAAAAAGCTATAAGAATTTTCATCCTCAATATTTACTTTTCTCCTTAAAGCTTCTAAGGTAACTGCTCGATACATTGCACCTGTATCAATATGTGTGAAACCTAATCTCTTCGCTACTAGCTTAGAAATTGATGATTTACCACTACCAGCAGGACCATCTAAAGCAACAACAAAATTCCTCATGACTATCCCTCTTTAAACAATCTAAATTATTATATCACATAATTTGGCTTTTTTCAATTCTTACAAACTATATAAAACCTTAATTTCGTGTGGTTTTAAAGGTCTTATCTCTCCTTTTGCTAGTCCTTCTAGAGTTACGCCGCCAAAAGAAATGCGCTTTAGCTTCTTAACTGGAAAGCCGACTGTTTCACACATTCTACGAACTTGTCTATTTCTTCCCTCAGTAATCGTTAAATTAAGAAGAGTGGAAGAGTTTGCTCTATCCATAGAAAGAACCTCTACCTTTGCACGCTTTGTAAGAACTCCATCTAAGAGAATTCCTCTCATCAGCTGATTCACTGCATCTTGAGTTAAAATTCCATCTACTCTTACCTGATATACTTTTTCAATTTCTTTTGCAGAACGGGTCAATCGATAAGATAAATCCCCATCATTCGTTATTAATAAAACTCCAGAGGTATCATAATCAAGACGTCCCACTGGAAATAATCGGTGTGCCTTTTTTATCTCCTTAGGAAGCAAATCCATTACAATTCTTCTTCCAAGTTTATCACTTACAGCTGTCAAATACCCTGTAGGCTTGTACATTACATAATATACTAAATCTTCCTTATTTAGAAGTTTCCCATCTACTTCAATCATATCCTTATAGGAAACTTTTGTTCCAAGTTCAATAACCTTTACTCCATTGACCTTTACACGGCCAGCCAAGATAATTTCTTCACATTTTCTCCTAGAAGCAACTCCGCAAGAGGCCATAACCTTTTGTAGTCTTTCTTTATTATCATTCACGACAATCACCGATATTGATTTTACCAAAAAATAAGATGAAATACAACTAAGAACGATATTTTTTTTAAATCATTTGCAAAAGATTCATCTATTTTTTTTCATAAAATAAATAAGTCTTTCCTAATTCTTCCATTTACATTAAAAAAGTTGAAATTGTAGACTTAACAAATGTCGTATTTTGTGTTATTATGAGGATATATGTAAGGAGATGATATATTATGCAATTTTATATTAAGATTCAAAATGAGTTGAATCGTATAATTTTTGAAAGATAAATCTCTTATACTATGATTTTATAAAAAGATTTATCTATTTTTTTATGATTAGAAAAATTTACTTAACAAAAACAATAACTACATTATTTCAAATATAAATGAAAACGAGGAAAGCCTATGAAAAAAATATCCATTCTGATAACTAATCGAAATCAGGGAAATAAATTATTCTCTTCTATGGATAGTATAGTAAAACAAACCTATCCAAATCTTGAAATTCTCATCTTAACTGCTGGATATAAGAATGAGGGGATTGAGTATATAAGAGATCTACAAGCACAATATGATAATATCTTTGTATATGAAAAAAAATATGCCTCACTTAATAGTCTAAGAAAATTGGGGTTATCTAAGGCTACTGGTGAATATGTATTATTCGCATTACCTGATGATATTTTAAATCAAAACGCTATTACAGTTCTTTTGGATTGCATAGAAAAAGAGAAAGCCGATATTGCAGTTGGAAGCTTCTACCATCCATACTATAATCATTATTTGGAAAATGAATGCTATGAATCAGAGGGAAAGAAAAATCTCATTTCTTATCAGAGAGATATATTTTCTAATGCAATGCTTACGGGAAAGCTTTACCGAAAAAGTCTATTTAAAGAAATCAAATTTAAAGATGTTTTTTTGAATGAGTCTTTAATCAATCTACAAATTTTAAAACGAGTAAAAAAAATTACTACAACAGAAAAAATTCTCTTTGTCTGTAAGGAACACTATACTCTTTTTAAAGCTTCAAGATTTTGGGAAAATCAACAAAGCTTTTGGTATAAATGTCAGCCTGTTTTAGAAGCATCTATTAAAATTTCTAATCGAAATAAAAAGCTTTTTACTTCTCGCATTGGATTTGAATCTATTTATTTACATGCTTTAGATTATCTTCTTTGGGAGCTTTTAGCATATGCAATCCATCATGCCTCTATTGAATCTCTTACGATGGAGATGTATCAGGTTTTAAATGACTCCTTCTTCATATCTTGCTTAGAACAAGTTCCTTTAGAAGGTCTAACGAGAAAAAAGTTAACTCCTGATGAAACTCTAGCAAACTGTATTTTATACGCGGATCTTCTAGTCAAGAATATTTCATCTCTCCAAGAAGAAATTTCACAAATCTCTATTTTGCATGTTTGCTATATGCTTTTCTTAAAGCTTTTCTATCGTCAAGTAAACGAACTTAACACAAGTCACTTCTTATGCAGAATTCGTGAAGAATTAAATTTAAACGAATCTAAGGAAGCAAAGTATGTAAATGGCTTAAATTTATAATTTATTTTAAAAAATATAGAAATAATACTAAGCAACATAAAAAACAGATACAATCACTAATGAGTCCAACCAAGTAGGCATGTCGAGTCTTACGAATACCTACACTTCCAAAATAAAGTCCCATCACATATACCGTAGTATCACTTCCACCCTGTAAAATGGAGGAGGTCATACCTGCTTTACTATCCGGACCATAGTCCTTAAATATTTGTAGCATAATGGACATGCTTGCATGAGAGGAAGCTGGTCTAAAAGCACCTTGAACAAATAATTCATTTGGAATTGTAACTGTATGAATTAAATCATTTAATATACCGCTTGCTTTAAAAACATTTACAGCTACAAGCATACAAAGGAGGTAGGGGAAAATTGTAATCCCCTCCTTCATTTGATAAACTGCACCATCAATAAAGGAATCATAGACATTGGTCTTTTTTATAAGACCATAGACTAGAATAATTAAAATAAAACCTATGATAAAATAATAACTAATATTTTCCAAATTTTCTCACCAGCCTATCCATCACAATAGAAAAAATTGTAGTTATAGTTGATACAATAAGTACATATGGAATAATACTTACAGGATTCTGACTACCATATTCTTTTCTTAATGAAATCAAAACCGTTGGTATTAAGCATAATCCTGAGGTGTTGATTAACAAAAATGTAATCATTTCATCTGAGGCAACTGGAGAATTCCCATTCAAATCATCTAAGCTTTTCATTGCCTTTAGACCAAAGGGTGTTGCGGCAGAACCCATAGAAAGTAAATTAGCAACTAAATTCAAACTGATATATTGCATTGCCTCACTCTTACGGTCTAGCTTTTTAAATAATGGATGAATAATAAAAGAAACATAATTTGTGATTACTTGTAGAAGACCACTGTTTTTACATATTTCAAGCATACCACCCCAAAATATGAGTAATGCATAAATATCTGCAAACAAAAATAAGGCATCTTTTGGTGTTGCAAGCATTGCTTCTACTACTACTCCAACTCTTCCTGTGAAGCAGGCATAAATCATACCAACTAAAAAAATAAAAACAAAGATGATGTTGATCATATAGATATCACCTAAAGCATTATATGAAATAAATATTTTTTTTATGTTTTCTTTGCTAGTTGTTCTAATCTGTGGTAAAATAATTTTTAATAAGGAGGAAATGAATATGTATCAAGAATATGCATGGAAAAAATATAATGGAAAATCATTAGATGAATTAAACAAGTTTGCAGAGGAGTATAAAAGCTTTATCAGTGACTGTAAAACAGAACGCTTGTGTGTTGCCAAAAGCATTGAGCTTTGTAAAAAAGCAGGCTTCAAAGATGTAAAAGATGTGAAAGAACTTAAAGCTGGCGATAAAGTATATGCAGTAAATAAGAATAAAAATATTGCAGCATTTGTAATTGGAGATGAGCCACTTACAAGTGGACTTGCAATTTTAGGAGCTCATATTGATTCTCCTAGAATGGATTTAAAACAAAATCCTCTCTATGAAAGTGAAACACTAGCTTACTTTGATACACACTATTATGGTGGAATTATTAAATATCAATGGGTTACAATCCCACTTGCATTATATGGTGTAGTAGTTAAAAAGGATGGTACTTCTGTTTCCATTTCAATTGGCGATGAGGAAAATGATCCAGTAGTTGGTATTACTGACCTTTTACCACATTTAGGAGCAGAAAAAATGCAAAAGGTTGCAGCTAAGGTCATTGAGGGAGAAGGTTTAGATCTTCTTATTGGTTCTATTCCTGTTGCTGATGAAGAAAAGGATCCATCCAAAAAAGCAATTTTAAACTTATTAAAGGATAAATATGGTATTGAGGAAGAGGATTTCGTTTCTGCAGAAATTGAGGTTGTACCAGCTGGTAAAGCAAGAGATTTTGGACTAGATCGTTCTATGATCGCAGGCTATGGCCATGATGATAGAGTTTGTGCTTATACTTCTTTAATGGCACTTTTAGATACACCAAAATGTAAGAAAACTACATGTGCCGTTTTAGTAGATAAGGAAGAGGTTGGTTCTATTGGCGCTACCGGTGCTGCTTCTAAGTGGTTTGAAAATACAATTGCTGAATTAATTTCTTTAACTGAAGACTATTCCGATTTAAAGCTTAGAAAAGCATTAACAAATTCTGAAATGCTATCTAGTGATGTTTCTGCTGCCTTAGATCCACTTTATGCCTCAGTAATGGAACGCAAGAATTCAGCATTTATTGGAAAAGGTATCTGTTTTAATAAATATACTGGTTCTAGAGGAAAGAGTGGTTGTAATGATGCACAACCAGAGTTTATTGCAAAGCTTAGAAAGATGATGGATGAAAATGAGGTCAACTATCAAACCTCAGAGCTTGGTAAAGTTGATCAAGGTGGTGGCGGTACAATTGCCTATATTCTTGCCAACTACAATATGAGTGTAATTGATGCAGGAGTACCTGTTCTATCTATGCATGCACCAATGGAAATTGTTTCAAAGGTTGATGTATACGAAGCTTACTTAGCTTATAAAACATTCTTAAAAAATGCATAAAAAAGAAATATCACAAAATAAATATTTTGAAGATAATCTACACGGAGGGCATAAAGCCCTCTATATTTTTTTCTAAAATTTTATGTACTAGTAAGTAAAGATTAGTTTGTGTTATTTTAGTCATACTATCACAAAAAATCATATCCTATATCCCTTTGATTATAATGGCATATAATAAAAGACTCCTTCTATTAAGATTATTAATGATATATTAATATAAATAAAGGTAAACACTATATTACTTCTTAAAGTTTAATTTTTCTCACATCATTCAAACCTTAAAGTACAAAAAAGACTGTCAACAATTTTTCCTTGTTAACAGTCGACATAAACTAAAAAGCAGTTTTTTCTTATAAATACATTTCATTTTAGGGCTTATTTACTCAACTCTTTGTGAAATTATAGATTCATAAATAGAAACTAAAATTTGCTGTATGAATTCCTCTTCAAATATCCCCTCAAATACTATGTCACATGATGCAAACAAATTTTGAGTTGTATTTCTTAAGCAATATCTTGTCTTATCTTCATAAACATCATAAAGAGGGTCAGACTCCCATACTTCCTTGCAAGCGCTCTTCCATAGATTCCTTTAGACCAAAAACACCAAAAATGATACTAAATTTTCTTTTTTTATCAAGTCTTCCTATGATAACATAACGCTCAATCAAAACATCTGAAGTAATCTCTTCATCTTCTGTTTTCTTGCCACCTTTTTTCCTTGCCATTAGGTAATAAGAATACTCCTCTACTCCTCCTAATTGAAAATTAAATTGATAAGAATATTGTTTACGCTCACATACTTCACTACCAAGAATCATTTCTTCATAAGTATCATACTTATAATAAACATCTCTATAAATATCATTTTCATCTCCACCACCTGGTGGTATCACAGCAGTTTTCTTGTCTTTACAACTACATAGAACCAAACAAAACAATAAAATGATATTGAGAGTGAAAATTTTGAAACCTCTTATATTTAGTTTACTCATATATTTCACCAACTTCTAGTCATAGATTATTTTTATTTCTTTCAAAATGAACATTACTTCTTATGAAATTGTGATAATTTCAGTTTAATCCACTCATCTGCAAGATCAATCCATCGTGCAATATAGGGACTTTCTAATTCCTTTTTTCCATCACTAGAGGCCTTGTTTGCAACAGAAAGTCCATGTGCGCCAAAAGGGAATAAATGATATTCCACATTTCCTTCAGCTTTTCTATATGCTTCTATTAAGCGTAAAGAATTCTCTACTGGAACAGATTGGTCTGTGTAGGTTCCCCATAAGAATAAATCTACTGCATTTTCTTTAGTCACTTGTGTCTCTAAAGAAAGATATCCTCTTAAAGATGGATTATCGACATTTTCCTTTAATAAGAGTTCAAAAGAGCCAAGATGTGCACAAGAAACATCTGCAGTTATGACAGGATAACCCAAAATTAACAAATCTGGTTTTACTTCATAAGGATAATCCTTATAATGAAGCGTGTATTCTAATAGGCAATGGCCCCCTGCTGAAAAGCCTAAGCCTATAATTTCACCTACACGAGGATCTTCTTTTACTTCTTCTAATGCTTTACCTAAATACCTTCCAGGTAAAGGATAAGCATCTTCTATAGTTTCTCTATAATTTACAACTACTGCATGATAGCCACGTTTTAAAAATTCTTCTACAACGGGTTCTGATTCTCTAGGAGAGGTATATTTGTATCCTCCACCTGGACAAATAAAGAGAGTTGGACGAGTGTGAGAATCTATAAAATAGGTGCGATAATAATTTTTAGTATTTAAAATATTATATTTTTCCATAGACTATCCCTCTACTATAGTTTTTATTTCTTCAATTAAACTAAGCTTTTCTGTTCTTTCTTTCTTTGATTGTATTTGAGGTAAAATAGAAGAAAGAAATTCAAGTTTTCTTTGATAATATTTTATAAATGCTTCTGGCTTTGTTCTTCTAAGATGAGGTCCATATAGGATATCTAATGCGTCATAATCTGAAGTTCCTTGTTCAAAAAGAACAATTTCATAATATTTTCCATGATCATATATTGCATCTTCAAAAGATATAAAATAACCATTATGAATCAATAAATCTCTTATTCGATAGGTATCACTATTGGCCTCTAAAATAAGCTTTTTATTTCTTAGTTTAGGTAAAGCTCTTTTTAATATATCACAGATGAGAATTCCTCCCATACCAGCAAGAATTGCAGTATCGAAAGAATCACTATTTATAGCATCAAAGCCATCCGAAAGGATGGTCTTAATTTGCTTTTCTAAGTGATATTCTTCTATCGTTTTTTTAGCATTTGAAAGTGGTCCTAAAGCAATATCTGCAGCAATCCCCTGTTCTACTCCATACTCTCGGATTGCATGGACTAGGGCATAGGCATGATCACAGCCAATATCACAAACCACCTTGCTTCTCTTACAAAGAGAAGCAATCCTTTTGATGCGGTCCATATTAATGCTTTGTCATGAAGTCCTTTAGCTTACGGCTACGAGAAGGATGCTTTAGCTTACGAAGTGCCTTTGCCTCAATTTGTCTAATACGCTCTCTTGTAACGTTGAATTCTTTTCCTACTTCTTCAAGTGTTCTTTGTCTCCCATCTACCAAACCAAAACGTAGACGTAGTACACGCTCCTCACGCTCTGTCAGAGTAGCTAATACATCATCAAGCTCTTCACGCAATTTCATTTTAGCAGTATATTCGTAAGGATCAAGTGCATAAGGATCCTTTACAAAATCTCCTAAGTTAGAATCCTCTTCTTCGCCTACTGGAGATTCTAAAGAGATTGGCTCTTGAGCTATCTTTTGAATTTGTTGAACCTTTTCTACAGAAATACCCATACGTTCTGCCACCTCTTGTGGGGATGGCTCTCTAGATAGTTCCTGAACTAACTGACGTTGAATACGTACTAGCTTATTGATTGTTTCAACCATATGTACTGGAATACGGATAGTTCTAGCTTGATCTGCAACTGCTCTTGTGATTGCCTGACGAATCCACCAGGTTGCATAAGTAGAAAACTTAAATCCCTTCTGATGATCAAATTTATCTACTGCCTTGATTAATCCCATATTTCCTTCTTGGATAAGGTCTAAAAATTGTAAGCCTCTTCCTAAATAACGTTTTGCTATAGAAACTACTAATCTTAAATTGGCATTTACAAGCTTATCCTTTGCTTCATCTGCCGCATCACTAATTTCTAGTAATTTTTCATATTCTTCAACCGAAATTGTATTTTGGTCATCTGCTTCAATCTCAGCAAGTCGAGCCTTTGCTTCACGACCATCAACAACCTGTCGTGCATAGATTGTTTCCTCTTCTAAGGACAACAAAGGAATTTTACCAATATCCTTTAAATACATGCGGACAGGATCATCTACCTTAACAGAAGCTGGAAGTTGATCAAAAGTAGAAACATCTATTTCCTCAATATCATTTAAATTTGTTGGTTCTTTTACATCAAAGTCATCCAATGAAATATCTTCATCAATATTGATTTCTTCCTTTGTCAATTCCTTTACGATGTTATCATATTCTTCTGATTCAATAGAATAATATTTGATAATCTCTTTAGATTGGACAGAGCCTGTTTTCTTACCTAACTCTATTAATTCCTTCAAAATTTGTTCAAATTCCATGTTTACTTCCTCCTGTTAAGCATAGACTTTTTCTTATTATTAAACTTTTCAGCAAGTTTTGATTTCTTAATTTCTGTATCATTTGTATTTTCAATCAATTTTGTAAGATTTTGATTTAAAACCTTATAATGTATCTCTTTCATCTTTTCTATGATGCACTCTAAATCCTCATCACTATAGGGTTCAATTGATCCCCTTAAAATATCTAAATTATTTAAATATGTTGTTTTTTGTTCCTCATTCAATAAAGAGCAAAACAATTGATCATCAAATTCCTCATACATTGCATAGTAATTATTTACAAGCTGTATCCAAATATCTTGATTGATTGGACTAAATGCATCAATATAGTCTCCTAGCTTTTTATCAATTTTTAGTGCTCTTTCCTTAGAATTTCTCGCGTAAAGAAATAATCTCAGCTCATAATTTCGATACTTTTTTTCTTCTTCAATAGGTTGTAAAAGGATAGGTTCTTCCTCATATGTATCTTCATAAGGCTGTTGATAAGTAGTGACAGTTTTAGTAAAAACTTCATAGTCCGCATGAATAGCCTTTATAGATCCATTGATACGGCTTGCAAGAAGCTCTAAATATTTTTCCTTAGCAGTTTGACTAGGCATATTTAGAATTTGTTCAAAAACTGTGTTTTTTACTATTTCAATCACAAATGAATCCTTTAGATTGACATTTAAAAAAGCTGTTTCAAATGTATATTCTAGTTCATCTAAAATGTGAGATTCAAAATATTTTACATATTCTTCTTGTCCATAAGTATGAACATATTCATCTGGATCCATTCCATCTGGTAATAAGACAAGATGAACCTGCATTCCTGCTTTTTTAAAGATTCCAATCGCTTTTTTAGAAGCATTGATTCCTGCTTTATCTCCATCATAGCAGATGATAGCTTGATTGGCATACTTCTTTAAAACATAGGCTTGATCTAAAGTCAGAGCAGTTCCCATTGTACAAATGCTTTCTTTTAAGCCTGCATATGTAGATGCAATAACATCCAATTGCCCCTCATGTAATATACATCTTTTCTTTCGTAGAATTTCCGTTTTTGCTTGATCAAGATGATATAATATATTTCCTTTATGATACAAGAAGGTATCTCTTGTATTGATATATTTAGGTTGAGTTTTATCAGGATTATCAAAGATTCTAGCACTAAAGCCAACAATATGTCCTTGTTCATCTGTTATTGGAAAGGTAATTCTTCTAGAAAAAATATCATAATAGCCTTGGTCATTATGGTCAACCAGTCCTAAATCCATCATATTGATTTCTAGATAATTTGCTTCCTTTAATACCTTATATAGAGCATCTTTTGTAGCTGGTGCTAAACCGATTTGAAAGGTTTTGATGGTCTCATCATCAATACCACGTTGATATAAATAATTTAAAGCACTTTTTCCAGACTTGGTTAGTGTTAAATTCTGATGATAAAATTTAGCAGCAGTGGCCATCATTTCAAAATATAACGTATTGTCCTGTTTTTGGGTTTTAGGCTGATACTCTTCTTTGAGCTCTATTCCATTCTTCTTTGCAAGTTCTGTTAGAGCCTCTGGAAAGGATATTAGCTTTATATCCATTAAAAACTGAATTGGGTTTCCCCCTTTACCACAACCAAAGCAATGAGCCAAATGCTTATCCTGAGAAACGACAAAGGAGGGTGTATCCTCATTATGAAACGGACACAGCCCTTTATAATTTTTCCCTTGTTTTGTTAATTTAACATAAGGGGATACGAGCTCAACCATATCGGTACTCTCAATTATTTTAGTAATTTCTTCTTGAGTTGCCATGCTATCCCCTCCTTAAATCTTGCTTAAAATTTTAGTTTTTCTTCAATATAAGGTATTACTTCTTCAATTTTTAAAGTAATTTGTTCCATTGTATCTCTATCTCTTAATGTCACAGTACCTGAAGATAGTGTATTATCATCTATAGTTACACAATATGGTGTACCAATTGCATCCTGTCTTCTATAGCGTTTACCAATATTTGCTGTTTCATCATAAACTGCACTAAAATGTTCATTAAAAAGCTCAAATACCTCATTTGCTTTTTCAGCATGGGTCTTTTTAATTAAAGGTAAAACTGCTACCTTGTAAGGAGCTAAAACTGGAGATAGACGTAATACGACACGTTTTTCTCCTTTATCATTTAGTTCCTCATCATAGGCACTAAATAGTACAGATAACAAAATACGCCCAACACCTACAGATGGTTCAACCACATAAGGAAGATATTTTTCATTTGTTTCGGGATCTAGGTATTCTAGATTTTCACGAGAATGCTCCTGATGAGCATTTAGATCGTAATTAGTACGAGAGGCAATTCCCCATAATTCTCCAAATCCCCAAGGAAATTCAAATTCTATATCCGTTGTTCCATTAGAATAAAAGGACAATTCCTCTTTGGAATGATCACGATATCTAAGCTTATTCTTATCTACACCTAAGCTGACTAAGAAATCCATACAAAAGCTTCTCCAGTAAGAAAACCACTCTAGTTCTGTTCCCGGTTTACAAAAGAATTCCAATTCCATCTGTTCAAATTCACGAGTTCTAAAAATGAAGTTACCAGGTGTAATTTCATTTCTAAAGCTCTTGCCAATTTGACCAATACCAAAGGGAAGCTTCTTTCTTGAGGTTCTTAAAACATTTTTAAAATTCACAAATATTCCTTGTGCTGTTTCAGGACGAAGATAAACTTCACTCTTGTTATCCTCTACTACGCCTTGATGTGTCTTGAACATTAGGTTGAATTTACGGATATCGGTATACTCTAGTCCACCACAGCTTGGACAGGTAATTTTATGATCATAGATGAATTTTAGTAAATCCTCATTGGACATACCATCTCCAGTAAGCTCTCCTTTTGTATAATCTTCAATGAGTTTATCAGCACGATATCTCGCATGACATTTCTTACAATCAATTAAAGGATCACTAAAGGAGCCAATATGACCTGATGCAACCCAAACCTCTTTATTCATTAATATTGCAGAATCTAAACCTACATTATAGCGATTATTCTTCACAAATTTCTTCCACCAAGCATTCTTGATATTGTTCATTAATTCTACGCCAAGTGGACCATAATCCCAAGCATTTGCAAGTCCGCCATAGATTTCACTTCCTTGGAAAACAAAGCCTTGTTCTTTTAGATATGCAACGAGTTGTTCTAATGTAATTTTTTGCATTTCAATCCCTCCAAACGATTAAATTCCATTTTATAAGTATAACAAACATTTTTAAAGTTGTCAATCTGTATACGTAATAGAATGCTGTTTTTTGAAGAAAATTTATATTTTTTAGAAAAGAAAAATATAATCTTAACATCAAATGATTTATAAACAGAAAAATGTAAAATATTGATTTTTAAAAGCTCTTTATAGTACTATTCTACTGATTTTAAAGATTCTACCATCTCTACACGATTTGTTAAAAATGCGAAAAATACATTGATAAGTAAACTGCTACCACAGGTGATGAGAATCGTAAAGAAATAGGATAATAAATTAATATGATAGATATAGCTAATTAATGGATTTTCATTAATTGATAATACAGCTATTAATAGTGGATATCCAAAGGCTAAACCCACTAATGCACCGACAAAAGTTAAGAAAACAATTTCAATCATAAATGAGGAAGCAACCTCAAATTTAGAAAAGCCCAACACCTTAAGTGTAGCTATATCCTTAATACGTTCCTTAAAATTAAGTAAAGCTAAATTATATAATACGACTACTGCCAATAGAATGGCAAAAATTTTAATAGTCCATGTCATAACCTTTATTGATGCTATAACCTCATTTGCATGAGCACGCATTCCCTTGATGGTCTGAGTAGAGGATATGCCCTCTATTTGTGAAATGCTATCAGCAATTTGATCATTATAGGAAGAATCCTCTGTTTTTATCCAAGCTTGATTTGGTTGAAATTCAACATTGGACATTCTTGTTTGTGAAATAAATACTCCTTGAGAAATACAAAAATCAACTATATCAGTCACCTGAAAGCTATACTTATTCCCATTGTAAACAAAATTGATTTCATCTCCGATTTTAGCTCCAATCTCCTCTGATAATCTTCCTGAGAGAATACAGCTATCCTTTTGATATTTCACCTGAAAGATATGGGTTTCTTCGGGAAGTAAAAATAGGTAGGAGGAGACTAAACTCTTCGCTTCTACATTCACTGGATATTTTCCATACTCATCGACATAGGCCACATGCTCAATACTAGATATATTTTCTTTCTTCTCTGTATAAGTTGAATAAGTGACAGAGATATCATAAGGGATAAGCTCATCTAATTCTAAATCCAGTCCATGATTAATCGTATCTTCAATTCCAAATCCACATACTAAAAGAGCACTACAGCCCAGAACACCAATGACGACCATTAGAGTACGACTCCATTTTCTTTTCATATTTCGAAAGGCCATCAAAATAGGTAATGGAATCTTTTTAACAAAAGAAATACGATTTAAAATGGATAACTTCATCTGTACTGAATTGTCGCCTCTTAAACAGCTTGCAGGCACTTGATTCATCGCTCCATAACAAGCAAAAACACTCGTCAAAGCAGTAATCACAATTAGTATTGCAACGCTGATTAAATATTCCCATCTAAAAAATGGCAAACTAATTTTAGGAAGTTGATATAAAATGTTATACTTATTTCCCATGACACTTGGAACAATAATAGGTCCTAAAATGATACCAAGGATAGAGCCTATAACACTTAAAACAATAAATATTTTCATATAATGGAAAAGGATCTCACCTTTAGAGAAACCTAAGGCCTTCATGATACCTATATTCTTTCCTTCTCTATTGATTAACTGAGAAATGGAAGTAAGGATAATCAGTACTGCCACCAAATAAAAGATTACAGGAAAAATATAAATAAGCTGTTTTGCCTGTTCAACGTCTGCATCTACTGTCAAATTGGAGGGAAGCTCACTTCTTTTTAAGGAATAGATAAAATTCTCTTCTTCTATATATTTTTCCTTAACCTCACGAAATATGCCCTCCTCTGCCTGAACTAAAAATTGATTATAATAATTCCCTATAAGTTCTTCTATTATTTGTATTGGAAGGGAGTATTGATTTGAAATTGCCTCCAACAAAGCATCATAGCCCACATAGACAAAGGATGGGTTATAGGTAGAGTTCTCTAAAGACTCTGGATGAGTCATCGTTCCTGAAATCGAAAGTTCAAAATTCAAAGCAAAGCCAGAAAGAGAAACATCAACAACAAAAGAATCTCCAATCTCTTTATTCGTTCGAGTTAAAAACTTTTCATCCACAAGAACCATATTTGAAGTAAGTGGCTCCTTTAAAGATGATGAAAACGGAAGATTTAAAGTAGAATCTTTAGTAAAACTAGCCAAATATAGATCAATATTTCCAGTTGTTGCAGGAAGATATAGTCGTTTCTCATAGGTAAGATTTTTATCTTTCAAATAGTCTTCAATTTCTTCATTATAGGTATTTGTCATAATGATGCCATCACACATATTTGCCTCTTGATAAATATAATCTAGACGTTCATTAAAGTTCTTATAATTTGCAAAAATACCTGTAAATAGAGTAACAGCAAGGGTTGCAATCAAAATCACAGATAAATAGGTTTTAAAATTATTCCTTATTTCTCTTACAACCTTGATATTTAATACATTTCTCACCATTGGATATCCTCAATATCAAGAGGCGCTTGATTCTTTTCATCCTTAACAATTTTACCATCACTTAAATGAATGACTCTGTCAGCAATCAAAGCTATATTTGCATTGTGGGTAACTACAATCACACTTTGATTTCCTGTTTGACTTAAGCTTTTTAAAAGCTTTAAGATACTCTTCCCTGTTTTACTATCTAAAGCCCCTGTAGGCTCATCACATAATAAAATATCAGGCTTTTTCACTATGGCTCTTGCAATACTCACTCTCTGTTGTTCTCCTCCAGATAAGTTGGATGGAAAATTATTCATTCGATTCTCTAATCCTACCATTTTCAAAGCATCCTTAGGATCAATATAATCTTTGGTATGTGTAATGGAAAGCTTCACATTTTCATAAGCAGTTAAATTCGGCATTAAATTATAAAACTGAAATACAAAGCCTACATGATTTCTTCTAAACAAAGCTAAATCCTTATCTTTATAGGCTGTAACATCCTTGCCATTAACAAGATATGTTCCACTGCTTGCAAAATCCATTCCACCTAATAGATTTAATAGTGTTGATTTACCTGCTCCACTAGCACCAAGTATAACAACAAATTCCTTTTGTTCTAGTTCAAAGGTTACCTCATCTAAGGCTACTATAGTCGTATCCTTCATACCATATACTTTTTTCAAATCCTTTACTTCAATAAAAGCCATTTTGTTCACTTCCAAACCAATTTATTTTAGAATAATTATAACACTATATTTTATCTTTTGACAATTAATTTTTCTTTTTTCTTTGTAACAACATATTTATCCCCTTTTTAAAATAAAAAAAAAGAGTATAATATAAATTATGAAAGCAAAATATAAATTACCCAAAGAGGAAGAATTCTTCTTCTTTCAAACCATAAAAGAAATTATATATACGGATGATTTTCTTAAATTAAAGCAATTTAGACACCACGGTAATATCACAACCTATACCCATGTCATCAAGGTTGCCTATCTAGCTTTTTGTTATGCGGTAAAGCACAATAGAAAAATCAATAAAAAAGAATTGGTTCGTTCTGCTTTATTGCATGATTTATATTTTTATGATTGGCATGATAAACATAATGGCGTTCATTTGCATGGACTATTTCATCCGAAAAAGGCAGTTAAAAATGCTCAACGCATTTATCACATCACAAAACGAGAACAGCGACATATGGTGCATCATATGTTCCCACTCACTCTAATTCCTCCTACCACAAAAGAAGGTTGGATCATTTGCATTTTTGATAAGATTGCTGCTAAATCAGATTATAAAGCAATCAAATTAAAGAAAAAGGCATTAAAAAAAGCATCATTAAAATAGATGCTTTTTTGATTGTACAAAGAGGCTATAGCCTAAAATTTAATGTTTCAGGAAGAATTTCTTGATTTTCTTCCTCTGTTACTATAACTTGTCCTAGATTTGCAAATTGAAATAAATCTCCCTTTAAATAAATACTTGCTTCGGCACGTGCTTGATCAATAGAACGAATCGGAACAGGACATATTACTGGAATATAGTTTTTTTCTTTCGCAGCCTTAGCAAAGCCAATTCTCAATTCATCATTTTTAGGCATGAAATAAGGATAGATACAAGGAATAACTGCAACAGCAAGCCTTTTATCCCCTTCTTTTAATTCTATGTTTGGAAGGAAATTTGGATCATCTTGAACAGATAAAATTTCGTAATTCTTTCCTTTTAGAATATATTCTATGACATAATGAATACACATATTCAAAACGCTTCTAGGTTCTAGTTTATCCTTATCTTCAATTTTTGCAGGGATTCCATCTGCCCAAATGGATTCCATCTTATTCTCCTGTTTCATCAAATTCTTCCTCCTCTTTTACCTTTTTTCTATTAGTAAAGAACCTTACAATTCGTTTAGGAAAAAAAGAAATTGTATCTGCAACTACCATAGGTAAAAGCTTTAGAGTTTCCTTGTAAGCCTGTTTTCTTATATCCTCTTTTGTGATGACAGATCCATCGCTAAACAAATATCTTCTACAGACACAGCCAATTCTAAGTGTCATTAAAGCATTTGCAGCTCCTTGGATTACACTTTCTAATACTACTCCTAAATAAGGCATATTATTTAAAAAATCAAGGGAACTTTTTGGCATAATGTCTTCTAGCTTTAAATTTTCCAAACCCTCGGCAATAAGTGCTGTGCCAAACACATTGATTGTTAATTTGCTTAAATTTTTCATAGAAGGACGGAATCCACATTGAACAACAAGCTCTTTAATCATCTTCACATTAACGGCAAATACAGTAATCATATCAAAGCGTGCACTTTGACAAATTGCAGTTGAAATCATCACTGTCTTGGCATCATGAATAATAATGCGGTTCAATTGTCCCTTTACCGTTTTATCAAAAACATATTGTAAATTAAATAATAATTCTTCTTTGTTCTTATACTGTGTTAATAATATTTTTTCTTCTTCTGGAAGTTCATTACTTTTAACAATATTTTTAGCTACCTTTTTATAAATGGCTACAGCCTTAGGGTTATTTTGATCAAGAGATGTTGCAATAGATAACGATGGAGATTTTAAAATGATAATAATAGGTTGTAAAATAACAAAATAGAATAATAAAACAACTAGACCATAAAAGCCATATTCTAAATAAACAGAGATATTCCTAAGCTTTTCTCCAATGTCTAATAAAGAACTAATTAAGATGAGAAGAAATAAGAGTAATACCCCTACTGCAATCACATAATATATATGCTTTGTTCTATCCTTTTTCACTTTAACTTTTTTCATACAATTACCTCCTATATGATGTAATTTCTTTCCAAATGAAGAGTATAATTTGTAGGATCTTCTTTATGCATTTGCTTTAAACATAAATGAACTTCCTTTGGAATTGCACAATTTATAAAACTGATTCTTGGTTGAACTTGCTTGCATGTACTTGATGGGTACCATGGTCTTCCTAAATATACCTCCATCCCCTCATCCATAGTAAAGGTACAATGCTCAAAAACAAAGCCTTGTAGGTTTTCTTGGTAAGTGCTTGGAGCTGTGTAATAGGCACTATCTCTTTCCTCTGCAAGGGCATGTATCTTGCAGCTTTTAAAGGTACAGTCAGCACTACCAAAAATAAAATCCACATCACCAACTATGGTGCATTTTTCTAATCGATTATCTTTTCCAAAATCTATATACAAAGTATCCTGATGACTCATAAAGGTACAATTCTTTAAAAAAATATGACTCGTCTCAGATTTGAAGGCGACAGCTTGAGCTTGAATTCGTCCATCTCTTTTAAAGTTATTCTCAAAAGTGATCCCCATAGCTTTAAAACCGGTAGCCTCTGGTTTAACTAAAACAGTAGCCGAACCAGTAGTTCCATAGGTCTTTTTTCCATCTCCACCAAATTCTTCTGGAATAATGTCTTGACTCGTGGCATCAAATACAATTTTTGAATTTTCGGTTCCAATCAAAGTAATATTTGGAGTCGTTATTGTAATTTTTTCATTATAGGTTTTATCCTCTAGATAAATAACATCTCCAGCTTTTGCCACTTTTAAGGCTTCACTCAAGGATATTTTCTTATACTCTAAAATAATTTCCATACTACATCCTCTTACCTTTTACTTTATTTTACCATATTCTTCATTATTTGGATAGGAAAATATAAGAAATACCTCCAAAGATTTTTTCCTTGGAGGTAAAATTTAACTTGTTATAGTAATAAATTTAGATTCAATGTAGGCATAAACATCATCCCCTAAATAACGATATACCTCTGGTCTTGAATTTGGATGATTGATGATTAGAGTTGGATTATAGGCATCAATCGCAACTACATCCTCCCAATCCTCATCCTCCATAACAAAATCAAATACTTCTTTTAATGTAGGACAATATCCTACAAAACTCGTATTTTCTAAGGAATTTTCATAGTCAAGCATAAAATCGATCATCTTATAGGCAAGGTCTGGATTTGTAGAAGTCACAGGAATTGCTAAACCATCAAAGAACACATTATTATGATCCTTAGGAGCATAGATACTATAATTATCTAAATTTTGATACTGTTCAGATTCAGAATCTGAATAATAGGCATCAAAGAAATCTCCTGAATATACTAATGCTACATCTAAATTTCCTTGGGAAACATCACGCTTTAGCTCATCTGTTCCATAGTGATCAAAATGTGTTTTGGCAAGCAAATCGAAGCATTCATCAATTTGACTAATGTCCTTTGTATTTAAAGAATATCCTAAATATAGTTCTGCAGCTGCCAAGGCATCTCTTGAAACATTATACATTCCTACAGTAGAGCCTGTAGGGAGAAGGCTTTGTTCAAATAAAACCTTAAATCCATGCTCTAATACTGCCTCTTCTACTCCTGCTTTTCTTTTAGAATACATAATACCTAAAGAACCCCAAAAGTAAGGAATATAGTAGCCTTCATAATCCTTACAGTCTGAAGAATGTAAAAGTTCAGTTAATTCAGGAACAAATAAATCCTCTGTATAGTTTTCTAACTTCGTATAATCCAGTTCTAGAATTAATCCATCCTCCTTCATTTGATCAAGCATATAATCTGAAGGAACCACTAAATCATATTGAGCATTTTGATTGATAATATTTTGATACATCTGTTCGTTTGAATCAACAGTGACTTCCTTTACGGTAACTCCATATTCTTCCTCAAATGCTTCTATAATATCGGAAGACATATAATCTCCCCAGTTTAAAATAATCAAATCTGCACCTTTACCGCTTCCAGTAAACACAAATACTAAAACGACAACAACAAGAGCTAGAAGTCCAAGATACTTTTTCATTTCTTGCCCTCCTTTTTACGATTTTTAATAATTTGATATGCAAAAATCCCAACAAATGTAACTACCATTAATATGGTGTTATATGCACATGCCTGATTCCACTGCCCATTTCTTTGTTGTTTTAAATTACCATATAGCCATGTAGAGAAATTCTGATTACTACCACTTACAAAGTAGGTAATAATAAAATCATCAATACTCATTGTAAAGGCAAGTAACGCACCTGAAAATATACCTGTTTTAATATTTGGTAGAATTACTTTATCTAATGCTTCTCTTGGGGAACATCCTAAATCTAAGGCAGCATCATATAAATCATTATCCTCAGATAACTTAGGTAAAACAGATAAAACCACATATGGAGTTGAGAATAACACATGGGCAATCAATGTTGTTAGTTTCCCATATTCAGAAATGATATTTGTATGCAGTAAAATCGAAATACCCTGGAAAATGATTAAAAGGAATGCTGCAGTAACAATATCAGCATTTAAAATAGGTACATTATTTAACATAATCATTTTCTTTCTTTTTTTCTTATTTAAAGCATTGATACCAATTGCTGAAAATGTACCAAAGATAGTAGAAATAATGGTGGATAAAACCGTGATTTCAAGAGTGAATAGGATTGCTTTAAACAAATTCTTGTTTGTAACAAGCATTCCATACCATCTTAAGGTTACACCAGGCATCTGATATCCACTTGTATGTGTTGAAAAGGATGTTAAGGCAATAACTAAAATTGGAATATAGGTTATAGCTAAAACACAGATAAAAAATAGAATGACAGCAATTCTTCTTATATTTGATTTTATAATTGTGGATTTAGGGACTTCAACTCTTAATTTTTCTTCCATCATAGTAATGTCTCTCCTTCCTCATCAATTTTTGAAATGATGTATAAGGAGCCTAAGACAAAGATAATGATAATCAAACTCCACAAGCTTCCTATATTGAAGAAGGTATGTGAAGATTTAAATTGACGCTCAATCAATTGTCCAACCATTCTATAGTTGGGATCACCATTTGTTACGATTTGAGGAATAGTAAATCCCATAGCTGCTGGTAAAAATACCATCATTATTCCAGATACTACACCCTTTAGGCTTAAAGGTAATGTAATCTTTAAAAAGCTTTTTTGAGGGTTTGCCCCCAAATCATTAGAAGCTTCTACATATGATTTATCAATTTTCTCTAATACAGTATAAATTGGTAAAATCATAAATGGCAAATATACAATTGTCATAACCAAAATAATCTTTAGGGCCTTATAATTTGTTAGATTGATTGAAATATGAAATACATTAGACAAAAAACTATTTTCAGATAATAGGTTATTAATTGTCTGAATTCTAAGAAGCATATTAGTCCACATAGGCATAATAAAAATCAATAGAATTAAATACTTATGCTTGAAATGGGAATGAGATATAAAATAAGCTATAGGATATCCAATAACAATGCATAATATTGTAGCTATAAACGCATATAATATACTCCTTCCAAAGGTTTTTAGGAAAGCCAAATCTGCAAGCTTAGAAAAATTTTGAAAGGTGAAGTGATATTCTGTAATTCCAAAACTATAGACAGAAAATGTTTCTATAGTTGAAAATGCAAAGATGATCATTAGGAGTAAGGGAATTCCTGTGAAGATAATCATCCATACAAAATAAGGAATAGAATACTTCTTAAAGCTATTCATTGACCTTCATAAGATGGATTTCATAAGGGTCCACTGAAAGTCCAATCTTATCTCCTACTTTAGCAATCTCATAGTCATGAATGACAAATTCCATACCGCATACATCTGCACAGATTTCAAAATGTACTCCCTTAAATACAATATCCGTAACAGTACCAACTAATTTTGCCTTACTTGGATCTAAACGGTCAAAGTCCTCAGGTCGGATGACAACATCACATACTTCTCCTACTTCAAAGTTTTCATCCACACAATCAAAGATTTGATCCATAAATTTTACTTTTTTATCTCCTAAATAAGTACCACGAATGATATTGGATTCCCCAATAAAGTTAGCAACAAAACGATTCTTTGGTTCATTATAGATATCCATAGGAGTACCAATTTGCTGGATTACACCTTTATCCATAACTACAATCGTATCAGACATTGTCAATGCTTCCTCTTGATCATGAGTAACAAAGATAAAAGTAATTCCTACTTTTCTTTGAAGCTCCTTTAATTCATATTGCATCTCCTGGCGAAGCTTTAAATCTAGAGCAGATAAGGATTCATCTAACAAAAGAATTCGTGGACGATTGACTATTGCTCTAGCAATTGCAACTCTCTGCTGTTGTCCCCCACTCATTTTATCAATCTTACGATCCTCATAGCCTTCTAACTTAACCATCTTTAAAGCTTCTAATACCTTTTCCTTAATCTGCTTTTTATTGAGCATTAAAGACTTTGCTGATTTAATCTCCAAAGCTTTATCCTTTAAGGTTTGTTTCTTCAATGCCTCTAGTCTCTCAAGTTCACTCCATACTGCGACCTTTTTAAGTTTTTTAAGTTCTGCCTCATAAGGCTTAGACGCCTTAGAATTAGAAACACCTTGACTTACTTGTTCTTCAATTATAGCCTCTATTTCTTTAATTCTTTTTTTGGCCTCTTTTACTTCATCGTCCTTTTCCCATTCAATATCAATTTGGGCATCAAGTTCCTCTAAAATAGGAGCATACTTGGATTCAACCTCTTCTAATTTTGTTTCAATAAGCTTATATTTTTCTTGATTAGTTTCTTGCTTAATTTGATTTTTAATTTCTTTAAGGCGTAGCTTTACCTGAGACTTTTCTTCTTTGGATATAGAAGGATCTTGAAGTTCGGTTAAGCATTTCGTTCTTTCCTCTTCATATTTTGCTGCAACACTATTTTTAATATCTGACAAAATTCTGCTAAAGTTTTTCAAACCAAAGGCGACATTTTCAAACACATTCAAATGAGGGAATAAAGCATATCTTTGAAATACAGTGTTAATTGGACGCTGATAAGCAGGAATATTATTGATGGTTACACCATCTAAAATAATCTGTCCATAGTCAGGTGTTTCAAAGCCACCAATCATTCTTAAGATTGTGGTTTTACCACAACCGGATGGACCTACTAAAGTTATAAACTCATTTTCATTAACATATAAGGAAAAGTCATCTATAACTACATTGCCATTAAATTCTTTATGAATATTTCTAAGTTCTATCAATTTATTTGCCATAGTATTACCTCAAGTTTTAAAAATTTGGTGGTGTGGAAACCCACACAAGTTTTGCAGGAGCATCACTAACATTTTCTAAGTAATGCGTGCTATTTGTAGTGATATAAAAGGATTCTCCCTTTTTACATAGCTTCTTCATATTTCCATAATGCACAACAACTTCTCCTTCTATGACATATCCAAATTCCTCACCTGGATGGGGATAATCATGAATGGTATTTTTATGCGGTGCAATTTCAACTAAGATAGGTTCCAAAGTATGTTCCTGGGATGTTGGAACTAACCAAGTTTGTTCATATCCCTCAAATTCCTTTGTATATTGTTCTTCTTCAGTAAATATAATTCTTTGTTCTGAATCATCATGAAAGAAATCAGAAAAGTTTGTACCTAACACATCTAATATAATTTCTAGTGTTTCAATTGAAGGTGAGACCTTATTATTTTCTAATTGCGAGATAAACCCCTTTGTCAGCTCACAACGATTGGCTAATTCTTCTTGAGTAAGCATCAAAAGAGTTCTTTTTTCTTTTATCTTCAAACCTAGATTCATGCAAAGTTCTCCTTTCTTTGTTTAGAATTACTAAACTTTTCGTAAGAAATTCCTAAACACAAATAATAACAATGCTATTATACAATGATTATGATATTTTTTCAATATCTAGCATAAACAATTCATTGATCCTCATAGATTCACAAGATTAAAAAAATATTATTTCTTTCCTTTTTTCTTAACTGCCTCTACTTTCTTTTTATCTTTATCAGAGAAAAACCAGCCTTTTAGCTTTGCACCAAAAGAACTCCTATGAGCTTCTTCTGGATTGGGCTTAATGTAAGCTTGAGTTGTGTTTCCTGGCTCTGGATTCTTTTCAAGTGGTATATTATCAATCTCATCAGTTATATCTGCATGTGTAACACCTATATAATAAAATTTTTTCCCTTTTTGAGCAAATATGTGAGCAGGATGTCCTTGTCCTTCTTTACTATTATTTTTTCTAAATTCATTCTTTTTAATCTCTTTTGCCATTTTTCAAACCTCCTATTGACAATATTTTTTTATGTGTTAGAATAAATATACAAAGGTTAGGCTATGTACGGGGATCCGGGTCGCCTGTAATCCTGGTCATGTGCGGTTTTATTCCGAGAGTACCAGGTCCTTTTTTTATTTATATAAAGTGATTTCATTTTTTCCTTCATATAAATAATTACCAAAAAGGATTGATTTTTTATATTAATTTGCAAAAAAAATGAAAAAGGGATAAAAAAACACCTAAATATTACATTTAGGTGCAAATGAACTACAAATATTTAATTAATAGGAGACAATTAATTGCATTTTAAACTATTCTTCTCCATAAACTGCATGAGGTATGTCTTTAGGCATAATTAAGGTTTCTCCTTCAGTTAAGATAAATACCTCACCACCAACTGTAAATCTTCCCGTGCCTTCTAGCACCGTCACCATCGCATCTCCGTTTGCCGCATGAGTAGAGATTTCTTCTCCCTTATCAAAGGAAAAAATTGTCATACTCACAGCAGCATTTTGGACAAATGTTTTACTGACTACTTGTCCTTTTTGGTAACTCACTAAATCTTTTAATTGTAAAACTGCTTGTTTATCTATATTCTTATACATTTAACTTGTCCTACCTTTTATCCATAAATGACGTAGATTGATGAATCTCTTTTTCAGGAAGTCCATATGTTTTTTTACCTAACTCAATGCTCTTCATTAAAAAAACCATATTCTTTGCTAAGGTACGCATGGTCTGTAAGCCCTCTAAATCTTTTTCTACATCTTCTCTAGTAAAGCCATGAACCATATTCCAATATTGACTAGAAGCAATAGGCATCTGTGTGATTGTGAAATATTTGTTTAGTTCATCAAATGTGGCTGTGTTTCCACCACGTCTACAAGAAACTACAGATGCTCCTACCTTCATACGCTTATCAAAATGAGTGCTATAAAATAAACGATCTAAAAGACTAATTAATGTTCCATTTGCTGAAGCATAATAAACAGGAGATCCAATAACTAAGCCATCTGCTTCTTCAAATTTTTTAGCAATCTCATTGACCTCATCATCAAAGACACATTTTCCTGTCTTATAGCAAGACCCACAAGCAATACATCCACGAATAGGCTTGTTTCCTACTGTAACAATTTCTGCTTCTACACCTTCAGATTCAAATACCTTAACCATCTCTTCTAATGCTCGATAAACACATCCATTTTTGATGTGTGGACTACCATTAATACATAATACCTTCATTTTCATTCTCCTTTTTACGCATAAAGTTCAATCATTCCGCTGATAAATATCTCTAGCCCAATGCCAATTAAGATTATACCACCAATAAGCTCTGCATAGGAAGAAAATTTTGAAGAAATCTTTTTTCCAAAAAATAATCCAATAACACAAAAACCTAAGGTAACTACACCTATTATAGTACAAGCTATAATAGCATTTAAAGCATCATAGTCTGCAATCGTAAAACCGACTGATAAAGCATCTATAGAGGTTGCAATACCTTGAATAAGTAAAGCAATAAGTCCTAACTTCTTTGTAGTGTTTTTTTCTTCTTCTAAGTTCTTTCTACTTCTGATATTTTCAAAAATCATCTTGCCACCAATAAAAGAAAGCAATGTTAAAGCAATCCAAGGAATTGCATATCGAAACACATTAAATTTTTCTACTATTGTATGAACACAAAGCCAACCAATCATAGGCATAGCAAACTGAAATATCGCAAAGGTAGAAGCTATCCCTAGCATCTTTGCCTTTTTCATATTGGGCTCATTTAGGCCATCTGCAATAGAAACACTAAATGCATCCATTGTAAGTCCTATGCCTAAAAGAATGCTATTTAATATAAAAAGCCACATTATTAAATTACCGTCCTGCAAATCAAATAAATCAAATATCCTGCATAACAAACGAGTAGGATTGCTCCACTTTTACGATTAATTTTTCCTAGGAAGCATAAACCAAAGACAAGCAATGTAGAAACCATCATTACAGCTAAATCAAAGACGATTTGATTTCCAACAGTTAATGGATTGATGGCTCCTGCAAAACCTAAAACAAATAGAATATTAAAAATATTAGAACCAATCACATTACCTAACGCCATATCATTTTGACCCTTTTTTGCAGCAACAATGCTTGTTACAAGCTCAGGTAGGGAAGTACCAACTGCAACGATAGTTAAACCTACTAAGGATTCAACCAAATCGTGATTTAAGTGTGCTAAATCACCAACACCAACTGCAATACTCTTAGCTCCATATACAACTGCTTCTCCACCTACAGCAATACCAGCCAAGCCTAATACAACAAATAAAACAGATTTCCATGTAGGCATTAATTCGATTTCTTCTGATTCTACATCTATGCCTTCTTTCATCATACGCTTTGCATCCAAAACTAAATAAATTACATAAATTAGGATGAGCACTATAAAGATAATACCTTCCCATCTTAAAATGGCATACATACCATTTAAATTAAAGCATAATCCAAATATTACTAATAATGCAGTAACAAATAATAGAATCGGATATTCTTTCTTACATACTGTCTTTTTAATGATGATGGGCGTAAAGATAGCACTAAATCCTAATACAAGTAATAGATTACATATATTTGAACCCACTACATTTCCTATCGCTACATTCGCATTTCCACCTTCAAGTAAACAGGTTATAGAATCGGATACAGATACCGCAAGTTCAGGACAGCTTGTCCCAAAGGCGACGATTGTTAATCCAATAATCATTTCTGAAATGTGAAATCTTTTAGCAATGGATGAGGATGCATCTACAAAGAGATCAGAAAACTTCACTAAAAAGAAAATTCCTACTGCAAGTAATACAATACAAATGATCCAGCTCCACCACTGCATCATATCTAAATCTGGCAACATTTTTACTACCTCCTAAAAAATAAAGACCTATACCTATTATATCTCTATAATAAGTATAAGTCTCGTTTTTTAAAGTTGAACCTGGATAACCCATGATGTAGGCCAACTACTATTTCTAGCAAACTACTCCCCTATAACTTGGAATATTTACACAAGTATTTTAGCACATCTTATTCTTATAGGCAATATTTTTTTATTTTTTGTTTTTTAATTACAATGAATCTACTTCTTCTTTTTTCTCAAATCCATGAATCCAATCACTAAAATGATAATAAATAAAATAGATAATTGAACTAATCAACCAAGTGATAGGATATGCCCAAAATAAATAGACAATATTTTGAATGTTATCATAGCTAAAGAAATGCATCATTATGGTAATATATAAAACTCTAATACCACACCATACCACAAGCATAACAAGCATAGGAATGATTGCCTTACCTGCTCCTCTACATACTGCGGCTATACAATGGGAAAATGCAAGCAATCCATAAAATAAGGCAATGGTATGAAACTGAGTTACACCAATATGAATAACTGATGAATCCTGAATGAATAAGCTAATAAAGAACGGACAAGAAAAATATAGGATTACTCCAATCAGTTCAGCAAGTAACACGGAAGCTAAAATACCAAATCGTGCTCCTCTTTTAGCTCGATCATATTCCTTGGCACCAAGGTTTTGCCCAATGAAGGTAGTAATAGCCATCGTAAAGCAGGTAATAGGTAGGAAGGCAAATCCCTCTAGTTTAGAATATGTCCCACAAGCTGCCATAGCATCTGCACCAAAGGAATTGATATTAGATTGTACAACCACATTAGCTAAAGCAATTACAGAATTTTGTACTCCTGCTGGAACACCGAAATGTAAGATAGCCTTTAGCATATCCTTATGAAATCTTATCTCTTTAATTACGACTTGATAAACCGTGCCTTTCCTCATCAAAAATACTAAGCATAGTATCGCACTTGCAAGCTGGGATATTGAGGTGGCTGTGGCTGCTGATCCTACTCCAAAATGGCATACACCTACAAAAAGCCAATCTAAAAAAACATTTAAAAGAGAAGAAAATATTAAGAAATATAGAGGTACTCTACTATTTCCAACAGCTTGAAGTATTCCACTAAATATATTATAGAGAATGACTCCTGTGACGCCAATAAAATAATTTCTAAAATAAGCAATAGAATTAGGAAGCACACTCTCATCTACATTCATCCAGCGTAATATCGTAGGTGTTAACAAGACGCCTAATACAGTTAAAATAATACTTGCTACCAAACCAAAGGCTATATTGGTATGAATTGCACGCCTCATATCTGTATAATTCTTCTCACCAAAATGCTTGGAAATAACTACTGCTGCTCCTTGTGCTGTACCAATAAAAAAGCTAGTGAATAAGAAAATCAAATTTCCACTAGAAGATACTGCAGCCAAAGCCTCTTTTCCTAAATAGTTTCCTACAATTAAAGAATCTACAGAATTATATAGTTGTTGAAAAATATTACTGATCAGTATTGGTACAGCGAAAGCTATAATAACCTTCCAAGGTGTGCCAATCGTCATTTCCTTTGTACTTTTCATGATTTCCTAAATCCCTTTACTACTCTATTTAACCATAAAAAATTGTGCCCTATTTCATGAGCACAATTTATTTTCTTTTTTATTATATATTACTAGCAAGAAAAAGTAAAGGCAAATATAGACCTTGTTCTTTCATCACTATCTACTTTTTTACAGCTTGCATCTAAATATTTTTCAAAAATATAATATCATTAGTAGCAGAATTATAACCAATTAACATTCTCCTACCTGTTACAGTTGAATCACTATAACTATGGGATTCAATCTCTTTTTCTCTTCCATTTTCTTCTTTTATTTTAATTAAATATTTTACTGCACTACCTCTAACAGTAATTGGAATGGAAAGAGAGACTTCCATTTCTATATAATTACTATAATTCTTAATCAAATGCTTTTTCTTTTTTTGATATTTTACTGGTAAATATATGAAAATCCAAAACGAAGGCAAGAATACTACACAGCATGCAATAGTATATGGGAATGCATATTCAAATGGGACACTGCAAAACAAGGATATAAATATACCTATAAAAATAGAAAACAAGATTAATGAAATAATAAAAAAAACTTTAAACCAATTAGAACATATCTTATATTCTATTGTATCTTTCAATTCAATTGTATGCACATTACCCCTCCATATAATAAATTGATTGATTAAAATTTAAATGTTCAAAGAAACATTAAAATACTTTTTAAAATAATCTCTTATAGCATCTTTAGGATTATCACTTAAATTCGTAGGCATATTATCCTTGTTGAACCATTTTGCCTGTTTTACCTCACCATCAGTATTATTTAAATCCCCATGAAATTTATGACATACATAAACTATATCTATACAGGATACTTCATCACCATTAGGATAAATGTGATGATATTTTTTGCCAGAATATACGCCTAAAAATTCTACTTCATCAAGTTCTAAATTGAGTTCTTCTTTAATTTCTCTTTTAGCAGCATCCAAGGTATTTTCATCCACTTCAATTGCGCCACCATGATGACCCCATTTCCCGTCATCTCTTCTTTGTTGAAGTAATATATTGCCTTTTCCATCACCGATGATAACACATGCAGCAGGCATAATTATAGTCTCATGACCAACTTTTTTTCTTAAATTCATTATATAAGACATAACATCTATCTCCTTATTTTGTTTGGTCGGAAAGATGGGATTTGAACCCACAATCTCTAGCTCCCGAAGCTAGCGCTTTATCAAGCTAAGCTACTTTCCGATATGGGAAATTTTTATTTCCTATCTATCTTTTTTTGCCAATCCTTTAACCCAAGAACAATCACTCTATCATACTCATCATTATAAAGAATCTCTACTTCTTTATTGTTATATTCAGACATTGGAAAAGCAAGAAAAAAGTCGGACCACATTGGTTTAGTATCTGAAGAAATACTTTTCATATCTTCTGTCATAAATCGAACTGTATAATAGACATGACCTCTATAGGAAAATGAAGTATTTGGATGGTCTAAAATTACTTTATATAAAGATGCATTTTGAGATAATCTAAGAACCTTTTTATAATCATTAAAAGAATAAATGATGAATGGGAATAATGTACAAAAAATAGTTACAATAAAAATTGTTGCAGTGAGAAAGCAAATTCCTGCAACTGTACCAGTTTGTTCAACTTTATCTATATTTACCACAAATACAATCAAGGCAAAAATCATACTTAAAGCAAATAAAAAGCCCAATATTCCACAGTAGTACTTCACTTGTTTTATACGCCATCTACACTCTAAGCATTGTTTCAATTCTTCTTGACTATACATTATGATCCCTCTTTCTTACAAGTATACCAAATATCAGAACCTATAAAGCCACAGGACCGATAGAATTTTTCTGGATTTGATGTATTATCTACCCTACCTGATACTGTCACAAATAAAGCTCCAAGTTGTTCTAAACGATGTAAAAGACAAGAAATTATTTTTGTACCATATCCTTCTTTTTGAGATTGAGGCAAAGTACAAATCCATTCAATAACTCCTTCTCTACATTCCCTATCATATTCGGCGATTCCACAAGCAATAAGCTTTCCTTCTATTCTTATTCCCATCCATAGATTTTGATAAAACGTAGGATGAGATTTCATCCTATTTAAATCCTCTAAGGTAAGCTCTATATTTTCTTTTTCAAAACAAATATTTAATAAATGTAACAATTCTTCTGTTATATCTATTGTCTCAATATCCTTTGGTATAGGTTTTAAATCTTTTAATGGATGAAATAATCTAAAATATCTTTGATATTCATCATATTGATGATGAAATTCATTTTGATGAAGAATTACTATAGAATTAGAAATAGGTGTAATTTTAGCTTTCCAATAAGGAATAGATAAAGTTCCACAAGGATTATTTAGATACTCTTTTAAAGAAACCTTCATAAGTCTTAATACCTCTTCTATATTATATAAAAAAATAGTCAAAAAGAAAAGAGGGAGAATTCCCTCTCATCTACTCTTCAACTACAATCACAATGTTATCAACTCTAGCTGTCCAATGGAAAAGATCTCCATAAGAATTATGCACCCATCCATCAGATGTAACTACTTTTATGCCTGCAAAACTACTTGCAGTTTCCATAGAAAGATTAGACACAATATAGGAGTCATCCACTTTCACACTTAATTTCTTTTGATTCAAATCATATTCATATTCTATGATATACCACCTACTAAGAGGATAAATATATGACTCTACAGTTTGACCGGTTCCATTGTTTATTCTAAATTTGAGTTCATCATTTTCAAACCGAATTCCAAAAATTTCACCAAAGGTCGCATCTGCCCTTGTTCCATGCATTTGGAAGAAGGTCCAACCATTGCCAGGACGATGCAATTCTACTTCTATATAACCTTTTACTAGACCACTAGTTATATTTCCTGAATCTATAATCAGCTGTGTTCCATCATATTCTGATTCATCAAATAAATAAGCTGTACCATCGCCAAAGCTAATATGATTAGATTCCACATCTATTCCAGGATCATTCTTATCATTAATATGATAATAAATTCCTTTAGTTCCCCAAGCTTGAAACTCAGGTAATGTATCTAAAGATGTATAAGAATCAAAATCTTCTGCAAGTAATATAGAATCACTATCTAAAATAATATCAAGAGCTGTTGGAATTTTTTTGAAATATAAATAAATATCTACATTTTGCGTGATTTGATAATCTTCAGGTACTGGGTTCTCATACTTTTCATCAAAATAATATCCTTCAAACGTATAGCCAAGTATCTCGGTAGCCACTATACCATCAAGAGGTCTACCTGTATAAACAGCTTGCTCGTAAGTTCCATCAAATCGATGGAATGTCACATTATACCATTTAGGAAGTTTTTCTTTTGCCATTCCATATTCTAAGAATGCCATAAGGAATGGTCCCACGCCTTTAGCATCATCCTTACCAACTGGTTCTGCAAGATAATACTCTACAGAACCATCGCGCACTTGATTAGATTCAGGCCCTAGACCTGCTGTGATACAGATATTATTTAAGCTTCCATCTTTATAACTATACCCATACACACCTTCAAAAATATCTTTACCTATCGCATAGTATTCTTCTTTAAAATATCCTAATCTAGAACCCTTTAACAAGGTATATGCCACCATAGAGGAACCAGAGGTCTCCAAATAATTATTTATTATAGAATTAGATGAACCATAAGCTGTATTCTTTAAACCTGTTAAATATTCTTTAGGAACCATATAGGCAGTCGGTCCCTTATCAATGACTTGATAGAACATATTTGTTTTCTCATCCTTATATTGTAAAATACCCTCTACTGCTTCTACAAGTAAATCTTTTAAGTATTCTTTATTATCTCCTTCAGGAAAATACTCTAAGGCATCCACTAAAGAAACAATAAACCAACCATTAGAACGCAGCCAAAAACTCTTACTATTTCCTGTGTTTTGATCTGCCCAGAAAATAGATTTTGTAGTATCATGTCCGTGATAATATAATTTCTTTGTTTCATCAAACATTGTACGTCTAATATATTCATATTGCATTTTAATCATTAAGAAAGTATTTCTATCTCCTTCATTTTTAGCATATCGAGCTAAAAATGGCACATACATATACATTCCATCTAACCAAATTTGATTTAGATAAGTATCTTTATGAGAAAAATTCGCAGTTCCTTTGGCAATAGGCATAGACATCAATTCTGTATATGTCTTTGATATTGCTTTTAAATATCTTTCATCCTGTGTCATCTCATAAGCATCAAATAGAATTCTACTCTCACAGACACTATCCAATTCTCCTGAACGATAGCCAGTCTTTTCTCCAGTTTCAGGATTAACGAAGTTTCCTTCATAATCAATATAATAATTAATATATCTTATGAAGAACTCCTTAAGTCTTGGGTTATTTGTTTCATAATATAAATTAACAATAGAATTTAAAAATACACCATCAATGTAATTCCATCTACCCTTAAAGCCTTCTTGATTCCAAGCAGGTCTAAAGCCATATGTATTATAAACTAAGCTCTCAATATAGGCTTCCAAATTTGCTACAATTTCTTCAGCATCAGCCTTTGGATTAGTATAATCTAGTTCGTATTCAAATTTTGCATAAAGCTCTACATCTTGTGTAATAGGCTTCTTCTCGTCAAAAGGGATAGTATATTCTTTATCTTGATAAAATCCAGCGATAGTATAACCATATATTGAACTAATTATGTTCAAAGAATCTATGCTTTTTCCATTTTCAATTCTATAAGATTTATTATCTCTTAGAGTATGTACCAATACTGTAGAGTAGCTATCTACAAACTTTACCTTGAATACTTTTTTGTATTCTTGATCATTGTAAGTAAAGCTAACAACAAATTCTTGTTCGCCTAAGCTTACAGTGCTACCTTCAGCTATGTGTATTGTCAAATCGCTATACGATATTCTTTCATCTTCCCAATAGACTTCTATTTCATCTTTAAAATCATAATTAGAAGAATATTCATCTAATTCAATAGTAATATCCTCTTTAATATCAAATATCACATTTTCTGTTTCTGCACATGAAAACAATATTCCACAAAACATAATTAATAATATTATTACTTTCTTCATTATTAAAATCACCTATCTTTATCAAATATTATAAATCAAGTTTTGTTGTACTGTCAATAGTTACATTAGTTTGAATGATGAAGCCAAGGACACATTTATTCAATGCTACTTATAATTCCTCTAATAATTTTTTTTTAAAAAAAAAGGTATGTTCGCTAGTGAACACACCCTATATCTTTTTAAATTCTTAAAATACTTTATCTCCATTCTGAACAGCCTCAGAAGGTTGTAATAATACAACTCCTTGTTTGGACTCTGTGCCAAGAATACGAACTTCACTTTTAACAGATCCAATATGAATAGGTGTTAAATTCACACAGCATATAATTTGTTTTCCAATTAAATCCTCTGGTTGATACAAAGTTGTAATTTGGGCAGAGGATTTTTTTATGCCAATCACATTACCAAAATCAATTGTAACAACATATGCAGGATTTCTTGATTTTTTATTTGGCTTCACATCTAAAACGGTTCCAGCTCTCATTTCTACTTTATCAAAATCTTCAATATTAATCATAGGATTACCTCTATACTACTTTCTTTTTCATCTGATAGTAGTATAGCATAAAGTCATAAAAAAGAAAAGGCTGTTCATAGATTTTTATGGCATATAGAAATTATCCAAGAAAAAATGTTAAAGAAGATATTGACTAGAGATAATCAAATAAATAATTATCTATAGATGATTCTCTTAATATAGAACTAAAAATGCTAAATAATGGACTTTTAAAAACACTAAAAATAATTATTCTATTTCAACAAAATAAATATTAATCGTAAAAAAATACCTCCACTTATTGTAACATATTTGTCCAATAAATGGGGGTAATTTCATTTAAACTGGTAGGGGAGATGGGAGTCGAACCCACACGCTTTCAGGGCGGTTGATTTTGAGTCAACTATGTCTACCATTTCATCACTCCCCCATATATAAAGGTAGTTACCTACCTTTTTTTTGTTTGTACTTTTCGATTGCTGCTTGATAGATTGCTTCTACATTTGCAGCATAGTGCTCCTTAGAATACTTCTCACAAGATTTTCTTGTGTTTGACTTAATGTTATTTAGAGTCGTTGGAGCCTTTTGAATTTCTTCCATTTTAAGAATCAAATCATCTTCTCCATCAAAATATATTCCATTATAATAGTTCTCAATGACATCTTCTATACATTCATCTTTTTGAACCAATAGTGGTAACGAAGAAGCTAAGGATTCAATATAAGTTAATCCTTGCGTTTCAGATTTAGAAGCATTCACAAATATATCACAGATGTGATAGTACTTAGGGATAACTTCATTTTCTACAAAGTTTGTATAATATACCTTTTCATCAATTCTTAAAACTTTAGTGTATTCTTGAAGTTCTTGGAATTGTGGTCCTCCACCTACAATCAATAATACTGCATTTTCTTTATATTCTAATTTTGCGAAAGCATGTAATATTGTTTTAATATCCTTTTCAGGAGAAGTTCTACCAATATAACCAAAGATAAATTTATCTGCTGGAATACCTAATTTTTGTTTTAACTCTATTTTTTCTTCTTCTGTAAAACTAGTTTCATAGAAACGCTCTAGTTCTATTCCCGTAGGAACAACACGAATATCTCCACGCATGAAGTATTTAGGTGCTAGCTTTAATACCTTTTTGGTTGGTACAATTTGAATTGTTGATGCCTTAGAGGTGGAACCTACAAATTTCTTTGCTAAAACTTTAAACATAATATTATGAAAATGTCTATCAAAGAAAGGAGAAACATATTTTAAATAATCCTCATATAGAGTATGCAGTGTATACACAAGAGGAATTCCTAATTTTTTACTAGCCATTTTCGCCATTTTTGCTGCATTATATTCTGTATGTGTATGAATAACATCTAGCTTATAAGATGCAATCTGCTTTAAATAGCGTTTAGGGTGTTTTGTACGTCTATAATCCTTCAAATCTTCAAAAGGCCAAGGTTTTCCAGGAAAATTAATGAAATTAAAGTGTTTTAATTCCTCACATTTAAATACCTTTTCTTCATCCAAACTTGAAAAAATATATACTTCATGACCTAAGTCGGTTAATCCCTCATATAACATTTTAATTGAAGTGACCACACCACTAATATATGGATAAAACTGGTCAGTAAAAATACCAATTCTCATACTACCATTGCCCCTAGCTAACTTTTTGTTCTGCAAAAAACTATCGTGCTTTATTATTGTACACCATTTTAGCACTAAAATTCAAGAGGATATTTACATTTCATCGACATAATCTATACCTAAAAGACGTAAACCCTCGTTAATTACTATTCTAGTAGCAAATGCTAGTGCAAAATTAGAATTTCTAATCTGCTCCTCTTCTACATTAATCTTTTCTATAGAATAGAATTTATTAAAGCTTTGAGCAAGCCCTAATAAGTATTTAGCGACAACACTTGGAGCTCTTTCTATTGCAGCACGTTCTATGGTCACTTTAAATAAAGAAATCTGCTTAACAAGCTCAAAATAATGTGGCTTTTCAAACACATCAATATTACATTGATTCACATCGAAATCCTTATTTTTTAAGATGGATGCAATTCTAACACTTGTATATTGTAAATATGGACCTGTTTGTCCTTCAAATTTTACAGCTTGCTCTAGATTGAATTCTATATCAAGACTTCTGTGATTTTTTAAATCTCCAAATACAATAGCTGCTATTCCTACAGCCTTAGCGATCTCTTCTTTATTTTCAAGATTTGGATTCTTAGCATTTACTAAGTCATAAGCTAAATGAATTGCTTTCATTAGGACATCATATAACTTGACTACACCACCCTTACGAGTAGACATTTTCTTGCCATCTGTCAAATATAATCCAAAGTTAATATGCTCAATGCTATCTGCAAAATCATATCCCATTTTAGTGATAACTTCTCTTAATTGATTGAAGTGAAGTTTTTGTTCATTTCCCACAATATAAAGAATTTGATCAAATTGATATTCCTTTTTTCTATAAAACACTGCAGCAAGATCACGGGTAATATATAAGGAACCTCCATCACTTCTTTTAATTAAGGCTGGCGGCATCTCTTCACCTAAGTCAACGATTTGAGCACCTTGATCCTCCTTTAAAAGATTCTTATTTTGAAGTTCTTCTACAATTGGATCCATTTTATCATTATAAAATGCTTCGCCATTATAGGAATCAAAGGTTATCCCTAATAAGTCATAGATCTGAGCAGATTCCTTTAAAGACTCGTCTTTAATCCAATGCCATAATTCTAGATATTCAGGATCTGCAAGTTCCATTTTACGGAAAGCTTCTCTGGCTTCATCCTCTAAACTGGAATCCTTTAAGGCCTCTTCATGAAAGTGGACATATAGATTCGTTAGTTCATTAATTGGATCCTTGATAATTTGTTCATAATTTCCCCACTTCTTATAAGCCACAATCATTTTGCCAAATTGTGTACCCCAATCCCCTAAATAGTTGATGGAATAGGTTTGATACCCACATTTATTCAAAATCAATCGAATCGAATTTCCTATTATTGTTGAACGCAAATGTCCTATGGAAAAGCTTTTTGCAATATTAGGAGACGAATAATCCAAAGTGATTTTCTTACCCTTTCCAAGCAAAGAAGCTCCATAAGAATCCTTTTCTAAAACCACTTTAGTTAAAACTTCCTTAGCTAAAAGCTTTTTATCAATTGTCAAATTAATGAATGCACCAACATTTGTAAGAGAAAGGATTGCATTTGAAGCACCTTTGATTACAGGCACAGCCTCTGCTATAATTTCTGGCATAGGTCTTCTTAGAATTTTAATCACACTAAACATAGGAATAGAAATATCCCCTAATTCTCTATTTTTAGGTTCTTCAACGACAATGGAAATCTCTTGATTATATTTTTCATTATAATACTGTTCCAAAGCTAATTTGATTTTTTCTTTTATAGCTTCTATCATAAGCTTAACCTCCTTAAATGGAATAAAAACTGAGATGAATCATCTCAGTCCTTGTTCTTTTATTTTCACCTTACTATTTAGAAAAAGCTACATTAATAATTAATTCCCAACCATTGCTACTATAAGAAGCATCATCTTCTATAGTAGTAGAATTAAATACTAATTCACCATTTCTATATACATAAAGGGCAGGTGTTTTTAATAAATCAACCTCATCTACACCTTCTAAAACATCAGCATTAAATACAGCTTCATCTTTTTCAAGGTCTGCTAAAAACTCAACATCTTCTTTATCTTCTTGCTTATCTACTTTTTCAGATGAATATAAATATACAACCTTAACCTCTCGCTGTTGTGCTTCCTTATCAATTGTAGATAAATACTGAATGATAACACTATCACTTAAGCTTCCATATAAAACATACGTATATTTTGGTTCCTCTTCTGTACCTTTAGCGTCAGCAGTTATTTCAGAGGATAGCTTCTTTAAGGAGGCTTTACGAATCACACTATCTTCATCTAAAGTTCCCCAAGAAGTACCATTTGCAGAATTGTATTCTGTTATAGCACTATTAAACTCTTCTAATCTCTTCTCACTTGCAGATGGAATAGATAAACATACAGTGGTAACAATCATTGCCACTAAAACAAGAATCAAAATAATTAATTCTTTACGCAAAACAAATTGAGTTTTATTTCTTCTTACACTTCTAGCCATATTAGATTAAATCCTTTCTTTAATTAAGAATTAAATGATTACGAACATACGCATATTTTATTATATCAAAAGTAGCTTTAATACGCAAGTGAAAAAGAATAAATTATTTATTTTTTTATTTCGAAAAACGCTTGAGAAAACGCTTTACCTATGGTAAAATGGAAGTAGTGATAATTAAACAAGGTAATAGAGGTGATTTCATGAGAGTTTTATTTTGTGCTAGTGAAAGTGCTCCTTATGCTAAAACAGGTGGCTTAGCAGATGTGATTGGTGCTCTACCAAAAGCATTAAAGGAAAAGGGCTGTGACGCAAGAGTCGTTATGCCATACTATAAAAAGATAAAGGAAAAAAATATTGCTAACTATCGTGGTTATGCTTATGTAAAAATTGCAGAAAGGATGGAATATGTTGGTGTATTTTCTGCAGAACATGAGGGTGTAGAATTTTTCTTTATTGATAGTGATCGTTATTTTAATCGCGATGGATTATATGGGTATGGTGATGATGGAGAACGTTTTGCCTTCTTCTGCTTTGCCATATTAGAGGCTATCAAGGTTGTAGACTTTTTCCCTGATGTCATTCATTTAAATGATTGGCAGACAGGTCTAATTCCTTACATTTTAAAAGCAAATTATCATTTTTATCCAGAATATAATCGTATCAAAACAGTTTATAGTATTCATAATATTCAGTATCAAGGAAACTTTCCTATGGATATGATGCGCATTCTATTTATGCCTTATGCTTCTTCTTTAGAATTTGATGGTTGCATCAATTATATGAAGGCAGGTATACTAGAGTCTAATATCGTTACTACCGTATCTGAAACATACAAAAATGAAGTATTGACAGATTATTATGGATATCGTTTAAATAATATATTAGGATTGCGATATTTTGATTTCTATGGAATTGTAAATGGAATTGATATTGTGAAATACAACCCAGAAACAGATAAACATATTTATTCTAATTATTCTATTAAAAATGCTACTACTGGTAAAAAGAAAAATAAAGAAGCTCTTTTAAAAGAATTTGGCTTAAGTACAGAAGATGTTCCTCTATTTGGACTTGTTTCTAGATTGGTTGATCAAAAAGGAATCGATTTATTGATGCCAATTTTAGACGATGTCATCAATTATAGTAATGCAAAATTTATTCTAATGGGATCTGGTGATTCTATGTATGAAGACTTCTTCCGTTCTATGGAGGCAAGATATCCAGATCGCTTCAAATGCTATATAGGCTATTCCGATCCGATTGCTCAAAAGATATATGCCGGCTGTGATATTTTCCTAATGCCATCTAAATTTGAGCCATGTGGATTAGGTCAAATGATAGCCATGCGCTATGGAACACTTCCTCTTGTGCGTGAAACAGGTGGCTTAAGAGACACAGTGGAGCCTTATAATGAATTTACAAATGAAGGAACAGGCTTTAGCTTCGCAAACTTTAATGCAATTGAATTAAAGGATGTTATGTTCTTAGCCTTAAATACTTATAACGAAAATAAAAAAGCTTGGAATACCTTAGTAAAGCAAGCAATGGAAAAAGATTATAGCTGGTCTTCTTCTGCTGCGAAATACTTAGATATATACAAAAAAATTATGCTATAGTAGGAGGGAAATTAAATGGAAACTTTAGCTTTAATTTTAGCAGGTGGACGTGGTTCTCGTTTAGATATCTTATCTGAAAAACGTAGTAAACCAGCAGTTCCATTTGCAGGAAAATTCAGAATCATCGATTTTGCACTTTCAAATTGCTGCAATTCTGGTATTTTCCAAATTGGTATTTTAACACAATACCTACCACTTTCTCTAAATGAACATATCGGTGTTGGTAAGCCTTGGGACTTAGACCGTCGTGATTCATTTGTAACACTTCTTCAGCCAAGCAATTCTTGGTATGAGGGTACTGCAGATGCAATTCGTAAGAATCTTGAATTCGTTAAACGTTATGCATCTAAATATGTTCTAATTCTTTCAGGTGACCATGTATATAAGATGGACTACTCTAAGATGATTGAACAACACAAGCAAACAGGAGCTGACCTAACTATAGCAGCTAAGATAGTACCTATAGAGGAAGCAAGTCGTTTTGGTATTCTTGAAACTGATACAAACTTAAAAATTAATAAGTTTGTTGAAAAACCAAAAGAGCCTAAATCCAATAAGGCTTCTATGGGTATTTATGTATTCTCTACTCAAGCTTTAATTGATCAAATTGAGGCACATCCTGATATCGTTGATTTAGACTTCGGTCAGCACATCATTCCTGATATGATTAAGGATGGTAAGGTTTATGCTTATGAATATTATGATTACTGGAAGGATGTAGGTACTTATGATTCTTATCTAGAAACTAACCTAGAATTAATTGAGGATACATCCCTAGATTTATATGATCCTTCTTGGAAAATTTACACAAAGAGTGAAGATCTTCCACCAGTTAAACTAGGACAAAACGCTGATATTAAGAGATCCTTAATTTCCAATGGGTGTCAAATTGATGGTACAATTAGCCATTCTGTTATTTCTCCAGGTGTAAAGGTTGGAGAAGGTTCTGTTATTAAAGATTCTGTTATCCTAAACGATGTTGTCATTGGTAAGAATTGCCGTATTGAGAACACAATTATTGATAAGGAAACTGTAGTTGGAGATTATTCTGTTATTGGTACTGGTAAGGATTATCAGCCAAATAAGGATAAACCAAAGATTTTATCCTGTGGTATTAATGTAATTGGTAAAAAATTAATTTTACCTGAAGGCCTAGTTGTAGAAAGAAATGTTAGAATCTTCTCTTCTCCTAACGCTAAGAATGTGAATGAAAAGCATATCACTTCTGGTGAGACTTTAAAGTAAAATGATAAAAGCGATTCATTTGAATCGCTTTTTCTTTTATTATAATTAAGATTGAAATCTATTTTATATCAATCCAAATTCCTATATCTCGCATAAAAGAATTAGGAATATTCCTATAGAAACTCTGTGCCTCTTCATTTGAAGCTGTTAATGCAATTAAAGTATCAATATGATTATTCTTTAATTCTTTTCTTAAAGCTTCTAACAATTTTTGGGCAACTCCATGATGCCTGTAGCTTTTAATCACACATATCCAATCTAGATAGGCTTTCTTAGACCCATCAAAATGGCTTGCAATAATGGTTGAATCAATTCTTCCAATTACGATATCTTTCTCATACGCTAGCAGTGAAATTGAGTTTTTGAAAGCAATGTCATCAAAACTCTTCTCAACTGACTGAATATAGGCCTCATTGATTTCCCATCCCCAAAAGTTTTCTTCTTCTCTCAATCTTTTTCAAAACACAATACATCCTGTATTTTATCTTTCGTGTATTTTTTTATTTGTAAATCCATATTAAATCCTTCAGTAACTCACTTGCCTAGTTAAATTATAGAAACTCAATACATCCTATTTTCTTCTTCTTTTCTTTTTTTGATCATTCTTTTTTAACCGGCTAGCTATATCATCAATCTTGGCTTGCATTTTTTTCTTATATCCTGGGGAAACCTTCTTTGGCTTTGGAACAAACTTAGCTGCTTCCTTTTGATAGTCAGTTTTCGGTTTTATTCTTGCAGCACGCGTGGCTCTACCCTTATAAGGAATGAACTCAGAATCCTTAAATTCATAGTATTTAGGAGAAATTTTCTTTTTAGCTAAATTGTCTAGGTAAGTATCATCAACCTCTTCATAAAAGGAATATACGATGCCTTCTCTATGCATTCTACCTGTTCTTCCACTTCGATGTAAGTAAAATTCATAATTATAAGGTAACTCATAATTAATGATATGACTTACTCCTTCAATATCTAATCCTCTAGCTGCAAGATCTGTTGCTACTAGAAATTGGTATTTCAAAGCCTTACAATCATTTAAAACTCGTTTTCTTTCTCTAGAAGATAAATCTCCGTGCATAAGTCCGACAAAGTAACCTCTACTAGAAAGCTCTCTTCCAACTTCCATTACCTTTTCCTTTGTATTGGCAAATATAATTGCCAAATAAGGCTGTATCGTATTTAATAAATTTAAAAGCATTTCTAAACGAGGCTTATGCTTTAAAGGAATCCAAATATGCTCAATTTGAGCATCATTTGTATCCTTTATATCAATCATAAAAGGATTACTTAAATACTTCTTAGCGAAATGAAGAACTCTATCCTCCATGGTTGCTGAAAAAAACATCATTTTAGAATTCACTAAAATTTTTGATATCTCATCTAAATCTTCCTCATATCCACCATCTAAAGCCATATCCATCTCATCAACAATAAAAAACTTAGAAGTATATATTTTTAAAACATTTTCTGTAATAGCTAAGTCTCTAATCTTTCCTGGTGTTCCAATTACAATTTGAGGTGTAGTATTCTTTAGCTTCTCAATCTCCTTTAAACGGTCTGTGCCTCCGGAAAATAATTTAATATCAATTCTTTTTCCAGAAAAAGAAGCAATATGCTGGGCCATCTTATAGGTTTGCATAGCAAGCTCCTTTGTAGGAGATATGATGGTTGCAAAAACAGCGTGTTCATCTTCATTTAAAGACTGAAAAATGGGTAAAAGAAAGGCATGGGTTTTCCCACTACCTGTCTTTGATTTTGCTAAAATATTTCTATTAATATGTATTCCCTCTAATACTTCTTTTTGAACTGGAGTTAAACTTTTAAATCTTAAATCCTCTAAAGCATGGAGAATATAGCTTTTAAATTCATATCCATCAAATTCCATTAAAATCACCTCTTGTATAATACCATTAATAATTTGAAATTACAAGTTTTTCTTTTTTGGCTGAAATAATGCTTTTTCGCCATATTTCTTTTGATATTCCTTTATAATACGCTCAATTTCGATTTGTTTTTCATTCTCATCAACAATAGTAAATAAGTTATATTCTTTGGGCAAATTCTTTTCTTCCTTTAAATTGGATAAACCAACCCCCATTAATCTTAGTGCCTCATCATGATAATGCTCCTCCACTAAATCTACTACCACATCATAAATGGTATCAAAATCATCTGTATAGTCTATAGACTTACTTCTTGTGATGGTTTTAAATTCAGTATTTCGCAAAGTAATGGTAATAGTTTTAGTAAAGTAATGTGATTTCTTTAGCTTATTCGTTATCTCGCGTGTCATCTTTCTAAGTTCATATAAAACCTCAATACTAGAATTGATTACACGATCAAAGGTTTGGGATGTAGAAATACTTTCTGACTCACTTCTTCTATTAGGATCAACTACGTTAGAGGAATTTCCTAGAATATGGGAATACACATTATCGTGGGTATTTTTCCCTATTAATCTAATTATTTTTTGTTCGTTTTCTGGATTCATAAAATCTGCAATTGTTTTTATGTCGTTTGAAATTAAAGTAGGATATGTCTTCTTTCCAATACCATAGATATCTGAAACTGATAAAGGATATAGCAATTCTTTTACATCTCTTTTACGCAATACTGTTATTCCTAAAGGTTTTTTCATATCTGAAGCCATTTTAGCTAAAAACAATGTTGGAGCAATCCCTATAGAACAGCTTAATCCTACTTCTTTTAAAATCCTCATTTGAATCTCCTTAGCTATGACTAAAGGATGTCTAGTTTGAGTCATTTCTGTAATATCTAAATAAGCCTCATCTATACTTGCAACTTCTACAAGTTTAGAGTATTGATTTAATATTTGTAAAAATTTTTGATGATATTCTATATAATAGGAATACTCTAAATGAACCACTATTAAATCTGGAACAAGGTCATAAGCTTCTTTGAGACTTTGAGCAGCATGAATTCCCAAGGCTCTTGCCTCATAGCTTGCAGAGGATATGACTCCCCTATAGCTATTTTCTCTTCCTATGGCAAATACTTTACCTCTTAGTGCAGGATTCAGTAAGCAAGCTACAGAACAAAAAAAGGCATTCATATCAACATGGAGTATAATTTTTACATTGTTTTGCTTACTCATAAAAAAAATCCTTCCCTTTTCGTAAAAAATATTATATAATAATTCTATATGTATATTATAGCATTTTTCTTGAAGTAGGTGAAGAGATGGCACAAAATAAAAAAACAAAAAAACAAGCAAAAAAAGAATTAAAGAAAAAAGGATATAAAAATCCTACAGATACACATTGGGGAAAAATCATTATCCTTATTCTTACTGCAGCTATGGCATTAGCCTCTGTAGCAACTTTAATTTATTATATTGTTGTTTTAGCAAAACGTGTTTAAAGAATAAAAATAACTCTACAAGAATCATTTCTTATAAACAAGCAAATAGCCCACTATCTTCGTAAGCGAAGTGTAGTGGGCTATATATTTTATGTTTTAAAACACCCCATTGAAATTTATTTACAGATGAACATACCATATTCCTTTGGGACCTTCAAAACACCATCAACCATATTTTGTTCTAAAACTTTTTTAATAACATTCTTCTCTATCTTACTTATACTTGACATGCTTGAAAGTGAGCTTATATAATCCAGCATATCTTCTATATTTGTGACCTCTAATGAGTCAATATATTCTTTTTTCTCTATTGAAGAAAAATATTGTGCAAGGATTTGTTTTCCATTTTGGAGTGTGAAATTTTTATTAGTGCTATCTTCTGCTCCATAAGGCTTTAGCAAATCGGCAATATATTGTACAATGCCATGCTCGCCATAAGTGGCGCAATAAAAACGGCCTCCTTCTTTCAAAACTCTTTTCACCTCAGAAAGTCCTTTTTTCATATCAGGAACATGATATAGCATCATATTTGCTATCACTATATCAAAGCTATTTGATTTGAAGGGAATATCTTGGATATCAACAACTTGATATGTAACATGCTCTAAATTTCCTGTGTTCTTTCGAGCAGTTTCAATCATTCCTTCTGAAATATCTGTTAGTACAAGTTCTGAACATTGATTTAAAAGACTTATCTGGTTTTTCCACATTTCTCCAGTACCGCAGCCCAGTTCTAATATCCTCATTCCCTCGGTTATTTGATAATAAGATACAATCCAATTTCCAAATCCCTGTTTATTCATAGAATATTTATCATGCAAAGAAATTCTAGTATTCAAATTTGTTGCATTTTCGTATTGCTTCTGAACCACTTTTTTATCATTTATTACGCTCATAGGTTACCTCCGTAAATTAGGATTATCTTTGTTGCAATTATATCATAACGAAACAAAAAAGCAAGAATGATAGTTATTCTTGCTTTTTATCTCTATGGAATAATCTAATTTTATTCTACAATAGTAATACCCATATCTTCTAGCATAAACTCAAGATAAATTCCATATCCTTTTTTACTATTATTAATTAAAACGTGGGTCACGGCACCAATTATTTTATTATCTTGAATAATGGGTGAACCTGACATACCTTGAATGATACCACCTGTTTCAGCTAATAACGCTTCATCTGTCACTTCAAAGGAAATCCCTTTAATATCCTTTTTACTTTGTTTAGCTAAGCCTGTAATGTTGATTTTATACTTTTCTACAGTTTTTCCTTTAATACAAGTCCATATTTCTGCCTCACCTAAATGAATTTCATCTCTTGTTTTCATCTCCAAGGCTTCCATATTGCTATAATCAAAGTTAGAATTTGTATAACCATGAACACCAGTATTGGTATTTTGTTCTACCTTACCAATAGATTTACTATCAATACTAGCTCTTTTTTCTCCTGCCTCACTACGAGTTGGCTTTATGATTTCATTTACCTTTGCTTCATAGATCTCACCACTATAGAAATCTTTTGAAGTGATTTGATGACCTAAGCTACCAAAAGCATTAATTTCTTGGATATAGTAAGTTAATGTTCCAACTCCTAATATGGAATCCTTAACATATAAACCTAAGGAGTAGCTATTTGAAGAATACATAGGTGTAATACTTTTTCTAAAGACTTCGTTATTTCTTTTATATTCAATACTACACTCTTTGCCACCAGTTTGTTCTAAGGCTTTTAAAAGACTTTTTATGTCTGTGATTTGCATATTGTTCAAGCTTATGATTTGGTCACCCTCTGTGATACCTGCTTCTTCCCATGGCTTATAGATTTTTCCATTCTCTAAAATTCCATAAGAACCTACCACAAGTACACCTGTATTGAGTTTAATACCGATGGCTTGACCACCTACATAAATTTTATCATCCTTTGATAATTCATAGGCATGAGCTGTAAATATACCCAAGGATAAAAATAGCATACTAATAAAGGCTATTATTTTTTTCATTTTTACACCTCCACATCCTTTATTTTCTTCTATTTTTTTCTTTTCATATACCCAATTTTTACCAATTATGATATAATGAAACAGGTGATAACATGATTAAGCTATGCACAATTGATTTAGATGGTACGCTTTTTGACAATCAAAAAAAAATATCTGAAGAAAATAAAACCGCCATTTTGAATGCTAAAAAGAATGGATGTAAGATTGTAATTGCCACAGGAAGACCATACAATGGAGTTCTTCCTGTGTTAAAAGAACTTGATTTAATTTCAGATGAAGATTACGTAATCTGTTATAATGGTGCTAAAGTGTTTAATGTCAAAACAATGGAACTCATATTTTCTACAACTATATCGGGAAATGCTGTTAAAGAGCTTTATCAAGAATCTAAACGTTTAGGAACCTATTTTCATGCGTTTAAAAAAAATGAGGACCTTATTACAGATGTCCATAATCCTTATACTGATGTCGAGGTTAAAATCAATAAAATTGTAGATCACATCGTAGATTTTAAAATGTTAGAAGATAATGAAGAATTTTTAAAATGTATGATGGTAGGAGAGGGTTCTACTGTAGATGAGGCAATGAAAAATCTAAATTCAAAATATTATGAAACCTATTCCGTTGTTCGTTCTGCTCCTATCTTTTTAGAATTTTTAAATAAATCCACAAATAAGGGAACTGCCTTGGAAGCTCTAGCCTCTTATCTAAACATCAAAATGGCAGAAACTATGGCTATTGGAGATGCAGGAAATGATTTGGCTATGATAGAAAAAGCAAGCTTGGGTGTTGCGATGGAGAATTCTTTTCCAGAAGTAAAAAAGGTAGCAAATTTCATCACTACCTCTAATGAAACCTCTGGTGTTGCCAAAGCATTAAATCAATTTGTAAATAAAAAATAGAGACAGAAAAGTCCCTATTTTTTTATTTATTTAGCATAGCCTTTGCAGCTTCTAAAGCATATAGACTTAGCTTGTCTCCTGAAAGCATTAATGCAACTTCTTCTACTCGTTCATCCAATGTCAAGTATTTATAATGTGTCGTCGTTCTATCCTGAATAATTTCTTTATAAATATGAATATGACAATCCCCTATCGCAGCCACTTGAGGCAAATGTGTAATACATAAAACCTGATTGTATTTTGAAATTGCCTGCATTTTTAATGCGATTTTTTTAGCTGTAGAACCAGAGACTCCAGTATCAATTTCATCAAAAACCATCAAGGATAAATTAGATGTCCTTGCAAAGAAGCTCTTAAAAGCTAGCATAATTCTAGACATCTCTCCTCCAGATGCAACCTTATGCAAAGATTTTAATGGTTCTCCTCGATTAAAGCTAATCATAAAATCAATGGAATCAATACCATTTTCCATAAACACTCCAGCTTGGAATGGATCTGTTAATGAAACTTTATTAAAGACAATTTCAAATCTTGTATCCTCTAAATCTAAATTATGGCACTCCTTTAAGATTCCTGCTTCAAGCTGTGAAGCTATTTTTTTTCTGTATTCTGAAAGCTTCAATGCCTTATCAACTAAAATTTTATGTGTAGTTATGACTTCTTCTTTAGATTGATTTAAAACATCCTCATAGTTATTTACCATATCAATTTGTAGAGTGATTTGATTTAAATACTCTATCAATTCTTCTACACTCTTTTTATATTTTGACTTTGCTTTTTCAATCGTATTTAATTGTTCGATTTTGGCATTCAATTCCTCTTGATCAAAATCAAGACTTCCTATTTGACCAGAAAGATTTCCCTTGATTTCATCTAATATATAATAGCAATCCAATGCCTTTTCATATGCTTCTTGGTAGCTAGGATCTAAATCAGAAATCTTTTTTAGATGATTGGCTGCCTCAAAAATAGAATCAATTGAAAAATATGTATTTTCTAAATTTGCGTAAGCTTCATTTAAATTAGAAAATATTTTATCATAATTCTCTAGCTTAGAGATTTCTGATGCTAAAGTTTCATCAATATTTGGAACAAGGTCTAGGTTCTTTAGTTCATTCTGTTCATAAAGCATATATTCAAGTCGTTCCTGGCTTTCCTTTTGACCTTTAACAACATGCTCATATTTATGATAAGCTTCTAAATACTTTGAATAGGCAATCATATAGTTAGAAACAATTTTATCATAGGAAGCATCTTGATTAGGACAAATTAAGGATAAATAAGAATCTTGATTCAACAATTTAAATGTATCATTTTGAATATGAATATCTGCCAAGAAATTAGAAATTTGCTTAAGCATAGTAAGACTAATGGAAACATTATTTAATTTAATACTATTTTTCCCATTGTCTTGGATTTCTCTGATAATAGTAAGTTCAGACTCTTTGGGGATAGAAAAGCGTGTTAAAAGCTCATCAAGTTCTTCATTAGTGTATGAAAAAATGCCTGTTATAGTTGCTTTTTTTTCCCCATAACGAATCATATCATTATCTGCTCTTTGACCTAATAAAAGGGAAATTGTATCGATAATCAAAGACTTACCAGCACCAGTTTCACCAGTAAGAACAGTCATTCCTTCCTTAAAATCTATATGAATATCTTCGATGATTGCAAAATTTCTTACACTTAAGCTTTTTAGCATACTTCCACCTACTTACATACTTCAATAACATTTATCCTTGTATCAATACCTCTTTTGATACAAGCCAAAAATTCTTTATTTCCACTTCCACCTAATATTGGAGATGGAATCAATTTAGAAACGCCCAAATGATACTCTCCTAATAGAGATATAACATGTTCTAAAACTTTAATATGAAGGCTTCTATCCTTAACTATTCCATTCTTCATATATCTTTTTCCTACCTCAAACTGAGGTTTAATTAAACAAATAAAAGTTGTATCCTCTTTTAAGAAACGATCTACCGCAGGAAGTATTTTTTCAATACTAACAAAGGATACATCCATTACGATATAATCAAAGTCAACTGGAAGACTTTCCACTTCTAAAATATTGGTTTGTTCTAAAAGAACAATATCCTTTCTTCCTCTTAAAGTGGAATCTAACTGATTCGTTCCAACATCTACTGCATAAACAAGCTCTGCTCCATGCTTTAAAGCACAATCCGTAAAGCCACCAGTAGAGGAGCCAATATCTAAAACCTTTTTATTTTTAAAATCTAGCTTAAAATTATCTATTGCTGCCTCTAGCTTTAGACCTCCTCTTGAAACATAAGGGTTAGTCTCTTTAATAATTTCTATAGGAGCATCACTTAAAACTTCATAATTAGACTTTGTAATTACAGTACCAGATACCTTTACAGCACCAGCCTCTATTGCCTTTTGAGCCTTAGTTCTACTGTCATAGTAGCTATGCTCCACTAAAAAAAGATCTAGTCTCATTCCTTATCACTATTGAAATCAACAAGTCCACTTTCTGTCATCTTTTGAACAACAAGCTGTTCGTTTGTATTTAAGATGTCATAACAGGTTTTAGAAAGCTCTAGTCCTGTTGTATAATTCTTTACTGCATCCTCTAATGTAATATCTTTATTTTCAAGACTGCGAACAATCTCTTCTAACTTCTTCAAATTTTCCTCAAATGTTTTAGTTTCCATTTACATTTACCTCCAGGATTTTACTTTTTATTTCACCATTTTTCATTTTTGTAGTGAGGATATCATCCTTTTTAACCTTTGTGACATCCGTAATAATTACACCATCTACGCTATTAATAGAATATCCCTTATCCATTATTGCAAGTGGATTTAAAGCACCTAGCTTACTATCTAATATCTTAAATTCACTTTTCTTTTCTAAAAGTATTCTTTGAATCAAAAGAGTAAGCTGTTTTGTATATTCCTTCAATATTCTTTTCTTGTGCTCTAGCATAGACATTGGATTTAAAGAATCAATTCTTCTATCCATATTTGCGATATGAAGTCTTGCGTTCTCTATGATTTGCTTCATATGCTTTGTCATCCGGTCTACATAATAGGCAACATTTCCTTTAAGCATTTCTAAAGATGGGGTTGCAAGCTCAGCTGCAGCAGTTGGAGTAGCCGCACGAACATCTGCAACAAAATCAGCAATGGTAAAGTCAATTTCGTGACCAACAGCTGAGATGATAGGAATCCTACTATTGTAAATTGCCATAGCTACACATCGTTCATTAAAAGCCCAAAGATCCTCTATTGAACCACCACCACGACCTACAATTAATACATCGCATAGGCCTTGTTCATTAGCAAGCTCGATTTGTTCAACTACATTGTCCTTAGCATCTTCGCCCTGGACAATTGCAGGATATAAAATAATCCGAGTCAATGGATATCTTCTTCCAACCGTATGAATAATATCCTTTATTGCAGCACCTGTAGGTGAAGTTACAACACCAATACACTGTGGAAACAAAGGAAGCTTCTGTTTATGCTCTGGATCAAATAAACCTTCTTTTTCAAGTTCTGATTTTAATTTTTGAAAGGCAAGATATAAATCCCCTACTCCATCGCTCTTCATTTCTCTAATATTAATTTGATAGGTTCCAGAAGGCTCATAGACTGTAACGTTCCCTTTTACAAAAACCTTCATTCCATCTTTTGGCTCAAACTTCACTAGTCTTGCAAAGCTAGAAAACATCGTAACTGAAATGCTAGCATTTTCATCCTTTAAAGTAAAATAAAAATGCCCACGAGAATTATGCTTAAAGTTAGAAATCTCCCCCTCCAGCAAAACCTCTTCTAAATGATGGTCGTGGTCAAATTTATACTTGATATATTTTGTCAAAGCGGTGACAGTTAAATAACGTTCTTCCATTTTATTCAACCTTCAATTTCTTATTGATATTATCTAATAAACGATTGTTAAAGCTGACTGCCTTATGATCTCCCATATCCGTAAATAGCTTAGTGATTTCTAATGCTTCATTAATGATAACTTGACGTGGTTCTTTTCCAGCCAACATTTCTGAAACAGCCAAACGGATAATTGCCTTATCTACTAAATTCAAGCGGTCAATCGTATAGCGCTCCAAGGTTGAAGAAATCAGTTCATCTACTCTGGATAAATTCGCATAACAAAGCTCAGCTAAAGAAATAGCTAATTCATCTAGTTCTTCTTCCATTTCTAAAACATCTTTTATTTCTAGTCCTTGAAAATCACATGTATATAAAATTTGCATCGCCTTAATTCTTGCATCTCTTTTCATAAAGCGTACCTCTTATTCTTTACTTTCTTACCATTTTACCATAAAAAACGTTTCTCTTCAATTTAAATAAATAAAAACCATCTATTTTTCATATTTCGAAAAATAAATGGCTTTTTCAACTTGATTATTTCTTATAAACAAAGTTTATATTTCATTTTTTATCAAACTAGCTCTCTGATTTAGAGATACGATTTGTGACTAAAATACTTCCTATAATGAATATCACAATAAATAAGAAGCAAGGCCATACAATTCCTAAATAAGTGCCAAAATTAAAGGTGGAAGCCGTTTGAATATACTGATTTCCTAAAACAATATAGATATTTGGGAAAATATGACCAAATGCCTTAGTAGCATCAGGAAGTAAGTCTATACCTACAAAAGAGCCACATACAAATGCTGCCACAAGTGGTAATACATTTGCAAGACACATATAAGCCATATCTGATTTAAATAGACTAGAAATGAACAAAGCCATAAATACCATAGTTACTGCAAATAAGCAGATATTTAAAATATATAGCCATATTCTATTATTTATCTGCTTAGGGAAAATACACATTCCAATGACTGTGACAAACCCAATAAACAATACTGAAATAAGAAAATAACAAATAGCCAGCATTACATTTCTTTTTCCTGTAGGATATGGACTTATTCTTAGTCTTCTATTGATATCTAGCTTTCTCATATTAAAAGAAATCAAACCTACAATTAGCATCAATAAGGAACTAACAACATAGATAGCCATATCATAGACTCCTCTTATTAGTCCTGTACTTTCCTTTTCTTTAATAGAAACGCTAACGTATTCCTCACTAATAAAGATATCTTTCGTATAGCCTAGAGCATCTTCTGTAGAACATATTCCTAGGCGAATATTTTCTTTAACTAAATTTAAATATGTATTGATGGAAGATATCACAGATGTAGCTCCTAGGGAATCAGGAGCTGATTTCATGGTAAATGCTTCTTCATCTTTTAGGATTTTTTCAAAAAAATTCTTAGGAATATAAATGTATAAATCAATATCATCCCAAAATAAAGCATCATCAACAGAGCCTTCTCCATTTAAATCCACTTTTTTGATATACTCATCTAAAAAAGATAGAAAAACTTTTGATTCTTCTGTTTCCTCTTCCACAAGAACATAGGTAGCAATCTTTTCTTGATTATAGGAGCTACTTTGATTCTGACCTGAAATCATAAAGATAGTAATAAAAGTAAATATAGCAAAATATAAGATTAGAAGTCCTATATTTTTCTTTACAATCTTTAAAAATAATTTACAAACTTGCATATTTTTCACCTCTTGTTTTCAAGATAACGCCTAATATGGCAAGTAAGGATATACCTAACAATACACAGGTATAAATAATGTATTTCGTATAAGTATCATAGTAATAAAGTGCATATAAGCTATTCGTAATTAATGCTGCAGGATTGATATAATTAATAAACCCCATATACTTATCTACTAAGTGCTTCACATCTACAGACATCAAACCAGCAAGACAAGAACAGCCAAGTGAAATACAGGTAATAATTCCTTGGCATTTTGACTCACTCCCTTTAACAAGTGCTCCGACAAGCATACCAATAGAAATACCAGCTATACCACCTAGAATTAAAGTGATTAAAATAAGACCAACATTTTCTCCTAATGCCACTTTTAGTACAAAGGCCAAATATACATATAAAATAATAGAGGAAATCATTTGCAATAAAGCACTAGCTAAGAAATAGGTTATAATCAGCTTATGCTTTGAGGCAACACTAGATGAAATCCTTATACCTAAGCTGGAACGATCTGCCCTGATATCATTTATAATACTAACTCCAAACAATGCTGCATATAGACAAGCCATAGCAATTAGAGAATAGAAATAAAAGGTATAAAAGGTTGCATTTTTAGAATTGGATATATCTTTAAAATAATCTGCATCCTTTGTAATATTTGTAAGGATTTCTTCAGGATTCACCTCAGTAGGATTTTTTCCGGATGCTAAATCCTCATAATAGGATTTATAAGCATCTGAAATGGTTTTTTCAATAATTTTAACCTCCTCAATTAAGGAATGAGTTATGGTTAAGGCAGTTGAATTTGAATTTGCTACCACTTCTATTTTCTCATTATTTTCATAAAGATAGAGTTCTATTTTTTTATCCTCTAGAGCTTGACTAGCTGTTAAAGTATCAGAATAGACAATCACCTCATATAAGTTTTTATCGTCTTCAATCTTGGCTTCTTTTAAAACATTTTCTAAAAGCTCAGGAGTTTCATTTTCAATAATACCAATGGAAATTGTTTCAATTGGAGTTGATTTTATAAATTTACCAAACGCAAAATATTCTGCTGATGCAAGGAGTATAGGAAATAGGAGTACCCAAAACAGAGTAGATTTGCGTTTTAAAAGCACCTTTAATCTTGTTAAAAACAGCATATTAATCACGCAATTCCTTTCCAGTAAGCGTTAAGAAAACATCATTTAAAGTTGGAAGCTCTGAATACATTCTTCCAATAGGCATTTTGTTTTTATGAAGAATGTCTAAAATCACTGGTAAATAGGAATCTCCTTTTTTTGTTTTTATAATGAGTTCTCCCTCCTTATAAGCAAGCTCTAAAACAAATTCCTTATCTTCAAAAAGCTTTACTGCTTCTTCACTTGTCTCAACAGTTATCGTAGAACCTAAATCAATAGATTCCTTTAATTTTTCTTTTGTTCCATGGGCAATCACTTCTCCCTTATCCATAACAACAATATAGGAACAAATCTGTTCTACCTCTTCCATATAATGTGATGTATAAATTATGGTAGATCCTGCTTCATTGAGCTTTTGAATTCCTTCTAGAATCTTATTTCTACTTTGTGGATCTACTGCCACTGTAGGCTCATCAAAGATGATTAAGCTTGGTTTATGGGCAATTCCACAGGCAATATTTAATCTTCTAAGAAGACCACCAGATAGTTTCTTAGGATAATATTTCTTGTAATCCTCTAAGGATACAAATTCTATTGCCTCTTCCACATATTGTTTTCTAAGTTTCTTGTCCTTAATATATAATCCGCAAAAGAAATCAATATTATCATAAACGGTAAGCTCATTAAATACCGCAACATTTTGAGGAACTAGACCAATCTTAGCCTTTAAATCTAGGCGGCTTGGCTTCATTTCCTCATCAAAGAGCATAATCTCTCCCTTATCAAAATTTAAAAGCTGCAAGATACAATTTATCGTTGTCGTCTTCCCACTTCCGTTTGGACCTAAAAGACCAAAAATCTCCTTTTCTCTAACCTCTAAATTTAAGCCATTTAAAGCCTTTAGATCATTTTTATATGTCTTTTCTAAATTCTTAACTTCTACTATCATAAATTTTCTCCTTTTAATTTAGTCATTATAATTCTTCTATATTCTTCCACAATTCTTTCTACTAAAGATTTAGAAACAATATTATAGGGAATATTTTTATCCTCTATTTTTATAAGTTTAAATATTACTTGCTGGAACTCATAGAGTAAAGAAAGCAAAGTATTCTCTTTAAGAATCTCCATCATTGGAATTAAATCTATCGCAAAACAACGAAATAATTCATCTCTTTTTTCAAATATCGCAGTCCTGCTTCTTGACTCACAACAAAATGTATCAAACTCCCTCAAATAAACATCTAAAGCTTTTAAGGAAGCTTGATAATCTATTTTCGTTTGTTGGCTTGTACCTTTTTGAATGCTTCCAACTATGATTTTATTCTCTACAAACTTGTTAAGTTCTTCTTTTTTAATGCAAAGAATATCCTTTTCCTTGTCATTTTCATAATGAGGATTTAAGAATAACAATTCTTCTTCCTGCTGTTTCAGAAAAACAACAGCGTGCTTGCCAGATACACTTTTAACACCAAGCATACTTATAGGATGCTTCTTCAAATAAGGCCAAAGTTCTTCTTTAGATAATTCTACTTCAACAAACTCATAGCCTTTTTTGTTAAAATAGGAATTATAGATTTCTGCATTTTGGTTCATAGCTCCTGCACAAAATTGATTTTCTTTATATCTAAATATATAGGGAAGCATAAGCTTTTCAGCAAGAATTCTATCTGTAACATTATCAATCTTTAATAATTCTAGCATATTTGCAAGTGCTGTAAGAGTACAAGATGAATTAAAACTCATATATTTCATTTTTGTAGCACCTCTTATATATTCTTAATCAATAAACGATTCAACATATTAAAATCATACCATTCAAGTGTGTCACTAGAAATATAATTGTGTGAAATTGCAAAAACAAGTCCCCAATAGCTTATGGCCATTTGATATGGATTACCCGGATGAACATCACCTTCTTGTTGTCCCTGCTCAATAATTTTTGCAAGCATAAGAATGGGTTCATTCGACCAAGTGTGAAATAAGCTTCCTTCTTTTGTTCCTGAAGTCAAGCTATCATTTTCAAATATTGTGAAAAAGGCAGCAAATTTCTTATCTCTTGTCATACTCTTTTCCACATAATTGGTCAATTGCTTTATTTTCATCCCCCCCCTGATGGGAGCGTCAACTAAGTCCTGCATATTATTATCTCGCATCTCAATCCATTTCTTAGAAACAGTTTTAAATAGTTCTTCTTTAGATGAATAGTATCTGTAAAGTAACCCTTGAGAGATGCCTAAATATTTAGATAAATCACTAATTTTTGTTCCCGCCAGACCATACTTCGCAAAATAATATAAAGCACCATCTTCTATCTTATTGACTGTTTCTTTTCGTTGTTCTATGTTCTTTTCTTCATTTCTTCCCATAATCCACCTCTATTGAATGAATATTTATTCATTTAAATTATACAACTAATATATAAAGATTGCAAGAAAAAAGAACTTTAAAATAAAGTTCTCAGATCTTATTATAAAAATGGTGTCAAATATTTCTTTAAAGACTCATACTGCTTATTATACTCTAGTTTAATTTCTGCTGGAGAAGCAAGCTTCTCAAACTGATTTTCTTTATTGGCTAAGAAAAGATAAAAGTGAGAACCAAAATGACAAATTATACTAGCTTTATTGTCAAAAAAATTTATTTTATTACATTCTTGGATTAATTTTGGTGTAAATATTTTAAAAATTTCAACTGTATGCCTAGTGTACAAATCAAATTTATCATTCATTTTTATACTTTCTAAATCTAATTTTGTGAATCCTTCTGGTTTAATCTTTTTTCCATCTTCTTTCAGGATATAATCACAATAGGTGGAACCTAATTCCACATCATAAACTTTACCTTGAAAATCTATAACCGTATGACTAGATTTTCCACTACTTACCTGGTGGCTAGCTATAAGATCAAAGGAGGTATAGTTTATTCCATCTATTTCATCGTTTATTTCATCGTTCAAATCAAACTTTCTAGCTAAAGGAAGCAAGTTATGTCTTTTAATCATCTCTTTATATGCTTCCTCATGTGTAACCTTATAGTTATACTTGATTCCCTTTTTTATTCCTTCTATTGTAGGTTTAATTACCAAGCCCTTATAGGGTAATTTTATATTGCAATAATACCAAAAAGCGGATGCAAAACACCAAAGAGTAATAGAAAAAATTGTAATGAATATATAGAGATGATGCTGATTTATAATTGCTAGGATAAGCAATATAACAAAAAGGATTCCAATTGCTACCTCTATACCTATAAATATTTGCCTTCTCTTCTCAATTTTTGACATAAATCTCACCATATATATTATATCAAATTATGCCATTTTTTGGAAGAAAATATTAAAAGAACTACACCTGTAGTTCTATATAAATATTATTGTTTCTTATTAATATCTTGGTCTTTCTTCTGAATCTTCTACAACACGATTGACAATTCCCATTAATGCAGCCAAATTCTCAGCTTCAGTTTTTGCAAGCTCGTGCATTAAAGTATAAACCTCATGCTCATTATTATCTTTTGCGAGCAATTCTATTTTTCTTGCAAAGATAATATCTTCCTCAGCACGCATTAATACATTATTTAGATTTAAGCGAATGTCATCCTTCATTCCAAAAGCTTCCATTAAAACTGCCTCAAAATGCATCTTTGATTCTGCTATTTTATCTAAGGCTACACTGAGTTCCATACGGCCAAGTCGCTTTAGTTCCATTGCACAAACCTTAATATAAGCTGAACTATGCGTTTTATTGTCTAAATACTTCTTTATTTCATATTTTAGTTCCTCATTATTTGCTAGTCCTAAGGTATGTGTAGGATATTTTGTCATACTTTGATTTTCAAACATTTTAAATCACCCTATCTATAGTTTGTATCAAAGTAAAAAAATTATTCACTTAAAAAATTATAGATATATTTTATTACAATTGGACTTCTTACAATGTTAAAATGATTATGCTCCTTTAACTGAATAAATCTTTTATTTCGATTTGCAATCATCTGGTAAAGAAGTAAGCCAGATTCTTCTTTCACAAGATAGTCATCCTTTCCCCATAAGATTAAAGTTTCAGGATAAATCACATGAAATTCGTCTGATAAATCATACATAATCTTTGCAAAACGAAAAACATGCATATAATTCTTTTTAGGGATTAAAGAAGCAATATTAGGCTGCTTCCTTTCTTTCTTTTTGAAATGGTAATTCTTTAAATTCAAATATCTATAGCTTGGAGCCAAAAGAACCATTTTATTTATCTTACGAACACTTTGTAAATAACAAGCCATGACTCCACCCATAGAATAGCCTATAACATCAATTCTATCGTGTTTGATTGCCAAGGAATCATAGATGTCTAATAAGAATCGTTTAATTGTTGGTGTATTATATTTTAAATTATTATACCCATGACCAGGAAGATCATAGCAGGCTATTGTGTCATACTTATCCTTTAGAGCAAAAGAGATTTCCCTATAGTCCGCTTTAGTAGATAAAAGACCATGTAAACAAATTAAAGCTTTCACACCATCACCAATTTATGATATGCATAAGACTAGCATAAAGTTTATCTAATAGAAAAAGTTCTGTTTTCTTTTGTTTGTCTATAATAGAAAAATGCTTATATACATTTGAGTTGTATATAAGCATTCTATTATCTAGATTTAATTTTTCCAAAGCTTATGAATATTACAGTAAGCATAGGCAGTAAGTACATCTTCTCCTTTTGCAAGAACAAATTCTGCCATAGGTGCATCTCCAGGCTTTAAATTTCTTAATTGATAACCCTGTGTTGTTTCTAGAACAACCCATTCAATATAATGCTCTGGAAGCATAGGATGTGTCTCACTTCCTACCTTTACATAAACATAATTCTCTCTACGCTCCACAACTGGAATGTGCTTTTCTAGAGAGGCAACAGTAGAATTAGGAACAAGCTCTTTTAGCGGATTTCCACAACAATTTAAATTTTCTGTAGGTTTATTTACAAAAGTAAATATACTGTTACAAGTATCACAATAATAAAATTTCATATTAAATTTTCCTCCTTAACTATAGTTTATCTTGAAATCTTAAAAAGAATGTATAAAAGTCATATTTTCTTCAATTCTTTTTTATGGTATACTACTATTATAAAGGAGGATTTAAAGATGAAGATAGATCCTAACAAAATTCCTACGCATGTTGCTATGATATTAGATGGTAATGGTAGATGGGCAAAAAAAAGACTTCTTCCTAGAACCTTTGGTCATCGTAAAGGTGCTTTTAACATTGTTGATGTTGCAAAGGCCTGTGATCAAATAGGAATAAAATATTTAACTATGTTTTGCTTTTCAACTGAGAATTGGAATAGACCAGCTGAGGAAGTAAACTATTTAATGAATACTCCCATTCGTTATTATAAGAGATATAAAGAAAAAATTTTAAAATCAAAATATAAGGTATGCTTCATTGGCAGACGTGATAGACTTCCTGTTCCTCTTCTTCACGTTTTAGAGGAAATTGAGGACATCACAAAGGAGCATACTGGCCTTACACTTACTCTATGTGTTGATTATGGCTCCTATGATGAAATCACAACTGCCACCAAAGAAATTGCTTCATTAGTCAAGGACAATAAGCTTGATGTAAATGATATTACTCCTGAAGTAATTGAAAGTCATTTATTTACGAAGGATTATCCAAAACTAGATTTACTGATTCGTACAAGTGGAGAGATCCGAATCAGTAATTATCTTCTTTGGCAGCTAGGCTATGCAGAACTCTATTTTACAGATACTTTATGGCCAGATTTTGATGAAAAGGAACTAGAAAAAGCAATCTTAAGCTATCAGTCTAGAAACAGAAGATTTGGTGGGTTAAATGAAAATAAATAAGCTTACTCCTCAGGGATACTGTAGTGGGGTGAAGAATGCTTTAAAGATAGCCTATGAGGTACTTACTTCTCCTACCTATCCAAGACCCATCTATCTTTTAGGTTCCATTATTCATAACCAAAATGTGATTGAGGATTTAAAGGAAAAGGGAGCCATTCTAATTGAAGAAAAAGGGATATCTAGAAGTGACTTAATTGAACAAATCTCTTCTGGAACTGTTATTTTTTCCGCACATGGTGTTTCCCCCATAGTTTATGAGAAAGCAAGAGCAAAGAATTTAACTATCGTAGATACGACATGTGGAAATGTTCTTTTAGTCCAAAAACAAATGAAAAAGTACCTCTCTTTAGGATATACTTGTCTATACATTGGAACAAAGGGTCATCCAGAATGTGAAGGCATTTTGGGAATTTCCTCTTCTATTCAATTGATTGAGAATCTAGAAGACTTAAAAAACATTTCTGCTTCTAAAATCTATGTCACAAATCAAACAACACTCTCCCTATTTGAAACAGAAAAAATTTATCAAGAAATTCAAAAAAAATTTCCTAATGCCATTCTAGATAATAAAATTTGTAAAGCGACTACAATAAGACAGCAAGCCTGCCTAAATCAGGAACCAGTAGATTTGTGTTTGGTAGTCGGAGATAAATCATCTTCAAACACAAAGAAACTAGCACTTGCATGCCAGTCAATTCAAATTCCAACACTTCTTATTGAAAATGTAGAAGGTTTAAAAGCAATTGATTTTAAAACTATTTCATCTATTTCCATAACCTCTGGTGCCTCTACACCAGATGGCATTGTTGACGAAATCATCGAATATTTAAAACGAGTGGATTAATTAATCCACTCGTATTTTTTTCAAGATATCTTCATTAGACATTCCATTATGATTTAACACATCCTCAATCTTGCCATGAGGAATGATTGTATTTTCTTCAAAGGATATAGATTCAATTTTTGTCTTATACTTATTTTGATAGGCATAAAGAACGATATCTTGATAGAGACTGCCCTTTATGGTTGTCTGTTCAATAATGATGACCTTCTTATGACTTGATAAAACATCTTCTAAAAGCTTTGTATCTAAAGGACGAATATATCTCGCATTTACTAAGGAACAATCTAAATTTTCTTCAGATAATAGCTTTTGAATTCTAAGTAGATCTGGTCCATAAGAAATAACACATTTCTTATACCCTTTTTTCATATATTCCCAGCTTGGAGAAATCATTGTATCCTTATTTAAACAATCTAAATCAGTAATCACATTTCCTCTAGGATAGCGAATTACAAATGGGCATGTTTCTTTAAATGCATAATTAAATATACCAACAAGCTCTTCTGCATCCTTTGGCATAGCAATTTTTACATTTGGCATTAAGCCAAACATAGCTATATCATAAATTCCTTGATGCGTAGCACCGTCTTCACCAACAACTCCTGCACGATCAATTCCTATAATTACAGGGAGATTTTGTCTTGCAATATCATTTAAAATTTCATCAAATGCACGCTGTGAAAATGTTGAATAATATAATAAAACTACTCTCTTATTTTGGATTGCTATACCAGCAGCCATATCAGCAGCATGTTCTTCAGCAATACCGACATCATAAAAATCTTCAGGATAACTATCTGCAAATTTTTCTAGTTTAGAACCCGCCTTCATTGCAGGTGTTACTACAAAGAAAGGTTGTTCTTCTCTTTTCTTAGTTAGATAATGAGTTACCAAATCTGAATAAGAGTGCTCATTTACCACTGGCATTTTAAGGGATTTCCCTGTACTCTTATCAAATGGAGAAACGCCATGAAAGCTTCCTTCTTCATCCAATTCAGAAGGTGTATAGCCTTTTCCTTTAGTCGTTATAACATGTAGTAATACAGGTCCTGTATTCTTTTTCACTCTTTGTAATGCCTTTATACAGGATCTTAAATCGTTCCCTTTAATTGGCCCATAATAGTCAAAACCTAAATCCTCAAAAATATTATCCTGTTGAATAAAGGCTTTAATACCACGTTTGACTTGATGGAACCAGTTTGTAATAAAGGTAGGAAAAATAAAGTTTAATACACGTTTAAAGCCACGCCATAAACGAGTTCCTCTAAGTCTTGAAAATGCTTTAGACAAGGCTCCAACAGATTTTGAAATTCCCATTTTATTATCATTTAATATCACGATAGGTGCTAATTTCTTTTGAGAACCCAAAAAATTCATTCCTTCAAAGGCAACACCATTCATAATAGCAGAATCTCCAATTAAGCTAATCACCTTTTCATCCTTATCCTCGCTTGCAAGAAGCATACCAGCCATTGCAGAAATAGTTGTGGAAGAATGTCCAGATTCCCATATATCATATTTTGACTCCTCACGTCTAATATATCCACTCATACCACCATACTGTCTTAGATGAGAGAAATCCTTAGCTCGACCTGTTAAAATCTTATGGACATAGGATTGATGTCCTACATCAAATAAGAATTTATCTTTTTCGGGATCAAACACATAATACATTGCGATAGTAATCTCAACAACACCTAGATTACTACTTAGATGTCCGCCAGTCTTTGAAATTGTATCAACTAAAAACTCTCTTATCTGTCCAGCAAGCTCTTTTAGTTCTTTTATGGACATATCCTTTATAAACGAAGGGTCTTTGATTTCTAATAAATCTATCATAAGACCACCCTTTTCTAAAAAGTGCTACTATTTAATTATACTAATTTCAGACAAAAATTACAACTATATACATTAAAAATATGTCTTTCTATCTTCTTTTTAGAGAAGAAAAACAATAAAGAAAATATATCTTAATAATATATATGATTTTAATCTACCTCTTATCCTCATTTTTAGTAATTACTAATTATTTCCATATTAACAAACATTCTATGTGACAAACTATTAGTGTAAGGAAGTGAAAAAATGAAAGATAAGATTACCTGTAGACCTTGTAAGGAACAAAACAATTGGGAAATCGAAAATCAATATGGTGAAGTTTTAGATACTCACTATAATACAAAAGAATCTTGTGTTAAAGCAGGACAACGTTTAGCTACAGAATGTGGCTGTGAATTATGTATTTGTGATAAGTAATTCATAAAACATCTCTTAATTTTGAATTTTACATATAGAAAAAAGCCTCAAATAAATGAGGCTTTTTTAATTATCCAAAAATTTTTTTAAATCTTCAAAAGATTTCATTGCATCCTGATAGCCTAGCTGATAAGCTTCTTCTAGCTTCTTCTTATCCTTTTCTAATCGATCAATTGAAAGAGGAATAGATGGTCTTATAATAAATACATTATCATCCTTTTCCATAAGAGATAAAGCTTTATTATACTGGATATGACGATGATCTAAAGCTTTTAATAGTTTTGGGTATTTTCGATATTTCAATTTTATGGCCTTGGCTAAAAGTGCATTTTGTTTTTGACAAAGATAGCCTTCAGGCTTAGTCATAACAACCACACATTTTTTGGCATTCTTTTTTGCCTCTAAATAAGGGATAGAATCTGCAATACCACCATCTAAGTATCCCTTACCATTAATCCACTGAATCTCTGCAAGCATAGGAAGACTTGAAGATGCGCATATATATTCTATATCTTTTTTATAATCTAGACATGGATAGTATTCTGCCTTACCTGTTTCTACATTTGTTACGGTTGCATAGAGTTTATAAGGATTTTGATGCGCTGCATCATAGTCATATGGAATAAGTTCATTCGGAATTTTATAGTATACAAATTCCTTATTAAAATAGTTTCCCGTTTTAGTAAGACTTCTTTTGGAAACACAGGCAGGATCATTCACATAATCTGCTAAAGAATGAAAGCCTCTTGTTTTTTGTTTTGAAACAAAGCTGGCTCCTACACAAGCTCCTGCAGATACACCATAGATTGCATCAAATTCCAAATTTTCTTCTAAGAAAAAATCTAACACACCAGCAGTATATACGCCTTTCATTCCTCCACCCTCTAAAACAAGGTGAATTCTATCTTTCTTAACCTCTTCTTGAAGCTTTAATATTACATGACCCGCTATCATTAATCCAGCAATACTAGGAACAAAGGAAACTGAAGGCAAATTCTCAAATTTCTTAACCACTGGTTCTTCTAAAGAGAATAAAACCTCAACATCCTCTATATCTAATTTTTTAAGCTCTATCCGCATTTTTTTTGCAAGAGGACACATAGATGTTTTAGATATATCTTTAATTTGAAATTTTGTTGTATCAAGTTTATTTGCAGTGCCACAGGAAGAAATGATTCTTTTTCCGTATTCTTTTGCCTTTCTTATAATCGCAAGCTTACCAGCTACATCATCTATACAATCTATAACATAATCAAAGGGTTGAAAATCAATTTGGTTAATGGTTTCCTCATCAATTTTTACATTATATGCATACACCTTTGCTGAAGGATTAATATCTAAAATACGACTTCCACAAACCTCTATTTTAGGATGACCAATAGTGGATTCCAGCGCTAAGATTTGTCTATTTTTATTGGATGATGAAATGATATCAAAATCAATAATACTTAAGCTTCCTACACCTTGTCGTGCTAAGGCTTCTACAACATAGCCTCCAACACCACCTAAACCAAATACAGCAATGTGTATCTTTTTTAAGTATTCTATTGTTTCTTCCCCCAATATAGGAATGGAACGTTCTTCCATCATATCACTCCTCTAATAGCTTTTTTAACTCTTGGGTTAATTCTTCTAAACGATTTACAACTGCTAAGAAGGCATCTGTCTTTGTCAAATCAACACCTGCTGTTTTTACAATTTCTACTGGATAATTTGATCCACCCATAGATAACATAGCAAGATATTTTTCTAAGGATTTAGGATTTCTCTTTACTTCTTCATAAATTGCTAAGCTTGCTGCAAAGCTAGTTGCATATTGATATACATAAAAAGGTGTATGGAAAAAGTGAGGAATATATGCCCAAACATTATTCTTTAATGGCTCTTGGGTTAAATCAATTCCATAATAATCCTTATAAAGCTCTGTCATAATTCCACTTAAAGTTTCTGCAGTTATTGGCTTTTTCTCTTCTACCATTTTATGAGCTAGGTATTCATAATTCGCGAACAAGGTTTGTCTATAGAAGGTAGCCACAATATTATCTATCGCCTGCTGTAACACAACAATTTTTTCATTTTTGTTATGAGAATGCTGCATCACATAATCTAAGAATAATTGTTCATTGAACGTAGAGGCAATCTCTGCAACAAAGATAGTATAGTTTGCATTCACCTCATCCTGATGCTCATTTGCATATAAGCTATGAATAGAATGTCCAGCTTCATGAGCTACGGTAAAGGCACTATCTAGGTTATCATTATGATTCAATAAAATGAAAGTCCCTTCTTTATAAAGACCTGTAGAGTAAGCACCTGTTCTTTTCCCATCCTTAGTATAAACAGAAACTCTTCCATCCTCTAATGCCTTACATGCATGTGCATAATAATCTTCTCCTAATGCCTTACATGCATCTAAAACCATAGCTTTTGCAGTATCATAGGTGTAAACCTCATTACTTTCTGCAAAGCTTAAGAAACGATCATAGGTATGTAATGTATCTAATTTGAAATATTTTTTACGTAAAGCGTAATATTCCTTTAAAGGAGCACTATGATTTCTTGCAGTATCAATTAAAGATAAAAATACTTCCTTAGGGATGGCATTATAATAAAGATGGCTTTCTAAAATGGAAGCATATCCTCTATTTTTAACATCTGCAAATTCAGATTGCATAATGCCATCATAAATCGCTGCAAAGGTATTTTTATGTTGCTCATAAAAATTATAAATTGCCTCAAACACAATTCTTCTATCCTCTTGATTGGATAGAATACCTAGATAATACTGAAAATTAGATTCATTTAAGGATAATACCTCACCTGTAGAAATAGTCACCTCTACACCTTCTCTATCAGAAACAGCAAGCTTATCATATAATCGATTGAATCCACCAGTTGCCTCTCCATAATTTGCCATAAGCTCTTCACTCTTCGCATCCAAATAAAAATCCTGACTTCTAAACAGCTGGTCTAGCTTATACTGATATTTCTTTAATCTTTCATTTTTCAAATACTCAAAAAGCTTAAGTCTGTCATTAGCCAAAAACTCTGGATTAATAAAGGCTGTTTTACTCATTAGTTCATTGAAAAGCTGATATACTCTTTGATAATCCTCACTAGATTTACTATCCTTTTGATTTAAATCATGTTTCATAGAAGCATAACAAAATAATCTTTCAATTCGTTCATCTATACGCTTCATAACACGATCATATTCTAGCATACCTTCTAAAGAGTTTAATTTTCCCTTTAATCCTTCTGCAAGCTTTATTTCCTTTGGAAACTCTTCTAATTCCTTTAAGAAATCTTTATACTCTTTATAAATTAATGATAAATTCCACTCATTCATACAAATTCCCTCCTAAATACATATTAACATTTTACATCAAAATCCAAGAAAAATAAAGAAAATTACTTTATATTTTTCAGTTTAAATTTATATAAGAATTCCCTCATTTACAAAATAATATAAAAATAGATATATTTCTCCTACTTTTTCTAATTTGTCTATTAGATTTGCAGTTTTCTTTTAGAAAAATAACAATATTTTATCCAGTCGATTTTTCTTTAAAGATATAATGCATTCTTTTATAATAGACATGCAAGGTAATAAAATGCTTTGTGGGCTAGAAAAGTCTACCC
>JAIDZC010000023.1 GCA_029057785.1 Anaeroplasmataceae bacterium
AATGGATTCGAACCATCGACTGATCACTTCGGAGGCGATTCCTCTATCCAACTGAGGTATAGGGACATTTATTTTAAGATATCTTGCTGCAAAGGATGTTTCTCAAACCAATGTTTCGCGTAAGAACATTGAGGAATCACCTTTTGGTCATTTGAGCGAATCACTTCACAAGCAGCTTCCATAAGTTGTTCTGCAATCTTCATTCCTCTTAATTCCTCACTTACATAGGTATGATTTATTAGAACAATCCCTGCTTCTATCTGAGGAAATGTAATATAAGCTACTTCCGCGTTATTTTCATTTTTTATATATACCTTATTTTTCTCTTTAATAATTTTCATAATATTCTTCCTTTTACTCTAGTATATGAATAAACTGTCATATTATGTATTTTTTATTTTCTTCCACATAAGAAATTATACTATCGGGACAAGCAGATTTCAAGACGTTTTTCTAAGAATTTTATTCCATAAGATATTTAAGAAAAATAAATAAAATCTTTACCTGCTTAAACTGATTTTTCAAAAAACAAAAAGGGCTACTTACATAAGAGCCCAATCTAATATCTAATATAAATGGTGGACCCTTGGAGACTCGAACTCCAGACCCACTGATTAAGAGTCAGTTGCTCTACCAACTGAGCTAAGGGTCCATTTTTAACTTGCATTGATTATTATAGCAAAATATAAAATAAAGTCAAGAAATATTTGTTATTTTTTGAAAAAATTAACTTCTTTTTTATGGTGGGCTTATGCTATAATGTAAGAAAGGAGGGATAGAATGCATTATACTACTGCGAAAAGTATTTTAAGTTCAAATAATGGTTTAAATATTTATAGAGGTTGTGAACATGGATGTATCTATTGTGATTCTAGAAGTAAATGCTATAATATGCCTCATTCCTTTGAAGATATTGAAGTAAAAGAAAATGCACTTGAACTATTAGAAGTCGAGTTAAGTAAGAAAAGAAAAAAAACTATTATCTCCACTGGTTCTATGTCAGACCCCTACACTCCTATAGAAAGAGAATTGGGACTTACTCGTAAAATGCTTGAACTTATTTACAAGTATGGATATGGTCTTCATCTTCAAACAAAATCTGATTTAATTCTAAGAGATTTAGATTTATTAAAAAAAATCAACAAGCAAGCAAAAGCTAGAATTTCTATTACTCTTACCACTTATGATGAAGAAGTATGTAAGATTGTTGAACCAAATGTTTGTACAACTAAGCAACGCTTCGAAGTATTAAAAAAGCTAAATGAAGCTGGTATAGAAACCTATGTATGGCTTTCTCCAATACTTCCTTATATCAATGATTCTTTAGATAATTTAAGAGGAATTCTTAGTATGTGCAAGGAAGCTAAAGTTAAAGGGATTATTTGTTTTGGGTTTGGGTTAACTTTAAGAGAAGGAAATAGAGAGTACTTCTATCAAAAACTAGATGAGCATTTCCCTAAATTAAAAAAACAATATATCAATGAATTTAAAAATAATTACATCTGTAATTCTAGATACCATAAATATTTATATGATTTCTTTTTGAAATTCTGTAAAGCAAACGATATCCTATGCGATAACGAGGAAATATTTGCAAAACTACATACTTTATACGAAGAGGAAGAATATCAACAATTATCTCTTTTTGAAGAATAAAAGAACTATGAATTAAATCACATTCATAGTTCTTTTTATTTTATTCTAATTCAAAGGCACCTGTATAAAGTTGATAATATGTTCCTTTTTCCTTTAATAAATCGTTATGACTACCACGTTCTATAATTCGACCATGATCTAAAACCATAATACAATCTGAATTTCTAACAGTAGATAATCTATGTGCAATAACAAAAACTGTTCTGCCTTCCATAAGCTGATCTGTTCCCTTTTGAACAAGACTTTCTGTTCTTGTATCAATAGATGATGTTGCCTCATCTAAAATCATAACAGGAGCGTCTGCCACTGCAGCTCTTGCAATACTTAATAGCTGACGTTGTCCTTGACTTAAATTTGCTCCATCACCTGTAAGCATCGTATTAAAGCCCTCAGGTAAACGCGTAATGAAGTCGTAAGCATTGGCTATTTTGGCAGCCTCATACACTTCTTCATCTGTCGCGTCTAATCTACCATAACGAATATTTTCCATTACAGTGCCTGTAAATAAATTTGTATCCTGTAGCACAATGCCTAAGCTTCTTCTTAAATCATCCTTTTTAATATGGGTAATATCAATCCCATCGTATAAAATTCTACCCTCTTGAATTTCATAGAAACGATTGATTAAATTTGTGATTGTGGTTTTACCAGCACCAGTCGCACCTACAAATGCTATTTTCTGTCCTGGATTAGCAAAAATATTGACATCGTGAAGAACAATCTTTTCAGGGAAGTATCCAAAGTCCACATCTTCTAGTTTTATATCTCCTGTTAATGGGACTAAGGAGATACTCCCATTATCTTGAGGCACTTTCCAGGCCCATTGATTACTACGGTGAGCTACTTCTACTAATTCTCCATTTGCTTCTTCCGTATTAACTAAAGTAACATATCCCTCATCTTTTTCTGCTTCCTCTGCTAGTAAATCTAAGATACGCTGTGTTCCTGCCATAGCCATAGCTATCATAGATACCTGCTGGGAGATATTTGATACACTTTGACTAAACTGCTTAGACATTGGAAGGAAAGCGATGATGATAGACATACTCATTACACCAACACCTGTGATCGAAACATTTGGTAAAGAAAGAATATAAAATACTACACCAATAATGGATATTAAAGAATACTGAATATTACCAATATTTCCTAATATAGGCATTAAAATATTGGAAAAATGATTCGCAGTCTTTGTATCATTAAAGAGTTGATTATTGATTTTATCAAACTCTTCTTTGCAAGCCTCTTCATGAGAAAATACTTTAACTACCTTAGCACCATGCATCATTTCCTCAATGTAGCCCTCACACTTACCAGTACTAATCTGCATTTTCATAAAGTATTTTGCTGAATTTCCGCCAATTCTGCTTGTTACAAATAGCATAGCGATTGCACCAACAATAACAATCAAGAATAGCCATAGGCTATAAGTAAGCATAATTACAATAGCAAAAATAATACTTAAACCTGTTGAAATACACTGAGGTAAGGATTGACATACAAATTGTCTTAAGGAATCAACATCATTTGTATAATGACTCATAATATCACCATGTAAATGTCGATCAAAATATTTGATAGGTAAGGATTCCATTTTATTAAACATTTCTAAACGAACCTTATTTAAAAAGCCTTGACCGATAACAGCCATTATTTGATTATACAAAATAGAGGAAAGTATACCTACAGCATATACACTTACCATTATAATAAAAATTTGAAAGAGCTGTGGTTGAATCTTTTGAAATAATTCTAAAGTTCCTTGTTCTTCCTTCATCGCATTTTCAATAATAGAAATAATCTGTTGAATAAAAATGCTTGCAGCAATATTACTTACTGCTGAGATAATAAGACATAGCAATACAATAAAACAAGGAAGCTTATAAGCCGAAATAAGACGTTTAACTATTGGAACTAATGTTTTTAAATTGATTCTTCTTTTTTTCATACTATTCTTCCTCCTTTTTATTTTGTAAATGATATACCTCTTGATAAATCGTGTTACTCTTTAAAAGCTCCTCGTGTGTACCAACAGCATGAATTCTTCCGCCATCTAAAACAATAATTTTATCAGCAGATTCAATAGAGGAAACTCTTTGAGCAATAATAATCTTAGTGGTATTTGGAATACTTTCTTTGAAGGACTTACGGATAATTGCGTCTGTTTTTGTATCAACAGCACTTGTAGAATCATCTAGGATTAAAACCTTAGGTTTTTTAAGTAATGCTCTAGCAATACAAAGTCTTTGCTTCTGACCCCCAGAAACATTGGTTCCACCCTGTTCAATAAAAGTATCATACTTTTCAGGAAATTGTTCCACAAATTCAGAAGCACAAGCTAGACGACAAGCTTCCTTTGCCTCTTCTAAGGTAGCATTCTCATTGCCCCATCTTAAATTTTCTAAAATTGTACCAGAGAAAAGAACATTTTTCTGTAATACCACGGCAACATTATCTCTAAGGGTTTTTAAATCATAATCCTTAACATTTCTTCCACCAACAATAACCTCACCAACAGTAGTATCATAAAGTCTTGAAAGTAAGTTCACAAAGGTCGTTTTAGAGGAACCAGTCCCCCCTAAAATACCAATGGTCTGCCCAGATTCTATTTTTAAGTTTACATCGGCTAAAGCATATTTTTCAGCATCTAAGGAATACTTGAAAGATACATCCTTAAATTCTATTGAACCATCCTCAATTTCATAAATTGGATCCTCTGGATTTTTTATTGTGCTTTCCTCCTTAAGCACCTCTACTACACGGCGCATAGAAGAAATGGATAAGGATAGCATAACAAATATCATCGAAAGCATCATTAAACTCATTAGAATTTGTGTACCATAAGTAATGACAGCTGAAATATTTTCTATACCTAGTTCTGTCTTATTTGTAGTTACAATGAGATAAGCACTGAAAAAAGAGACAATAGTTAAAGATGTATACATAAAGAACATCATTACAGGCTGATTCCAAGCAACTATTCTTTCTGCTCGAACAAAATCGCGACGTACCTCTTCTGCAGATTTTTTAAATTTATCCTTTTCATAGCCTTCTCTAACATAGGTTTTTACAACACGAATTCCTTTGATATTTTCTTCTACAGAAGCATTTAAATTATCATATTTGTGGAATACTCTATCAAATACTGGCATTGCGCATTTCACAATAATAAATAGGATTAATCCTAATAAAGGTATAATTGCTAAATAAATCAAGCCAATCTTAACTGACATAACAAATGTTAAGGTGATTGAAAATATCATCATTAAAGGTACTCTTACTGCAATACGAATAATCATACCATATGCCATTTGAATATAAGAAACATCTGTAGTCATACGTGTAACTAAGGATGCTGAGGAAAATTTATCAATATTTTCAAAGGAAAAATCCTGTGACTTAAAGAATAAATCCCTTCTTAAATTCTTGGCAAAGCCAGCAGCTGCGATAGCGCCAAATTTACCTGATAAAACACCAAATGCCAAAGAGAAAAAGCCCAAAACGACAATAACTAAACTTAAAATGATAATTAAGGTTGTATCAGGAGCGTCTTCTTGTGCTCTACCTAATATATAAGACATCAATAATGGAATCATACATTCCATAACCACCTCTAAAGAAACAAATAAAGGTGTTAAGATAGATGCCTTTTTATATTCTCTTATGCTTTTCATTAAAATCTTAATCATTTCATTTCCTCCTTAATATTTTGTTTTAGTCGTTTTATCAAACTTATAAATAAGTCTACTTCTTCTTGAGTAAAACCTTTTATAAGTTTTTGTTCAAACTCTATTTTTTCTAAAGTCATCGTCTCATATAGTTCTTTACCCTTTTCCGTAATATGGATACTTTTAATTCTACTATCACTTTCTAAAACTTCACGTGTAATTAATTGATTTTTCTCCATATTAGATAAAACTATAGATGCAGTAGATCGTGTAATACCTAAAACTTCTTCTATATTTTTTTGTGTGATTAGTTCATCCTTATGATTTATAAGATAGACAATAATATATCTATTACTACCTGTAAGTTTATTCAATATTTCTGTAGTCTTCAGATTTGCAAAATGCCGATGAATCATATTATTTAAATTCTTTATTTCTAATCCAATATCTGGCATAAAGACACTTCCTTTCACACATTTTTCTATTATAAAATTAAAATTGTTTGAAGTCAATCATTTTATTTTTTGGTAGGATATGAAAGCGAATTCACTCATAAAAAAAAGACTGTCCAAAGACAGTCAATTATGCTTTACTATTCTACCACTTCATATTTTGCTTTTTCTGTTGAAGATAAAGTTCTTATTTTTGCTTTGTTATATTCGATAGAAAGCTTATTTTCAAAACAGAAAGTTTTCAAAAAATCCATAGAAGCTGATGGAGCTGTATCAAAAAATTGTCTATTTATTAAAGCTCCTATTACAGCATTAATCATATTTATATCATCAAATTTATAGCTAAGTTCACGAAATCTACCTGTAGAAGCCTCTATACCGAATGTAAAAGCTAAACTGCTATTCAATACGTTTTGAGGCAAAAATTCTGTAATATCTTCGTCCTCTATAATGTCTTTCAAAGCTAAAGTTGCATCAAGATAAATAACTCCATTCTTCACACTAGAAATTGCAAGCTTAGAATTTTTAAATTTCTCATAGAATTCTTCTACTGTTGTAACTCCATCCTCATCGCCTATAGAAGGGGGATTTGTAGGGAAAAATTTATCCAATTCATCTTCTATTTCATCAATGAAAGTGTTTGGATCAATTGCACGCTTAATACTTGATTTAGATGAATCTCCCAAAGCCTTTATTTCATAATTTGCATTTATATATAGATACTCACCACTTGTAGCCAGCTTTTCTAGACTGCCTTCATATAAAGCATCTAGCTTTATACTTCCCTGCATTTCCTTTCCTAAAGCCACCTTACCTGATGCAGATAAATCTAGACCATTCGTTTTATCAACGTTCAATGTAAAATCAGCAGATCCTGATAATTTCACATTAGTGTCATATCCTATGACACTGTTCATTTCTTCAGTAAAGCTGCCATTTAATGATACACTTTCCTTTAATGTAAAGCTTTCAATATCCTCATAGTTTGCTTTACTAGCATAATTTAAAACAGTTTGAATCGTTTCTTTATCATTTGTAGCTGTAACTTTTAAAGTTTGCTCCTCACCATTTTGATCCACGTAAGTTATACTTGTATTTCCATCACATGCTGTAAGGGAAACAAGACCTAACACAATACATAATCCTAAAAAAATTTTTTTCATAATCCATATTCCTCCAATTACTAATTATACCACAATTTTGATAAAAATGACTTTTTTTTACAATTCTTTCAACTATTCTTCTTTATTTTTATCATATTCATCTAAAAAAGAAATAATTTTTTCATCTTTTTTATATCCAATAATTTTATTTAAATTCACATTATAGGCACTCTTAAATATATTTTTTCAACTAAAGGATTATATTTTAGTAGTTCCTTAATAAGTACCTTTGTGTCATATCTTTTAGATCCTGATAGATTCTTTTGATAATCTATGTTTTCTGTAAATTTACAAGCACAATTGATAAATTTAAGTTCATTATAATTTGACCAACGAACAATATCTCGCTCTCGAATATAATACATTGGTCGAATAAGTTCCATACCAGGATAGTTTTCAGAGTGTAGCTTAGGAAGCATCGTTTGAAAAGAACCGCTATTTAACATATTCATCAGTGTTGTTTCAATAACATCATCGAAGTGATGCCCCAAAGCAATTTTATTGCACCCCAAGCCTTGAGCAAGCTTATATAAAGCTCCTCTTCTCATCTTTGCACAAAGATAGCAAGGATTTTTGATTTGAGCATTTGCAATAGCAAATATATCCGTATTTAAGATTTCTGCATCAATATGCATTAGTCTTAAATTGTTTTCTATTTGTTCTAAATTTTTTGGATTGTATCCAGGATTCATCACAAGATACTTCACCTCAAATTCAAAATCAGAATGGCGCTTTAATTCTTGAAATAGCTTTGCAAGAAGCATAGAATCCTTGCCACCAGAGATACAAACACAAACCTTATCATTTGGAGAAAGTAGCTTATACTCTTTTAATGCCTTGACAAAAGGAGCCCATAGATGAGCTCGATAGGTTTTTATAATTGTTCGTTCGATTTCTTGATATTTTTCCATATTACTTCTTTTCCCTATTCTTTAAATTCTTAATCAAAATATAAATCCCTATGCCTAATAAGAAGGCTAAGAATATCCCCAATACTATAAAAATAATAAATCCTGGTGAAGCAGCTACTGGGAGTGGTGGAACATCTAGTATAGTCATTTTTTCACCTCCAAATTAAATTTAAAATACCTTGTAAAATAATCCCTATAAAGAAACTCATCCCATTACAGACCAAAGTATAAAGAATGGCCTTCCTTTTTTCTTTAATTTCCAAATAATAACCAAGTCCCTCCAAAATCCAAATCACAGCTTCTAGTATGATTACCATAAGGACATATACCCATATTTTCTCTATATTTGCATAATAGCCAATAAGATTTAAGCTTATATTTGTTACAACATTCATTCCTATGGAAAGCAGATACACTCTTTTTCTTCTTTCTTTTAAAATTACTAAAGCTATTGTTTCTATAAGCAAGGTTAAAATTAGAGGAACTGCCAAATACCTAAGAATCTCCATTTTGCTTTATCCCCCGGCAGATGAAACATACAAGTAAAGCAGAAACCACACTTAAAATTATAATGCACAATTTGCTAACAAATGAACTGTATTCAAGCATACCCAATAAGTATCCTGGAATTAAAGCAGCAGCTAAAGCTCCAAATGCAAATCCTTCTTTTCCATTGGAAATTCGATTTGCATAATAGAGCGTAATTGGCATAGAAAAATTAAACATTAAGACACCTAAGCATAAGATATACGGATTAAAATTTCCCAAGCATAGACACATAATCGCAATACTCATAGAGATAAGAATTGTCTTAGTTGGACCTAAGCATTTGGCTACTACTCCCCCTAAAGCCTTTCCTAAGGCTGTTGCAACTGCAATTCCGATAAAAATACCTAAGGATACTTCAAAATCTAGGATAATAATTTTCCCCACAAAGGAACGAATGGCAACTACTATAAGAATTAAACTAAGAAATAGGATTTCTTTATTAGGCTTAACACCTGTTGACCAATTTATATCTCTATCAATCTTCTCTTCTTTTGAAATGATGAGTATTAAAGCCACTACAAACATAATACTAAAAAAAGAAATCAGTAATGCTTCTGAATAGCATCTTTGGCCTAGTACTAAGCCAATCGCTCCAGTTGAGACAAATACACCTATAGATACAATATCATTCTTTGATTTTATGGTTACATCCTTCCCACCACATACATGAAAAAATGAATTTCCTATTCCTAAACAAATACTAGATAAAATGAACTGAAAACTAAATAGATACCCTAAAGAAAGCATTACTATGGAAATGAATAGGAAGAGTTTAGGCTGAAAATACTTATCCATCAGAATGCCCACAAAAGGTTGAGACAAAAAGGCTAAGAAGTTATAAATAAAGAATACACTAAGACAAGTTGTATAATCTTCGTTATATAATTTTGAAAATACTACACAAGCACAGATACCATCCACAATGAAATGCAAAATAGTATAGAGTATAGTTTTTTGATAACTCTTAAGCATTATCATTTCCTGTATACTCCCATATTGCCATTATAACAACACATTTTCTATGACCTTCATAATAAGATTCATAATCCTCTTCCTGAATCTGATAAGGAAAATCAATTTGTTCTAAAACGAAATATTCTTCCAAATCTTGATAATGATAAATATACCAACCTACAATTTCATAGTCTTCATTTTCAAGAGTCAAATTCTCTGGCAAAGAAATCATTTCATCCTTAGGAATTTTCCTAGTGACAAAAGTATGATCATAATGATATTCATGCTCTTCATCATGAATATGAATTGAAAAAATATATTCATTTTTTCTTTGGTTATTGGAACAAGCAAATGGAAAAATCATAACATCTAAAATTATTAAAAAATAAGTCAAAGCTGTTTTAAACCACATAACAAACCACTCCTTATAATTTCATTTATTCAAATCTATATTTGTCTTCATATATAAAACGAATATCTAAAGCTTTTTTTATATTTTTTATTATAAAACAATATGCTTCTCTTGTCAAATGAGAGAAAAAAAGAGACTGCAGAAGTCTCTTTCATTCAGTATTACTCGTTTTTATGTTCTGGAGAATTGATAACAACATCTCTAAAGGTTACAGAGGCATTTTCAGTTTTTATGCTACCAATTGTATGAATATTATCCAAATATGCTGTACATCCTTGCTCAATTGTAAGAACAGTACTAGAAGTTCTATCATCATATGTCAAAATCTTTAAATTTCCATTTTTGATTTGAGCATATGAGGTAGAAATGACAAGCATACTATCTGGTACAATTAAAGTGAATCCTCCCAAATCGAGGAAAAGCTCTTTGCCCTGAATGATGATTTTTTCTTCAAAGAAATCACCTTCTGCATATATCAAATCTTCACATAAGGATAGACATTTATATTCTAAGGAGGAGGAAAGATATTCCTTGATATCTATACTCTCTATACTAGGCTTTGTAGCATAACTAGGAGATATGCTAGTTGATGGATTGTAAAGAATAGCATTTGTAGAAGTAAATAGCTGAACTTGACTTCCAATATGAAGTTGGCTTGCAGAATAGGAAACCTCTAGTTCTTCTTTATCTTTTTCAACACAAAAGAAGGCATTGGCCTCTCCAATCAAGTTTTTCCGAAGGATAGACTTTTCTACAACAACACTGCTTTCCTCTTGAGCCTTTATAGCATAGGATTGGGTGGCAGTAACATCTACATTTCTTATTATAGCCTTTGCATGACAAACACGTATTCCACCAATAATTGTAATATTTTCAACAAGAAGGTTTGCTGGATTACTACTAGTTATCACAAAATTACTAGCTACATCTGCCACCAAATCTCCATTTCTTATAAAAGAGTGAATTGCTTTAAAACATAACTTGTTATTTGCTATACTTAAAGTATACCCATTTAAATTAATAGCTGCATAGTTACCTTCTAAAATCACATCACTTTGAAGTTGAATATCATTTGTCAAAGTTAAGTCATAAGCGTCTTTTTGAATTAAATACTGCAACTCCTCTTCTGTATTCACATATTGTCTTATGGGAAGCTGCTCCACCTTTGTATCGCTATATTTCTTTCCTTCAATCGAAACCTCTGCTTGATATTCTATCAATCCTTCTTTCTCAAATGTAGAGGATTTATAATTCACTTCTATAGGATCTACATCAAAAGTAAGAGTGGATTGATTACATTTACAGGAGATTTGAGCACATACTTGATAGCCATTTACAATTGGCTGCCATATCCATAAGGGGTGCTCATAATCATAATCATGATGATTAGGATTAATTGGAAGAATTTCTTCCTTCACATCAGTATAAGTTTGCTCATGGAGATTTATATTCGCAGTATAAATCACTTTTCCTTCAGATACACATGTAGCTAAAATTGTATTTATTTGAATTTGTGCTGAATAAATATCAAAATGTGTGGAATCATTTTTACAAGAAAAACAAAGTTGTGCTTCTGTGTAGCCTTTCCATTTCCAAGTATACTCCTCGAAATTAAAGTCATGATTCAATGCCTCAATTATTTCTTCTTTCTGATCTGTATATGTTTTTCCATCCACAGTGATTGTTGCTATATGGGTTTTCTTCCCAGACTTAGTACAAGTAGGTAATTCAGATTTAGTTTCCATTTCTGCATTGTAGCTAACCTGATGAGTTTTGTCATTGATGCATGTAACCTTTGCAATTGCAGAGGTATACCCCTTCCAATCCCATTCTATATTTTCATAGTCAAAGGCATGTCCAGTAGCAGGAATTACCTCCTCTAACTTGTCCTCATAGCTTTGACCCTGAATAAAAATAGTTGCAGTTGTAATCCTTTTTCCATCTGTAGTACAGGTGGCTTCCAATATCTCAGAATGTAGTTCTGCTTCACATTGTAGTGTATGAGATGGATCATTTTTGCAAGGAATCTTTGCAATCGCATTTGTGTTATTAGTCCAAGACCAGCTAATATGCTCTAAATCAAAATTATGATCGAGTGGTAAAATGATTTCTTCTTTCTGACTATTATATTCGGTTTGATCTACACATACAGTTGCTGTGTATATTGTCTTTCCCGCTTCTGTACAAGTTGCTAGAATAGTTTTACTTGATACATCTGCCACGTATGTTTTTTTATGCTGCTCATCATTACTGCAAGACACAACAAGTTTTGCAGCTTGAAAGGCATCCCACTGCCAATCTGCATGCTCATAGTCGAAATTGTGTCCAAGAGCCATTAAATCCTTTTGTTCTTCTATTACCATATTACAATAGGAGCAATACTTCCCTCTAGTTATTCCTGCAGTCTCACAAGTAGGTTCTATGGATGGAGTTTCCACAAAAACATGATCTGTTTTGGGTAATTTAGTGTCTTCCCATGAAATCTCTTGTATAGCTTCTTTATCTTTATAGGCACGATTACATTGAGAACAAAACCAGTACTCAATGCGACCTTCACTAATACAGGTTGGGTCTATTTTTAGAACATGCACTTTCGTATGAACATGCTCTTCCTTATATTGTTTTTTATCACAGCTCACTAAGAATAAAAGTAAAATTCCTATAATAAAATAAACTGAAATTTTAAGCATTTTATAACAGCCTTTTTTTATATACCTCATACTATCTCTCCTTTTTCTTCAATATGAAATTATACTCTTCCTTCTTGTCTATTTATAAAAATAAATGCTGTCGTTTTTTTAAAACGATTTACATGTTTTATGGATAGACGATATTTTATTTTATAATTTACTAGAAATAAACAAAAAAAACTATCGTAAGAATTCCTACGATAGCTTAAATTATGTTAAAATCCTTGTAAAAACTGAACTCCAAAGCTCAAAGAAATTTTTCTTTGCAACTTCTTCTTTACTGATGAGATTACCTTCTTGAATAAATTGATCATCAAGATAGATTAAAACCTTTCCAGTGCATTGATTATTCTCTAAAGAATATTCATATTTGATTTCATATTCTAGCTTATCACTTCGCTTAGATAAGTAATATACATCGTCTTCAACAACTATATTAATCCTATCTTTGTAAAGAATATGGTCTATAGAATCAACTACTTTATCCTTAGGAACTACCTTATCCAGCTTGTAGTTTGCATATCCCCAACGTAATAGTTCTAAGGATTCTGCATTTCTAGTCGTTGGTTTATCATATCCAAATACGACTGTAATTAATCCCATGTTATCCTGCTTCATATGTAGAGTAATACAATACTTGGAAAAAGAGGTATATCCTGTTTTTAAGCCATCTAAGTTTTTCACTCTACCAATCATCTTATTCGTATTAACTAACCAAAATGGTTTTGCAGTATCTTTTCTAATATAATCCTCTTGAAGATTCGTATAATTTAAAACATCAGGATGCTTCTTTATGAGTTCATTGGATATTACTGCTAAGTCATAAGCAGAGGTATAATGATTTCTACTAGATAATCCAGTACAATCAGAAAAATGTGTATTCTTTAATCCTAATTCTTCTACCTTAGCATTCATTTTATCAACAAAGGCAGACTCAGACCCTGCTAGATGTATCGCCATTGCTATGGCGGCATCATTTGCTGAGGCAATACATATACATTTTAGAAGTTCATCTACATTGATTTCATCTCCAATGGATAAGAATGCTTTTGAGCCTTCTACCTTTGTTGGTTCTTCACCTATTGTAAGCATTGTTGATTTTGTGATTTGATTTGCTTCTAATGCTTCATAGATTAACAATAAAGTCATAATCTTAGTCATAGAAGCAGGAGGTAATCGTCTATCCTTTTCCTTATTATATAATACTTTACCTGTACTTGTCTCAATTAGTATTGCTGCAGTGCTACCCTTACATAAATCTACTGTTTCAGTATCAACTGTCTTCTCTTCCTCATTAGGTTCTTCTACTGCGCTTACTTTTGTAGAAAATAATCCAACAAAGCATGCCGCTATAAGAGCAAAAATCATCTTCTTCATATATATCACCAATAAAGTATATGCCCCAAGTTTTAGAATATAACAAAAAGCTATGCACAATTTTGTACATAGCTAAACTTAAATCTATTCAACTGTCTCTGAAATTGGTTCATCTAATTCTTGTATAGAAGATTTTTTCTTTAGGAAATAGAAAACTCCGATAAAGCAAGCAGTAATGACTACAAAGCATGCACATCCTATTCCAATATGCAAAGGGGTAAGTAAATCCTTAAAATCAAATGCTAAGAATAAGGCAATGATGGAGGCCAACACAAAACCTAATATTGCCCACTTCGTTTGCTGTTCATATTTGCTTAAAAAATACTTCATAAGCTTGGCAATCGTAAAGAATCCTAAAATTAATCCTAACGCAAAAATGAAAAGAATCACGAAAGCATCTAGTGGGGTCTTAAACAAATTAGAAATAGTATCTAATAATGGCTTATATAGTCCTATAATTAGTAAAAGCATAGAACCACTAATGCCTGGAACCACTAAAGCTACAGAGGCAAGTATTCCTACAAGAAATAAAGATGGGTACATATACCATGGCATTTTTAAATTAAGCACAAGGTCTTTCCCAATTGGAATAAAGCATAGACCAAAGCATATTCCAAAAGCTACTATAGAAAATAAAATATCCCATTTCTTAAATCCAGATGCATAGGCATCTTTTCCAATTTTAGGTGTAGAACACACCATTAATGCTACAAAAATCATACATAATTCAAAAGGAATATGCTCTAATGCTAACTTCAAAGGAAAATACATAGCTGCAAATGCCAATACCATTCCCAAGAACAAAGGCAGTAAAAACTTTAGACTTCCCTTGAAATCCTTTTTTAAATTACTTATTCTAGTTATTAATTCTTCATATATCCCTAATAAAACAGCTAAGGTTCCACCACTTACACCAGGTATAATCATACCTAGTCCAATGATAGCCCCCTTTACCATAATTTTTAAATATCTCATAAACTACACCCTATACCCTTTTCCGCGCTTTAATATTATAGCATAGGATATCTTTATAAAAAATACTTTTACGACAAAAAAGTACACAAATTTTAATTTTGTGTACTTCCCTTATCAATAGACAACTTCTTTTTAATCTTTGTTTTATGCTTAGCAAGACCATAGAAAAATATTTCCATTTCTTTCTTAGAAGCAAAATTCTCTTTCTTACAAATGTAAAAATCATTTTCTCCTATGATAAAACAAATCTTTTCATCATATTCTATAATCTTTTTTAAAGCGTTATAAGGATATTCTAATTTTGAAACCTTCTCTCCTACTTTAACCTGTAAAGAAAAACTTTCTTCCTTAAAAGTAAAAGTACTTAACATCCCATATTCTACAATCTTAGGATTTTTTTTCTTTACTCTTTTTTTAATAGTAACGATAGAATATGTATTAATTAAAGTAAGAATTGCCGCAAAGGATAAAAATAGGATACCAATAACCATCGTATCAACAGAATTCCCTTGAGCAGAAACAATGCCAATTATTATTCCTCCTAAGATAGCCAATATTCCAGAAAAGATGTACTTTTTATAAAAATATTTTTTAGAAAATTCAGCAATCTCTTCTATTGCTTCTTCACTTGTTAAATAGGTTACATTTTTGATGATCACTCTATCACTCCTTATAAAAAAGTGTTCAATAAATTATACCATAATGGATGATGAATCAGCAAGAAGCGATTTCATAATTTAAGTATTTTTTCTTTACAAGAATATGAATTTATGATACAATTCATATTGGTCAATAGAAATAGCAGTTTAGCCAAGCGGTAAGGCAACGGACTCTGACCCCGTCATTCATAGGTTCGATCCCTATAACTGCTGCCATCTTTTGCTTGCTTAGTTCATCGGTAGAACGTATCCATGGTAAGGATAAAAGGCTAGTTCGATTCTGGCAGTGAGCACCAGTTCAAAATAAAAACTCTTCGTTATGAAGAGTTTTTTTATTATGCTTAAGCTCTAGAAACATATGTACCATCAATCGTTGATACAATCACCTGCGTACCATTCTCTAAGAATGCAGGTACAGTCACCTCTAAGCCTGTTTCTAATACAGCCCTTTTACGATCTGTTGAAGAGCCCTTTACAGCAGGTGTAGTATCTGTGATAGTTAGAGTAACCTTATCAGGAAGACTTACACCTAAGATTTCTCCTTCATAGAATGTAATGTTTACATTAGCACCCTCTAATATAAACTTCTTTTCCCACGTAAGTCTTTCTTCAGGAATCTCAATCTGCTCATAGGTTTCCATATCCATAAAGGCAAGTGCTTCTCCTGTGTTATAAATATATTGCATTTCCTTACGTTCAATATAACAACGCTTAAATGCAGAATCACTTCCCTTTAAAGCTGTTTCTGTAACTGTTCCAGATCTTAAATCCTTCATTTTAACACGTACATAGGCAACTTTATTTTGAAGTACATGCATGAATTCTAGAATTTGCATCAGCTTGCCATCATATTCGATGACCATACCATTTTTTAAATCGTTTGTTGATACCATATTTATACTTCCTCATCTTTCAAACAAAAAGGAGGATGAATCCTCCTCAATGTTTAATTTTCTTTTATTACTTAATGCAGTAAATTGAATCCTTACCAGCAAATACTGAAGTTCCTAAGAACTCACCACGACCATTTAGATCATCTTCAATACGCATTAATTGGTTATACTTAGCAACACGGTCTGTACGGCTTGCTGAACCAGTCTTGATTTGACCAGCATTTAAACCAACTACGATATCAGCGATTGTAGTATCTTCAGTTTCTCCTGATCTATGACTTACGATTGCAGTATATCCAGCACGCTTAGCCATTTCAATAGCATCAAAAGTTTCAGTTAAAGTACCAATTTGATTTACCTTAATAAGGATTGCGTTTGCAACACCTAATTCAATACCCTTAGCTAAACGCTTAGTATTTGTAACGAATAGGTCATCACCAACCAATTGAATCTTAGAGCCTAACTTTTCAGTCAAATATTTCCAGCCGCCCCAGTCATCTTCTGCAAGACCATCTTCAATAGTGATGATAGGGAACTTTTCAGTTAGAGGTACATAATACTTATCTACCATATCCTGTGCATTGAATTGTCCACCATCAGCTTTTAATGTGTAAAGACCAGTCTTTGCATCATAGAATTCAGATGCAGCAACATCGATTCCTAAGCAGATATCCTTTCCTGGTTCAAAGCCTGCAGCCTTAATTGCTTCAACAACACGCTCGAAAGCTTCAGTGTTGCTACCAAGCTTAGGTGCATAACCACCCTCATCACCAACGCTAGTTACATAGCCGTTAGCCTTTAAAATCTTCTTTAATGCATGGAATACTTCTGCACCCATACGTAATGCTTCCTTAAATGAAGGAGCACCAACTGGTAAAATCATGATTTCTTGGAAATCAATACAGAAATCAGCATGAGCACCACCATTTAAAATATTCATCATAGGTAATGGTAATTGCTTTGCATTTGATCCACCAAAATAATTATAAAGTGGCATTCCATAGTAATCAGCAGCTGCACGAGCACAAGCCATAGATACACCTAAAGTTGCGTTAGCACCTAGGTTACCCTTGTTTTCAGTACCATCAATTTCAATCATCTTCTTATCGATAATGATTTGGTTTCTTACATCATAACCAATTAATTGAGGTGCGATAACTTCGTTAACATTAGCTACAGCCTTTGTTGTACCCTTTCCTAGATAACGAGACTTATCTCCATCACGAAGTTCTAATGCTTCATGCTCACCTGTTGAAGCACCAGATGGTACTAATGCACGACCAAATGCTCCACTTTCTGTTACAACTTCTACCTCTACTGTAGGATTTCCACGAGAGTCTAATACTTCTCTAGCATAAATGCTTTGAATAAATGGCATAAAATTACATCTCCTTAAGTTTATATTTTTATTGTTTTTTTCTACCAGTGATATTATACAATATTTTCCATATATTTTCCTAGTATCTTAAAATTCATTTTTTAAGAAAACGTTTTTATAAATTTGATTTTCATATATTATCTTTAAGAAATATGTCGTATAAACAAATAATTCAAAGAAATATAGGGTGTCCCATTATTTTGAGACCCCCTACGATTATATTCTTTCATATAAAACTCTTAATCTTTTATGGATAATTGCAGTAAATAAAACTACTATACTAGAAAGGAGTAAATTAAAAGGAATCACTGCTAAAAATATATAGCATACCATAAAGGTTTCTTTTGTAGCTTCTATTCTTCCAAAGGATATCAGTTTAAAAGCAGTGTTTGACATTCCAATAAGAGGCGTCATATCTCCTTTAAAGAAAAGATGTGTATACCAAGGAATATTAATAAATATATTAGCTAAAATGGACATGAAAACCCATGAAATGATTACAACTGCAAAAGCTAGGATTGTTTTATTTTTAATGTTCAACTTTTGATAAATCAATCCAGCTGGTATAACTACTGCAAGTCCATTTAAAACATCTGCGATTTCTCCTACATAGCCTGTCCCCGTACCTGGAGGTAAGATCCATTTTAATAGGCATCTTAAAACAACACAGACACAAGCATCCCATGGTCCTAACATAAATGCACATATCAAAATGGGAATCATAGAAAAATTAATATCTAAAAAAGAGGGAAAAATAGGAAGTGGAAATTTCACATAACAATATAAAATAATAGAAATAGCGGCAAAAATTGCTACAAACGAAATACGCTTTATTGCATTCTTCTTCATAAATCATTCTCCTTTCATTAAAAAATATCCCCATATTTTATACGGGGATACTTAAAAACAAAAATTATTTTTAACTTCTCTCATCCAGACTCTACTGTCGGTATAGGAATTACACCTATTCATGCGCACAAACGCTCGCGGACTTTACCGCCGGTATGGAATTTCACCAAACCCCGAAGCTATATAGTTAATATTATTTTATATAGATTAGTATTCTTTGTCAAGAATTTTATTTTACAATAAGTGACTTAGAAGTCATCTCTGCAGGAATTTCAACCTCAAGTAATTCTAATAAAGTAGGTGCTATATCAGATAATATACCATCTCTTAGATGAATATTCTTATCTGTTACAACAACTGGAACTAAATTGGTAGTATGAGCAGTAAATGGTTTACCATCTGCATCTAATAGCTTTTCTGCATTTCCGTGGTCAGCAGTAATTAAAGCAACTCCTCCTACTTCATCTAATGCTTCAACACAGCGACCAACACAAGTATCTACTGCTTCTACAGCCGCGATTGCTGCTGGAATAACACCTGTATGACCAACCATATCACAGTTCGCAAAATTTAAGATGATGCAATCAAATTCTTTGCTTCTGATTGCTGCACATACCTTATCACATACCTCATAAGCACTCATATGTGGCTGTAAATCATATGTCGCAACCTTTGGTGAATTGACTAAAATACGAGTAGCGCCTGGAATTTCTCTATCAGCACCACCATCAAAAAAGAATGTTACATGCGCATATTTTTCAGTTTCAGCAATACGTAACTGCTTTAAGCCCGCCTCACTTACTACATCTCCAAATAAATGGTCTAGTTTTTGTAAATCAAAAGCAAGAGGACCTTTTACTGTATCCGCATATTTCATCATAGATACAAAGAAAATATCCTTTGGAGCATGAGTTAAATCCATACGATAAGGCTTTTCAGCATTATAAACGATGCCTTCTGGATTTGACATACAAGTTGAAATTTGAATTGCACGGTCAGGTCTAAAGTTTGCAAATACGATAGAGTCTCCACTTTCAACCATACCCTCTTTAGAACTTACAAATGGAACCATAAATTCATCTGTTACACCCTTTGCATAAGAGGCTTCAATTCCTTCAAATGGATCAGCATAGAATTCTCCTTTAGCAACAGTCATTGCATCATAGGCAACCTGAATACGATCATAGTTCTTATCACGATCCATACCATAATATCTTCCACCTACAGTAGCAACTGTAACCTTTCCTTCTTCTACAATCTTCTTTAAATAAATGCTAGCACTCTTAGGGGCAACATCACGTCCATCTAGAAATGCATGATAATATACCTTATCTAAACCTAAGCTATGAGCAAGCTTTGCAATAGCAATGATATGAGATGTATGAGAATGTACACCACCATCACTACATAGTCCAAAAATATGGAACTTCTTATGGGTATTCTTAGCTCTAATAATAGCCTCAACAATAGCTTCATTTTGGTTAAAAACACCTGTCTTAATGGAATTATTGATACGAGACAAGGATTGCCATACAATTCTTCCTGCACCAATATTCATATGTCCCACCTCAGAATTACCCATTTGTCCTTCTGGTAGTCCTACTGCCTCACCACTGGCATTCAATGTTTTTGTATCAAATTCTTTAAAAATTCTGTCTAGATTTGGTTTCTTTGCTTGGCAAACTGCATTACCAGCAGAGCTATCTGCAATACCATATCCATCCATTATAATTAACATAACTGGTCTTTTCTTCATAATATCCTCCATAAATTCCATATTATATTATAAACCAATTAAATTAAAAGTTCCATTATTTTTTTTAAAACAAGAAAAAATGAGTATAGAATTTTCTTCTATACTCAATATTTTTATCTTATTCTTGATACTCTTTAGAAGCTTTATCTCTTTTTCTGAACGCCTGAAATAATGCTTTTTCTTTTATATATAAAATAAGAGATGTAATAACTAGCATAACAAATGAAATCAACCAGTTTAAATATCCATACACAATCTTAGTTGAAATAAGTTCATTTGTTGAATATTCAAAACTTGACTTTGTAATGATACAAGGAAATATAAATTCTAATTTATAATAGATTTTTCCATTGTTTGTTTGTGTCATGGCTAAGGCAAGATAATTCACTAAAAAGGTGACCCAGAAAATGAGAAAAACTACAAGTAAAAAATTATAAGGTATTTTCTTTTTTTGACTAATTAAAATATAGACAAATAATCCTGCAAATATGACACTTCCTATTACCATGGCGATGATTGTTGCAGTTGAAGAAATTGTTAACAAAATGCATTCTATAGAAGATAAAATAAGACCAATTAATGATACAATCACCATAAAAATGTAAGGTGATTCTTTTATTTTAGTTGGTGAAAACTGCCTTACTTCTTCTCGTTTCACTTCTTTTTTATACTTGAAAAATCCTATGCAAGTGCTAAATACAAGCATCCCCATAGATATCAACAAATTTAAATCAATTCCTATAAACTGTCTTCGTACCACAGTTCCTAATGCTTCAGTGGTGCTATTATAGGTATATTGAACCTCTTCAAAAATTCCAGGAAAAATAAATTTTGTTATAGAAATTTTATCATTTGAGGATGTTATCCAACGACTTCCAACTTCAATATTCCCTCGACTTATCACGCATAATGTAATAGACCAAATCACTATAAAGACTAATAGGAGTAAATTCATTTTGGTTTGATTTTTCTTAAATACAAATGCATATATAAATAGTCCTATAAAAATTACAATACTGATTAGCATTGGAATAAAACTATACTTCGTTGCAAAACAAATGACTACATATTCTATAGAAGCTAAAACCAATGCTACTAAAGAAGATATAATCATAAAAAAATATTTAGATTCTAAAAATCTTTTCATAATGCTTCACTCCCTATGGATTATGTTATAATTATAGTTGAAAAAAAACTCGATATCAAGAAAAAGTTTTCGACACTTTTCGACATAACCACTTCCATGAAGATTTATTATCCCATTAGGTTCTTTATATACAAATTCATCATTTAAGTGCTGATTTACGAATTGCCTTTTTCCATCCTTCTAATTTTGTATCCCGTTTTTCTTTCTCCATTTGAGGAATGAAAGTTCTTTCAATTGGATTCTTTAATTTAATCTCTTCTAAACTTTCAAATAAGTTAAGATGTAGGGCTGCCAAATAAAAAGCTCCTAAGGCAGTAACTTCTCTATTCTTTGGTCTTGCAATTACAGCATTCGTAATATCTGCTTGAAATTCCATCAAGAAATTATTTCCAATAGCACCACCATCTACTTCAATTGTAAGAATATCTACACCCAAATCCTTTTTCATTGCTTCTACCACATCATTGACTTCAAAGGCTATAGCCTCTAAAGCAGCACGTGTAATATGCGCTTTGTTTGTACCTCTAGTAATTCCTGTAATTAATCCTTCTGCTTCAAAATTCCAGTAGGGCGCACCTAGTCCAACAAAGGCAGGAACTAAATAGACACCATTTGTATCTTCTACACTTCTAGCTAAATCTTCAGACTCTGAAGCGCTAGTTATAACCTTGAGTTCATCTCTTAACCACTGGATGACTGCACCACCTACAAACACACTTCCTTCTAGAACATAGGAAGGAGTTTGATCTGTTTGACAGCCTAAAGATGTAATTAGACCATTTTTAGAAACAAGTGCTTCACTTCCTGTATTCATTAATAGAAAACATCCTGTTCCATAGGTCACCTTTAAATCTCCCTTATCAAAACAACACTGTCCAAAAAGTGCAGATTGCTGGTCTCCTGCAACACCACAAATCGGAATTTCAAAACCTAAGATTTCTTTATCTGTTGTGCCATAAGTATAGCTAGATGGACATACTTCTGGTAAAAACTCCATAGGAATATCAAAAAGATTACATAGATAAGTATCCCATGAAAGAGTATGAATATTATATAGCATCGTACGAGAGGCATTCGTATAATCCGTTTTATATATCTTTCCACCAGATAATTGCCACATAAGATAGGTATCAATAGTTCCAACTAGTAAACGATGGGAGCTTAGAAGCTCTTTTGCTTTTTCAACATTTTTAAGTAACCATTCTATTTTACTTGCAGAAAAATAGGAATCTAATTTCAAACCTGTTCTTACAAGAATTTCATCTTTATATTCCTCTAGTTCAACACAACGCTCCAGCGTTCTTCTACACTGCCATACTATCGCATTATAGATTGGTTCTCCTGTCTGTTTATCCCACATCACAACTGTTTCTCTTTGATTGGTAATTCCCATACCAATGAGCTCTGAATGCTTTACCCTTGCCTCTGTTAAGGCAGTAGAAATCACACTTCTTACACTAGATAAGATATCTATAGGATCATGTTCTACCCAGCCTGGCTTTGGATATATTTGCTTGAACTCTTGTTGGGCTTGTCCAACTACTTCTCCATTTGTATTAAAAAGAATTGCCCTACTCGACGTAGTTCCTTGATCAATTACTAAAACATATTTCAAATTGCAACACCTTCTTGTTTTGATTTAATTTCTCAATCAGTTTATTTCTTAATTCCATTATAGTATTTTACATATCTAAAGTCAAACAAAAAGCCCTACAGAATACTCCATAGGACATTAAAGTAATATTGCAAAACTTATAAATAGGGATGCTTGAACGATTAATGCCAACATATTGTTTAAAGGAAAATACCAATGTTGTGTCTTATGCCTTACTGCATAAATACCTAAAAAACCGCCTATTCCTCCCATTAACCAAGGAAGAATTAAAAGTGTTATTTCCTTAGTTCTCCACAATCTCTTTTTAGCAAGCATTTTATCTCTTTTATAGACAATAGCTGTAATCAAGGACATAACCACTTCTGCTACAGCTAAAACCCATAAAAGAATTTCTTTATTAGTCAACGAATTCGAACTCAAAATCAAAGATGCGAACAGTATCTCCATTTTGTACCCCTAACTTTCTTAAGGAATCATCAAGACCATATGTTCTAAGCTGTCTTGCAAAACGCATTCGACCGTAATCGGAATCAAAATCTGTCATATCAAATAGACGTTTAAGTTTTGTTCCTGTAACATTATATACTCCATCACTTTGCTTTTCTATGGTAAAGAAAGGCTCTTCCTCTCTTATTCCATATTCTACCTCTTCTATTTCCTCATCCTCAAACAAAGAAAATTCTGGTGTGACAGCTAAGATATCTGCAATCCTATATAATAATTCATCTAAATTCTGTTTTGTATAAGCAGATATCTCAATGATAGGATCTTTAACCTTTTTCTTAAATTCTTTTAAATTCTCTTTTGCAGATTCCATATCCATTTTATTTGCAACAATGATTTGTGGACGTTTTGTTAAGTTCATTTTATAGCTTGCAAGTTCTTGATTAATGATTTGATAATCTGAATATGGATCTCTTCCATCCGTTGCAGCCATATCAATAATATGTACAATAACTCTACAACGCTCAATATGTCTTAAGAATTGCAAGCCCAAACCTGCTCCTTGATGTGCTCCTTCGATAATACCAGGTAGGTCAGCCATAACAAAGCTTCTGCCATCGGATACCTCAACCATACCCAAATTAGGAACTAATGTAGTGAAATGATATTCTGCTATCTTTGGTCTAGCCTTAGATACAGCAGCAATCAATGTAGATTTTCCTACACTTGGGAATCCAACAAGACCACAGTCCGCTAAAACCTTAAGCTCACAGCGAATGCTTTTCTTTTCTCCAGGTTCGCCCTTCTCACAAAAATCAGGACATTTTAGAGTCCCAGTAGCAAAAGCCATATTTCCTCTGCCACCACGACCACCTTTACAAACAAGAACCTCTTGTTTGTGCTTGGTAATATCACCAATCACTCTTCCTGTTGTCTCATCAAAAATGATTGTTCCAATAGGAACTTTCACAAAGGTGTGAGAAGCATTTGCACCTGTCATACCCTTATGAGCACCTTTTTCTCCAGGGTTACCCTTGATAATTTTATTATATCTTAAATCTAACAATGTAGATAATCCTTCTTCACCAACAAAAATGATAGAGCCACCATTTCCGCCAGTTCCACCAAAAGGACCACCCTTTTCTACTTTTAGCTCTCTGCGGTAAGCGACAATTCCATCACCGCCACGTCCTGCCTCAAGCTCCATCTTCACTAAATCAACAAACATAAGCTTTTCCTCCTTTTAAGGATTAAAAAGTGCCCAAGAACTTGGGCACCTCATTTTTATTATTCTGCAACTGGATAAACAGAAACCTGCTTCTTGTCGCGACCCTTACGTTCGAAACGTACGATACCTGCCACCTTAGTATATAAGGTATCATCGCCACCACGTCCAACATTATTGCCTGGGAATACTTTAGTACCTCTTTGACGATATAAAATTGAACCTGCAGTTACATATTCACCGTCACTAGCCTTAGCACCAAGGCGCTTAGCTTCTGAGTCACGGCCGTTCTTAGTTGAACCAACACCTTTTTTAGATGCGAATAATTGTAAATTAAGCTTTAGCATATAAGAAATCCTCCTAGTTAATAAATTTTAAATTCTTCGGATATTGCTTTGATATTTCCTCTAATGTATATTCTAAATTCTCAAATATAGCATTTGCAGTTAAGTCTGTTGTCTTTACCTGTAAACGGAAATACCCTTCCTCACAAACCAAATCGATAATGTTGTAACTTAAGTTTAATTTTTCGATTAGGTTTGCAGTAAATATTAAAGCTGTTGAAATACTTGCACAAACAATATCATTACCATAATCAGCATAATTAGAATGTCCTTGTACCTCTAACAAAGCTTCTTTTTCTTTTCGTTTAATTTTATAGGTTGTCATAATTAAGCGTTGATAGCTTCAACAACTAACTTTGTATAAGATTGACGATGACCTTGCTTAGATGCTGAATGCTTCTTAGGACGATACTTGAAGATTACAATCTTCTTGCCACGGCCTTGCTTCTCACACTTTGCAGTTACTGTTGCACCCTTAACATATGGAGTACCAACTAAAGTCTTCTCACCAGATACGTATAATACCTTGTCAAAAGTATAAGTTTCACCTTCAGCTACATCTAGCTTTTCAACATAGATTGCTGAACCAACCTCTACTTGTACTTGCTTACCGCCAGTTTCTACTATTGCATACATGTCGTATTACCTCCTGTTTTTTATTTTTAAGACACACTATTAAGGTAGATTTTTCATCATTTTAGACCTCTTCTATGTGGTGCATGTTACAACATTATAATGATATACTATTTTAATAAAATAGTCAATATTTTTTTTAAATATTTAGAAAAAAGATAGACTTATAGTCTATCCTTTGTTTCATCTTTCTCGAGTTTCAATTCGTTATGCTTTAATCCCTTAAAGAAAAGGATAGTTAATATTCCTGCAACAAGAATTCCTACAACATCTGCAATAGGTGCTGCGTATAAAATACCATCTATTCCAAGTCCTAAAGGTAAACATACAACTAAAGGAATAAAGCAGACAATATCTCTTGTTAAGGAGACAATGGTTGCTTTAACTGTTTGTCCAACGGCTTGGAAAAATATAGAGGTCATCTTAATTAGACAGGTTCCAGTAACTAAGGATAAGAAAATTCTAAAAAGTTTCCTTGAAAATTCTAAATATAAAGCATCATTTGCAGAACCAAAAATAGCAATTACTGCATCTGGGAATATTTCAATGATTAAGGTAGATACAAGTCCAACTATCAAACTAGACAGTAAAATCAACTGATATGTCTTCTTCACTCTATCTATTTTCCCTGCACCATAATTATATCCTATGATTGGCTGTCCACCTAGAACTATACCAACTACTATATTAATGATAATTGTAAACACCTTTGTTTCTATACTAATTGCAGAAATAGGAATATCTGGTCCATATTTGGAAAGCGCACCATATTTTGCAAGCATAATATTACATACAAGTGAAATAACAACAATAGACATTTGGGTAATAAAAGTTGAAATACCTAAAAGTAATGCATTCTTAAATATTTTAAAGTTTGGAATAAAACTTTTTAAAATAAACTTAAATGTCTTTGTCCTAAAACAGTAGATTACAGTTAAAACAAAAGAAACGATCTGACCAATCACTGTTGCCCATGCTGCTCCTGCTATTCCGAAATGACATGCAAAAATAAAAATTGGATCCAATATGATATTGACAACAGCACCTGATGCCATAGCAATCATAGAAAATGCTGGACTACCATCCGCTCTAATCACAGAATTCATCATATTCATTACCATAAATACTGGAAAAAATGGAATGACGATAACAAAATATTCTATGGCCAAATCAATTGTATTATCTGATGCACCAAACAATCTTAATAAAGGTTCTTTAATTATTAAGAAAACAGTTAATAGAATGACACTTATAATAACGGTGATTGTGATCCCCGTTCCAATGCATTTGTGTGCACTTTTAGTATCCTTTCTTCCTTGGCATAGGCTCAAATAGGCAGCAGATCCATCTCCAATACACCATGCAAATGCTTGAGCAATAATTAAAATAGGAAATACAATTCCTGTAGCTGCATTACCTAAATATCCTAACTCACTATTTCCTACAAAAATTTGATCTACTATATTGTATAACGCACTAATAAGTAATGATAAAATACAAGGTATAGAGAATTTAAGCAAAAGCTTAGAAACCTTCTCACACCCTAAAAATGAATTTTCTTGTTCCATACGTTTCTCCTTTTAAAAAATTTTTAGAGTCTTTATCAGAGAAAAGCTACATGAAAACTACGCCAAAAAGAAAAGCGTAAAACTATCAAAGTTCTACGCTTAAAAGCTGTTTGACTTTATTATTTTAGCATAAAATTCATTTTAAAACAAGCAAAATTTAAAGAAATAAATTCCATTTTTTAAAAGGTAAATATAGGAAATACGCTATACTAGCACCTGCAAAAAAACCCGTTATTGCTCTTATAGGATTTGTAGATTCATAAGGGGTACATAACTGAATTATTCCATCTAAAAAACACGGGATTATAAATAAAATGCTCAAAAAAATATAGAAATAATGAATTCTTACTCTTTTGAAAAATAGGATGAAAAAGGATATGATTCCGCCCAAAATAATAAAGGTACATCTATAACAAAAAACAAAAACAAAACTACCAAAATGAATCCCTCGTTCTTCTTTCAAATTGCATAAAGGTACCTTCCCAAAATATTCAAATCTTGTTTGAGAAAGAGGAATAAACTTAAACAATAGAATCATAAGTATTACACATAGTGTTAAATTCACTAAAAAGCCAACCATATTGAATAACCTATTCTTTTTCTTAAGAAACCAAGCAAGACCCAAAAATGGCACAAAAAAGCTTAAGCCTTTTTCAATAAAATTAGAATTGGAAACCTTTTGCATAATCATAGATGTCTGGATTCTTAATAATAGCATCCCAATTCACACTAAGGAGACAGCATAGTAAACTACTTGATATAAGGATTCCTAAAATAAAACCAATTAAAGCTCCAATACCACATTGCTTGGATGCAGTGGGTTTTTCAGTTCTCCAAATACAAAATAAAATAAAACCAATCAGTGGAAAAAAGAATCCCAATACACCATACCAAATGGACCCATGGTCTACAGGTTCTGTATTCTTAATATTTGAGAATACAGGCTCTTCAATTTTTCTCTCCTTCTTCTCATAAACATTTGTATCTGGAAATAAATTTTCCCCTTTTTCTTCTTGAATTCTATGTCTTCCTTCTACTGGTTCCTCGCAGAAAGGACAGATATCTTCATCATCAGGAATATTCGCTCCACATTTTTTACAAAACATAAAAATCACTCCTTATTTTTCTTTATTATAAAACAATTCTTTTAAATATGCAAATAGATATTTTCTAACATTTTTCAACACTTTTAAGCATATAGTATATTGGTGATACTATGTCAAATCTCATAAATTATATTAAAGAAAATTATAAGGTTATCATTGGTACTATATTGGTTTACCAGCTTATTATTACAATTTTCTTCTTTTCAGCTCAAAATCTAGTTATCCTAGCTGCCATATCCATCATTGTTGCTGGATACATTATCGTTTTAAACTTCAAAGATGCATTTCTGGATTTTTTCAAAAAATAAAAGTAGATTTCTCTACTTTTCCATAATCTCTTTAAAGGATGCTATAAAGCATCTTATTTTTTTAGTTAAAAGAAGATAATTTGCTGTACTGTAAGTATTTAAAATCACTTCTAAATTAACATTTAAAATCATAATATAAAGACACATAAAGCAAAAATACTTTTGATTGAAGGAATCTAGACGTTTTACTTCTTCTACTAAATTCGGAACATCTAATTGCAAATAACATCTGCAATATAGCATTGATATAGGTGCATAATATAAATCAAAGCTTGGTAGTAGTCTTTGTTTATTATAAAGTTCTTGATCTATTCTACGATATAATAAACCATAAGGAACAATTAGTTTTTTATCGATTGCTTTAAAAATATCTGTTTGGAGATCATATAAATAAATTTTAGCATCTAATATGATATTATATTTGGAAAGGATTACCCAGCTGACATCATTTTTTATAGGATTCATTTCAATTTCTCTAATTCTCATTTCCAAATAAGAAAACTTATTGTCCAGCACCTTAAAAATATTATTCACATTGACAAGATGTTCCTTTTTAAGTGTGATTTCAAAACTAGAGGATTCATGAATTTCTCTTAAAATATGAACAATTCTATCTGACTTAACCTTTGCTTCTGTCATATTTTCATACTCAAAAAACAAAAGAAATCCATCTCTAACTCTAGTTTCATAGATAGCCTGTTTTAAACGTTTTGTATATCGAATTAAATCTAAATAGGTTTGATACTCTTTATCCGTAACAAACCTACATAGATACTCTTCATTATTTCTCGTTTTAATTAATTCATAATCCTTTAAAGGACGACTTGAGACTATCTCAAATGGCAGATTACTCGTAGCTAAAGATGACCTTGTGAGATTGTCTATCATAACCTGCTAGAAGCACTTCAAGCTTCACATTATATTCCTTTGCAATAGTTTCTAGTTCCTGTTCTGTTTCAACATATAAACACTTCAACTTATAATAGCTTTGTTTAGTATCAAAGAAATTCAAAAAGGATTCTACACTTTCATGTGTCTTTGTTGCAATCACCTTATCTCCACGATTTAAGTTACTTGCTAACTTATCCTCATAATATTCCATCATGTCTTCTTTAATTTTTTCTAAAGACTCTTGTGGTTTTTCTAAAACAGTTTTTTCTTCAACAGGCAATTGAATATCTTCTTCCCCAATGACTTTAATTTCTTCAACTTGTTCTAAAGGTAAGTAATTTACCACAAGTTCATAGTTAATATCTAGCCCCTGTCCTTCAACAAGATAAACATTAACATGACCAATTAAAACCTCTAATATCTTTAAAGATTCTAAATCTAGTTCAAATGGAAAATCTAAGGATTTAAAACATTCTAAACCTTCGAAATCATTATAAGAAACATTAATTTCAACATTTCCTGTAGCCTTTGAATCATTCACAACTACATTACTTAGTTTTTCTAAATGATTCTTAATATTAGATATTCCTTCAAGTTGACAAAAATTGTTTTTTTCTATATTTAATTGCATAATATCACCAATACAATATATTCTACTATCAAAAGTTTTATACCATATCATAAGGTTCTAACAAAGAAATGCTTCATTATATATAATAAAACAAGTTAAAATTTCATTCTATTCCATCATAAAAATTCACTTAAATTATTTTAGTATTGTATAATGAAAAGAAATATGCTAATATAAATCCATGGGAAATAATAGTGTAAATATTTGGTGTAAACCATTCTTACAATTTTATAAAAAAACACTATAGGCTTATCCGAAAGGGTAAGCCTTTATTATTTCTCAAAAAGAAAGGATGATACTATGTTAAATAATGAAAACAAATATGATTTAATCAAATTTGAGGATGGAGAGTTCTCTTTAGATGTCAATGTCAGTCCTAATGAGGATACTGTGTGGTTAAACTCTGAACAAATCCAATTACTCTTTAATTGCGGAAAATCTACTCTTTCCTATCATATCAAAAATATTTTTAATCAAAAGGAACTTTTTGAAAAAGCAGTTGTTCGAAATTTTAGAACAACTGCCTCAGATGGAAAAACTTATAATGTAAAATATTATAATTTAGATATGATTATTTCTATTGGTTATCGAGTAAATTCAAAAAGAGGCATCCTCTTTCGTAAGTGGGCTACCTCTATCTTGAAACAATATATGCTAAATGGTTATTCAGTTAATGAAAAACGTTGTTTAGAATGTCAGGAAAATTTGGTTAGTTTAAATAATAAAGTAAATACTTTAATTGGCCAAACAAATGACAATACAAATTCTATTCAAGAACTAAGACAGCCTGACAAACTACTTTTTGACAAGCTATTCTTTGAAGGAGAGATATTTGATGCTTATTCTTATATCAAGCAATTATTACACTCTGCTAAATCTTCTATTACTCTTATTGATGGTTATATAGACTTATCTGTTTTAGATATGCTAGTGGGTATAACTCTACCTATTACTATCTATACTTATCCTTCTTCTACGCTTACAAATCAAGATATAGCTAAGTTTAATATTCATCATAATCTGACTATCATTAAAACAAATAAGATACATGACAGATTTATCATTATAAATAATGAAATCTATCTATGTGGTTCTTCTATTAAAGATGTTGGTAAGAAGAGATTTGTTTTAACTAGACTAGAAAGTATTTCTAAAGAAAGCTTATTAAAAGAAATAAAAAAAGAAGACTCATCGAAATGAGCCGAAATTTATATTCTTTTTAAATAACAAACATAGGTATCAAATACTTGAAAGCCTAGTCGTTTTAAAACATCTATATCTTTATCTTCAGTAAAATAATATAAATACTTAGCGCCTAAGTTTTTCCCTTCATTTAATGCTTTAGACATTAGGCATTCCATATGATGAACATTATAGGTATCATCTTTGAAGTCAATACCAAAAATCTCTAGCATTAATTTGCTCTTGACAAAGTAGATAGCAGCAACAGGTACATTATTTTCATACAAAGCATAAATAAACCAACTATCTATATCCTCTAAAATATGATTGCAGTCCCAATACATTTCTTCATCATAAGGTTCGTGAAGAATTCTAAAATCATCATAGTTCTCTTTACCTATTTTTCTTATATTTTTGGCTTCTTCTTTAATTTTGTATTCATCAAATTTTAAAAGACATACTTTAGATTCTTCTATTTTTTCAAAACCCTTACGTTCTAAGAATTGAATAGCAACCTGGTTTTTTATAGAACATCCAAAATAAAACTCATATCCCTTAAAATCAACCTCAATATGCTTAAAAAACTCTTCTAATGCTATATCCATATGATTATCTATAGAAAATGTTTCACATGCAAAATATTGATCCTCTGGGATATAATAATAATTAATCCATCCTTCTAGCTTGTCATTATGATAAAACAAGTAAATTTCATCATTTTCTTTTTCAAAGGATTTTTTTGCAATGTCTATAAAATCTTTTTTCGTCTTAATTCCGTCTGCATAAGTCGGATAGCAACATTTAGACAAATCCAAAGATATTTCATAAGCAAAGTCAATATACTTTTCCAATTCTTCTTTTTTCAATTTTACTAACATAAAAACACCATACTATCCTTAAATCCTTATAATTCTATCCAATATCTTTTCATGTTTGCTTGATAATTTTTATCATCATAAACTATTTTTTCAAAAATACCACCACAAGCTTCAATTGTCTTTGCACTTGCGATATTACTTTCTAAACAGGTAATTAATACTTTATCTAAGCCCATTTCCTTACAAACATCTAAAGCCAAATTTAGCATAATCTTAGCATAGCCTTTTCCTCGTTCAGATGGTCTTACACAGTATCCGATATGTCCGCCAAATTCAATTAAATATCCTTTGAGATCAAGACGTATTTGAATCAAGCCTAATAATCTGTTTTCTTGATTAAATAATCCATATTGAAGACTTTTCACATAGTTTGGATTATTGATTGTTTCCATATCTATGTTGAATTTCAACCATTCTTCTGCTGACACCTTAATTAAAATACCTGTTCCATCCATTCCACTATTATTCTCTAAAAATTCTTGTTTAAAATCTGTGATTTCTCTTACATCATTTTCATTAGGCTTTCTAAAAGTCAAGGAATAATTTTCTTTATTACTTGGTTCTATTTCTTTTACCATAACGGTTTCATTTCCTTTCATAAGTTTTAAAGACAAGGAGAATCATATTATTTTTTATTCTGTCTTAACTGCATTGTACAAATCACTTCCAAATGTTTTGTCCTCGGAAAATTGTCATAGCCGACTATGGATTTGATTTGATATGAATCCTTGAATAAATTTAAATCTCTTTTTAAGGTTAACGGATTACAGGAAATATAAATCACTGTTCTAGGTTTCAAGTAGCTAATCGCATTGATAAATTGAGGTGTAGAGCCTTCTCTTGGAGGATCCATAATTAGACAATCTAATTTTGCTCGATTCTTAGCAGCATTTGTTATATAATTTGTCGCATCATCACAAATAAAGCTAACATTTTGGATTTTATTCACTCTAGCATTCATATTTGCATCTTGAACTGCTTGTTTATTGAGTTCAACTCCAATAACCTCTTTAGCGTATTTTGATGTAAAGATAGAAATTGTTCCAACCCCACAATAAGCATCTACAACAATATCTGTCTTTTTAATTTGAGCTGAATTGATAGCTAAGGAATATAGCTTCTTCATTCCTAAGGAATTGACTTGAAAAAAGCTATTTGGAGATATTTTAAATTTATACTCTCCGACAAGTTCATAAATAAATCCAGGCCCATAAAGTACCTTATTCTTATCTCCTAAAACAATGGATGTATCCCTAGCATTATAGTTTTGAACAATTGTAGTAATATTCAAATTTAATTTAAGTAAATCCTTAACTACATTGTTTCTTCCTGGAAACATCTCCCCATTAGTAACTAATACAAGCATAAGTTCTTTGGTTTGAAAACCATATCTTACTAATACATGACGTAATACACCCGTTCTAGTCATTTCATCATAAGGTTTGATTTTATGCTTGGAAAGAATTTTATTCAGTTCTTGGATTACTTTATTAGATGCTTTGGATTGTAGCATACAATCCTCTACAGTGATGAGTCTATGAGAGTATTCCTCATAAAAGCCACAAACAACCTTCTTTGTTTTAGAAAGCTTATAGGTCATTTGACTTTTATTGCGGTAATGGGTTGGCTCATAGGTGGAAAAGACTTCAATTTCAGGAATACTTTTTATCCCTTGAAAAAGCTCAGTTAAGAACTTCTTTTTTTGTTCTACTTCATAGGAATAATCCATATGCATAAACTGGCAACCCCCACATTCCTTTTGATATGGGCAACCATCCTTGATACGATGCTGACTAGGTTTTAAGATTTTAGATAGAGTAGGGTATTTTCCTTCTGTTTCAACTAAAATATCTTCTCCTTCAATACAATCATGTATCTTATAAGTTTTTTCCTTAATTTCAACTAAGGCATCAGCCTCATAGTTTACTTTTACATTTTGAAATTCTTTAAGCATATGCTCACCTCCTTGAAAATTTAAGCATTGTCATGTTTTTTTCTTATCTCATTATAGAATTTTAGTTGTCCACTTTTCTGCATCTATGACATCATTTACTAAACCTTCATAAAATTCTTTTTCATGACATACTAAAACAATTGTTCCTTTAAAAGCAATTAATGCTTCCTTCAAGGATTCCTTTGCAAGAACATCTAAATGGTTGGTAGGTTCATCTAGGATTAGTGTATTACACTCTTTAAGCATAATCTTACATAGTCTTACCTTGGCGGCTTCTCCTCCAGAAAGTACCATCATTAAAGATTCTATTTTATCTTTGTTTAGTCCACAGGCAGCTAAGGCTCCACGAACCTCTGCGTTAGTCATCGCTGGATATTCATTCCAAACTTCATCTAATGCCGTATTTCTAGAATCAGATTCCTCTTGTGCAAAATAGCCATAATGAATATTATAGTCCAATGTACACTCTCCTGATAAAGGAGGTAATAATCCTAATAGGGTTTTTAAAAGAGTTGTTTTACCTATTCCATTCGCGCCTTTGATGACAACCTTTTTTCCACGCTCTATCGTGAAATTGAGTTTAGCAGATAGTGGTTCTGAATAACCAATCACTAAATCCTTAGCTGTGATAACAAATTTTCCTGATGCACCACATTCCTTAAATTTAAAGTTAGGCTTTACCTGTTCCTTGGCTTTATCTATGATTTCCATTTTATCAAGTCTTCTCTGTCTTGACTTGGCAAGATCAGTTGTTGCAACTCTTGCTTTATTTTTAGCAATGAATTCCTTTAAGTCTTTGATTTCCTTTTGTTGCTTCTCATAAGCCATATTTTGTTGTCTTTTCTTGAGCTCATACATCTGCATAAAGCCATCATAATTTCCAGTATAACGTGTAAGTGTTCCATCCTCCATATGATAGATGACATTAATTACACTATTTAAAAATGGAACATCATGGGAAACCAAAATAAAGGCATTCTCATAATTTGCCAAATAATTTTTTAGCCAATTCACTTGTGTTTCATCTAGAAAGTTTGTAGGCTCATCTAAAATTAAAATCATCGGCTGAGCAAGTAAAAGCTTTGTTAAAAGAACTTTTGAACGCTGTCCCCCAGATAAGTCCGCAACATCATGATCTAAACCAATTTCTCCTAAACCTAAACCATTAGCAACCTCTTCTATTTTTGCTTCCAAAGAATAGAAACCAGATGCTTCAAGTTCAGACTGAATTTCACCTGTTTCATCAAGTAAAGCATTCATCTCCTCTTCTGTACAATCGCACATTTTCTCATACATTTGATTGAGTTCCTGTTCTAAATCATACATATGCTGGAACGCTTCTCTTAAAACCTCTCTTATGGTTTTTCCTTTTGTTAGTGTTGTATACTGATCAAGATATCCAGTAGTAATTCTTTTACACCATTCGATTTTGCCACTATCTGGCGTAAGAGAGCCCGTTATCATTTTTATAAAAGTTGTCTTTCCTTCTCCATTTAAACCAATTAATCCGACATGCTCTCCTTTTTGTAGGACAAAGCTTGCATTTTCTAGAATCGTTCTATTTCCAAAGGAAAAGGATACATCTGTAACTTTTAATACACTCATATAAATCTCCTTATATTATGAAAGCTTAAGCATTTCATCTAATGCTTTTTTTGCAGATTTTGCAATCTCTTCTTCAACAAATATTTCATTTGTTTCATTTTTTAAAACTTCATATACTTCTTTTAATGTTGTATATTTCATATTTGAACAGGATAGGGTTTGACTTGCAAGATAAAATTTTTTATCTGGGCATGCCTTCTCCATAGCATGAAGTACACCTTTTTCTGTACAAACAATAAATTCCTTACACTCACTTTGTATTGTATAATCTAGCATTTGCTTTGTAGACCCTACATAGTCAGCTAGTTCTAAAATATCTAACTTGCATTCTGGATGAGCAATCACACAAGCATTTGGATACTTCTTCTTCATTGTAATAATTTTTTTAGGATCCAAAAAATGATGAATTGGACAACATCCATCCCATACATCAAAAGAAACTCCACCTTGCTTCATTGCATACTTACCTAAATTTTGATCAGGGCAATATAAAATAGAATCTCCTTGATCAAGATAATGATGAATAATCTTAAGTGCATTTGTTGATGTACAGATACAATCACTTAATGCCTTTACACTTGCCGTACTATTCACATATGTGATAATCTTAGTGTCGGGATGTTCTTCTTTATATCTTTTCAATGCAGATGGAGAAATCATATCAGCCATTTTGCATCCTGCCTTCATCACAGGTAGTAACACCTTTTTAGAAGGGTTCAAAATCTTTGCAGTTTCTGCCATAAAATGAACACCACAAAAAACAATGATATCTGCATCCGTTTGAGTAGCAATTTGAGCTAGTTTTAAGCTATCTCCCAAATAATCCGCAATATCCTGAATTTCTTTTTCTTGATAATAATGTGCTAAGATAACTGCATTTTTTTCTTGTTTTAATCTTTTAATTTCATCTACATAATTCATAGTTTTACTCCTTATGAAACTTTAAGGATATATCTAAAGACTTAATAGAATGAGTAAGTGCTCCCACTGAAATAAAATCTACTCCCAATTTAGATACTTCCTCAATTCTATTTAAATTCATATTTCCAGAAGCCTCAAGCTTTTTCAAATGATTATTTTTCATAACACATTTTAGCATAAGATCATTTGACATATTATCGAGCATAATAATATCACACTCTGTAGCAAGGGCCTCTAAGAATTGCTCATAGGTTTCTACCTCTACCTCAATTTGAACACCTTTAGTTTTTTCTTTGGCAAGGGCTACAGCCTTGGATATAGAGCCAACCGCATCAATATGGTTATCCTTAATCATCACCATATCTGATAGACAATATCTATGATTTGTTCCTCCACCATCTCTTACGGCCTGTTTTTCTAAAATTCTCAAATTGGGTGTAGTTTTTCTTGTATCTAGAATTTGACAGTTTCCAGTTAATTTTTCTACATAGCTATGCGTAGTTGTGGCAATACCACTCATACGCTGTAAAAGATTTAAGGACACACGTTCTGCCTTAAGAATGGTTTTAGTATCGCCTTCTACTGTACCTAAAAGCTGTTGATTCTTTACCTTGTCACCAGATTTTACATCAAAGGATAATTTAAAATTACCACCAACTGCCTTAAATACCTCTTCTACCACTTCAATTCCCGAAATGATTCCATCCTCTTTTGCAATAAAATATGCCTTAGACTGATGATAATCCGGAAGTAAATTATCCGTTGTTATATCTCCTGTTGGCATATCTTCTAATAGAGCTCTTTTGATAATATCTATAATTTCATTATTCATAACTTCACCTTAATTCAAACGAAAATGACATCCGATTGAATCCTTTCTAGCAAGTGCTTGATCAATGATAAGTAACGCAACAGTCACCATATTAATCGTCTCATAATAATATCTTGAAAATACTCGAATCTTTTTTAAATTGTTATAGTGCTTTGTAAGAAGCTTCTTGGCAAGAGTCAAGTTTTCTTCCGTACGAACAATAAAAACATATTTACTCATTACATCACGTATTTCTACTCTAATATCCTTGAAATTAAATTTCTTATGTGTAAATACCATATCTGGTAAAATAACATCAATTTTCCCAAATGTATCTTTTTCTTTATTGATATCTTCTGCAACTCTTCCTGCAAAGACAATACATTCGAGTAAAGAGTTTGAGGCAAGACGATTAGCACCATGAACACCCGTATTGGCACATTCCCCTATAGCATATAAATTTTGCATACTCGTTTTACCATATATATCTGTATCAATCCCACCACATAGAAAATGCTCTACAGGGGCTACAGGGATATAGTCCTTAGAAATATCAATTCCATATTCTAGACAATGCTTATAAATCGTTGGGAATCTTTTCATTAAAAATTCCTTTGGCTGATGGGTAATATCTAAATAGACGTGGTCACTCCAGGTATCAAACATTTCCCTATGGATGGCCTGAGATACAACGTCTCTAGGGGCTAGTTCCATACGCTCCACATCGTACTTTTCCATAAAGCGATAGCCTTCAATATTTCTTAAAATTCCACCCTCGCCACGAACAGCCTCACTAATCAAAAAGGTCTTGCCAATTTGATCTTCTACATAAAATCCTGTAGGATGAAATTGAACAAACTCCATATTCTTTATTGCGACACCAGCACGATATGCCATCGCAATTCCATCTCCACAAGCAATTTTTTCATTCGTAGATTTCTTATAAATTCCACCAATTCCTCCCGTAGCTAAAATAATACGATTGGCAAGTATGTAAACTTCCTCATTATCAGGATTAATTACAATAACACCTAATGCTTTATTTTGATTGTGTAAAATTTCAATGGCCATTTCATTTTCAAAAACATCAATATTATCTCGTTTAGAAAGTGTTTCTCTTAAGTCTGCCATAACATGAGCACCCGTATCATCTCCACCAGCATGGAGAATTCTTCTGCTTCTATGACCACCTTCAAGTGTTGTAACTAAAGACCCATCACTATTTTTATCAAAATGTACACCTAGGGATAATAACTGATTGATATGCTTTCCTGCTTCTTCAACTAAAATCCTCGTTGCCTCTTTATCATTCAAATATCCACCTGCACGTAAAGTATCCTCATAGTGCTCCTCTATTTTGGCTTCATCCCAAATAACCTCAGCAGCAATGCCACCCTGAGCTAAATTAGATGACCCTCTTTCAATAGAATCCTTTATAAATAAACCAATATGTAAATTAGAATCTAGAGTCAACGCGGCATAAATGCCAGCAAGTCCTCCACCTAAGATAACTACATCAAATTGTTTGATTTCCTTCATAATGATCACTTCCCTTAAAAACCAATTCATTATAACATAAAACGCCTTAATAGTAAAACTATTAAAGCACTTTAAAAGCTAAAATAAAAAAGAATTCTTTTGTTTTTTTACACTTTCCCTGTCTAAAGGAAATTCTTAAATCTTTTTATTATTGCTTTGAACAAGAAAAAAACAATGATTATTTTATATCATTGTTTCTACTCTAAAATATATTCTTCATTATTCAATCATTATAAAATAAAAATTATTTATTGATTTTTCTTGTACTATAATCACATTGCTGAAACATAGCATCTGTCAATTCAATTTGATTCGAAAGACAAATATGCATAGGTATACCACGTTTTTGAGGAGTCGAAACTTGAAATCCAAGACTTTCAAAAAGTTCTTGATTATTCCAAGCCTTAACATCAACTTGTATCCCCCATCCATCACTATTTTTATCAAAATGTACACCTAGGGATAATAACTGATTGATATGCTTTCCTGCTTCTTCAACTAAAATCCTCGTTGCCTCTTTATCATTCAAATATCCACCTGCACGTAAAGTATCCTCATAGTGCTCCTCTATTTTGGCTTCATCCCAAATAACCTCAGCAGCAATGCCACCCTGAGCTAAATTAGATGACCCTCTTTCAATAGAATCCTTTATAAATAAACCAATATGTAAATTAGAATCTAGAGTCAACGCGGCATAAATGCCAGCAAGTCCTCCACCTAAGATAACTACATCAAATTGTTTGATTTCCTTCATAATGATCACTTCCCTTAAAAACCAATTCATTATAACATAAAACGCCTTAATAGTAAAACTATTAAAGCACTTTAAAAGCTAAAATAAAAAAGAATTCTTTTGTTTTTTTACACTTTCCCTGTCTAAAGGAAATTCTTAAATCTTTTTATTATTGCTTTGAACAAGAAAAAAACAATGATTATTTTATATCATTGTTTCTACTCTAAAATATATTCTTCATTATTCAATCATTATAAAATAAAAATTATTTATTGATTTTTCTTGTACTATAATCACATTGCTGAAACATAGCATCTGTCAATTCAATTTGATTCGAAAGACAAATATGCATAGGTATACCACGTTTTTGAGGAGTCGAAACTTGAAATCCAAGACTTTCAAAAAGTTCTTGATTATTCCAAGCCTTAACATCAACTTGTATCCCCCATCCTGGCTTTAATTTAGAATTTAAGAAGGCAAAGATGCGGGTTATACATTCTTTTTCAATACCTTGCATCTGATATTGTGGGACAACAAGAATATCTTGTATCAAAGCTACATAGCCTCCATCCCAGATTAATCGTGCCATACCAACCGCTTTATTTTGGTCATATGCTGCAATAATAAAAGCACTTCCAGCAATACTTGCTTTAAGTTGATCAGGGTGAATTTTTCTAAATCCTACAGCTGCTTGGATAGAATTCACGTTTTCTACTGTGATTGTATTTGTATAGATGATTTCCATGCTTTTTTACTTTACCCCTAATTTTTTAATAAAACTAAAGAATAACAATAATCTCACCTTTATTGTAAGTTTTTTTAGGAATAAGTTCATGTCCCTTTAACGATTGATACTTAGGATTGAACATATCCACTTCATTTCCCTCAAGAAAGCCTTTAATTTGATTTTTTTCCTTTAATTCTGTAAGACGATTTAAAACAGCTGTTTTAATTTTATGCGTGCCACCTGTACTTCCATAGCCTACAATAAGACATAAGACTCTCTCTTTGGAGTTTCTTGCAAGCTTGATAATTTCCATTAAGTTATAGCAAGCAGTCTCTACGGTTTCATTTTTTAAATGTAAATCAACAGTATACATTATAATTCTCCATAATGTAAGAAGTCATTTCCACATTCTAATCCTTTTTTAATGCGTACATAAATGAGCTGATCTTCTTCTATTTCCTTTAGATGAAGAATATCTATAACCTCGCATTCCATCATACGAGCAGAATGAGGAATTAAAATCATAGAACCCTTTTGTTCTATTTCTATGCCTTTAAACTTATCTAATGATGCAGAATGGTTTTCTCCAAAATGAAGCGCGATATCCTTTTGATTCTTACTCATAATGGAAATTCCAATTTGATCTCCTACTTCTAAATGCTTTCCTGTATCGCTTTGGGCACCTAATAGACAAACCATCTTATCATAGTCCACCTGCATACACCACGCACAGGACATTCCATATTTCACTTTTTTCTTCTCATAAGCAATTACGCCTACACTGTAATCTAATGCACTAAATCCCATATTTTTCTTCTAACTCCTTTTCCGTTTTTAGTATTTCTTGTTTGATTTCTTCTTTTAGAATTATTTTTCTTTTGATTTTCTTTAATTTTGGTTTTCCCTTCAAACTAAAAATCCCACCAGGAACAACCCAAGAATTTCTGCAAGAAGATAACCTAGATGCCTTGATTAAGCAATTTGCCCCAGATTCTTTCGTATTTCCAAAAAGTCTAATCCAACCTCTTACGAGCTTAGAATGTAGTCCATAGGATAGCCTAGATGGAACAATTCCTGGATGAGCGTAGCATATAGAATTTGGAAATAGTATTTCTAAATTGTTGATTAATAAATGTTCTATAAGCTTTGTATTTCTATAAATCTTCTTCCATTTTCTAGGATTTAGATCCTGTTTCGCATGAAGTATACTTATGGAGGAGGTTAATACAATTTTACAGTTTGGTTGAATTTCTAGTATCCTTTTGGCAATGTAATATGGACTAAATGCATTGACCATAAAATTATACTCATATCCATCCTGGGTATATTTCTTCTGTTCAAATACTCCACTATTTAGAAATAAAACATCAACCTTCTCTATACTTATTCTATTTATAAACTCACAAACACTTTTAAAATCTGACAAATCCAAAGAAATTTGATTTTCACTAGTTTCTAAACTCCGACTTGCTTCTATACAATTTTCATTTTTATAGTGGAAAGCCAAGCACTTTCCTATAGTTCCTGTAGAACCAATAATCACTATTGTTCTCATAACAAAGAAACATTGCCCGCACTTTATGCGAGCAATTTTATCAATTTAAATTAAACCTTCTCTTAGTATAGGCACATACAGCCTCCACTGCAGTTTCTATACCATTTTTAGAATTGATACACAAATCATAAGAATCTGGCTTTCCCCATTCTTTATCTGTATAAAAATTATAGTAAGAACGTCTCTTTTTATTCTTTTTAGAAATGATACTAGCAGCCTTTGCAGGATTAATTTTGTAATATGTGATAGCACGCTCAATCTTATCTTCAATTGGAGCACAGATAAATACCTTAACTACATTTGGATTATCCTTCAACACATAATCCGCACAACGACCTACTATGACACAGGATTCCTGACTGGCAATCTTCTTAATTGTATCAAATTGGGCCAAAAATACCTTTTGACCTAAGGACATATCCATACCATACAATCCTTGAGCATAAGAGAATGCACTTTCCTTTGTTTCATCATAATTTTCTAGACAGGTTTGAGATATACCAGATAAATTTGATGCCTTAGTAAGTAGTTCGGAATCATAAAAGCCAATTCCAAGCTTTTCTGCAATAAGCTTTCCAATAAAACGACCACCGCTTCCATATTCACGACTAATAGTAATTACATATTTCATCTTTTTTTCCTCCTCTTACTTCTTCATCTTCTATCTATATTATAGCATTATTTCTAAAAAAATGTAAGTGTTTTCATTTAATTTTTTATGGTTTTTTAGGCATAAAGTCTTAAAAAAATAAAAAAAGGGTTGACTTGAATTTGAATTATGATATAATAAATGAGCAATAACAAATGGCCTGTTGGTGAAACGGTTAACACACATGCCTTTCACGCATGCATTTATGGGTTCGAACCCCGTACAGGTCACCATTAAAAAATACGCTATTCCATTTGGAATAGCTTTTTTTATCTATTATCAATCAGCATTTGATAATATTCTTTAGAATTAATCTGTAATCCTTCATTTGTTTTCTCAATATAACTTAGAAACTTTTTTGTCGTAAAAATTTCTTTATAATTCTTCATTTCACTTAAATCAATGTGTCCCATAAATAGAACAACATTTTCAATAGGAGCATCTTCTCCTAAAATAGTCTTTAAGAATTTGATATTTTCCTCGTTACTAAGGATGGGATTTGGAATAGTTTTATTTCCTATGCTCCAATTTACATCTTCAAGATTTCCTATACATTTTCCGTCGAATTTATTTCCTGTTATACAAAGAATACGCCATGGTGTAATTAAAATATAATCTATTTTTCCAGAGTAATGAATTGCTCCAAAATACCCCTTTTTTTTATATATCTTCTTGTGATTTTATTTAAATTAGACGTAAAGGTTCCTCCTCGATTTTTTTGAACTATACCAAACATTATAATTAATCCAAGAAAAAATATAAATAAGCAACCAAATAAAAAAGATAAAAAAATCCCCATCTCAGCACCTTCTTCTTCTAAGCATTATATCATATTTAAAAAAGTAGAACAATAATTAGAATGATAGTTCCTATAACTGCGCTACCAAACATCAATATTTTAGAAAGAATATTAATTCTTCTTCTTTTATATGCATCTGTAAAATAATTATAATCCTTATAAAAGGAAAGACTTTCTAAATACTCTAATGCTTTCTTTTTTTTAGAATAATAAATTAAATCTTCTAGAGAATCAATGCATTGATTCTCTAATTTCTTACTATCTTCATAATCCATTTCTGAAAAAAGCTTTAAAGCCTCAACAAAATCTTTTTGCTCAAATGCCTCTTTAGCCTTTCGATATTGTTCTTCCATTATCCTATCCACTCCATAATTCCTAAAATAACATATCCAATCATTAATGAATATAAGAAAAGGATGAGGGCCATAATGCCAACATTTTTTCTCATTTCTTTAAACTTTAATAAGTATACTAAACCCACTCCAGCATTTACACTTAAGCCTGTAACCAACGCTCCAAAGGATAAACCCTCCATTAAAAATAACTCACTCATCAATACACTTGCTGCACAGTTAGGAATAAGTCCTATCACTCCTGAAACAAGAGGTCCTAAAGCTTTATTGCTTTGGAGAAAGACTAGAATTGTATCTTCACCAATATAATAAACTAGCATCCCGAAAATAAGATTTATAATAAACACATAACCAAAAATTTTTAGACAATGAATAAGAGGGTGAATGAAATGCTTTTGAAATTTACTTTCCTCATGATGATGCTCACAACAATCCAATTTTAAATCCTCTGCATCAAAAACAAGAGCCTTTTCCTTATGAATTCGATCGATGATATACCCAAGTACACAAGCAAATATAAATTTAATGCCTAGTAGTGGAATAACATATACCATCTTTTTATAGTCACTAAATAAAATAAATAATGCCTCATCAGAACAAGCAAAAAAGATAGCAAGAATGGTTCCCATACTCATCTCTTTCTTCTGATACATCTCCGCACCAACAACAGATATTCCACACTCAGGTATTAGCCCACAGCTCGCGCCAATGAGGGGAGAAACTCTCTTATGTTTTTGAAAGAGATGGGTAATCTTATCATGAGCAAAGGAAAAAATAAAATAGAGGACAAATGCAATGCCAAAAACCTTAAAACTATCTAGGAATGCATCTAAACAAACATCAATCACGATTTCTACACCCCTCGCATACGCCAAAAATCATCGTACTTCCTTGATCCATTAAAAAACCATGATGATTAGATAAATGTGTAATAAAATCAAATGTTTGTTCACATTTTAAATGAAATATTTTACCACAAGCCTTACAAACAAGATGAAGATGATTTTCACAATCCTGAGCATATTGATATTCATAGGCCTTCTTCGTAAAATTGTAAGCTTTACGCACAATTTTATTTTCCTCAAGTAAGTGAAGTTTACGATAAATTGTGGCTTTATTGATTTGGCTTTTAAAAACATCAAGTAAGGCTAACGCAGTATAAGCTTCCTCTGGATGAGCCTTAAAAAAATCTAAAATAATCCTTTGATGGTTGGTTTGATACATAGCACACCTCTTTTGCGACCGAGTCGCAATTGTTATTATTATACTTCTTTTTCTAATAAAATCAAGAACTCAAGCATAAAATTTTTTGGTGATGCTATGAAAAAATACTTAATTTTATACAACATTGTCCTTTTTACTATCATTGGAATAGGTCTAGTTATGATTTACTCTGCATCTAGCATTTGGGCAGAATACAAGACAGGTAATCCATACTATTATCTTTTAAGACAAGGACTATTCTTTGGTGTTGGACTTGTTGGCTATGTCATAGCAGTTAAAATCCCTTATACCTTTTGGTTAAAGTATGCTAATAAAATCTTTTTTGGATGTCTTCTTCTTTTAATTTTAGTTCTAATTCCTGGAATTGGGATTGTAAGAGGAGGAGCAAGATCATGGATAGGTATTGGAGATTTCTCTATTCAACCAGCTGAATTTATGAAACTAGGACTTATAATTTTTACTGCAAAATTTTTATCCAAAAATAAAGGTATTCTTAAAAAAAATAAATATTTTTATTTATATATGATTTTTGTAGGAATCATTTTTGGTTTGATTCTTTTACAGCCAGACTTTGGTAGTGGTCTAATTATGGTTATGAGTATTGTAATGCTATTATTTATAGGTGAATTTCAACTGAAAAACATAGTGATAGGTGTTGTAGCAGCAGTTGTTGGTCTAACCCTAATGATCCTAGCTGCTCCATACCGATTAGAGCGCATTATTTCTTTTCTAGATCCATGGAATGATCCCCTAGGGAGTGGATTTCAAATCATTCAATCCTTATATGCCATTTCTCCTGCTTCCCTATTTGGATATGGACTATTCAAATCCAAGCAAAAATATTTTTATTTGCCCGAACCAGGCAATGATTTTATTTTTGCTATAATTGTAGAGGAACTTGGTATATTAGGTGGTGTGCTCTTAATTTTCTTGTTTGGTTATTTAATATATTTGGGTTATAAATTAGCTAAATCCTCAAAGGATAGCTTTGCAAGTTACTTAGTTTTTGGGTTTACTTCTCTTCTTATGATTCAGGTTTTCATCAATATCGCAGTTGTTATTGGTCTAATCCCTGTTACAGGTGTAACCTTACCCTTTGTCTCCTATGGTGGTTCAAGTCTAGTCATATCTATGTTTATGATGGGAATAACCTATAATGCGATGAAAACATGTGAAAAGGATTTATCTTTTGAATATAACATAAGAAGAAAAAGAAAAAAGCCCAAACGGGCTAATCAATAAGCATTCTTTCATCTATAGGTTCTTTATTTTGTAAATCTAAAAAGCATTCTTTTAATGGGTCACTTGTTTTTGCCAAAGCTCTTACAAAGGTCTCAGCCACCATAAGTGCTCCCTCCATAACTAAATGAGAATGATCATCCTTAGCTTCTGGATGAGCTGCATAGGTTCCTGCAGGAAAAATCATATGAAATTTCTTTGATTCTTCTTCACCTAATTTATTATATAAATCTATAGTGAGTTTGTTTAAATCAATGCAAGTATATCCATATTCTTTTGCAAAATCTAGCATAGCCTGTGGATAGTCTTGATGTGTATTGATACATTTTCCATTTTCAAACTTATGTCTTGTAATAGAGGTTGCATATACAATATGGCAACCTTTTTCTTCTGTCTTCTTGGCAAAATATTTTAGATTTTCTTGATACACACCATAGGCATCTGTATAACGAGAAGGGTCGTTGATTTTTTCATCATTATGACCAAATTGACAGAGAACATAATCTCCAGGCTGTAATCTATTTAAGATGACATCAAATCTGCCTTCTTCAATAAAGCTTTTTGTACTTCTACCATTTTCTGCATGGTCTTCAATTAGACAGTCATTTTTAGCAAATAGATGTAACACCTGACCCCATCCAACTTGTGGGTAAGAATAGATGTTATTATACTTCATAGTAGAATCTCCCATCATAAAGATTTTCATAATATCTTTCCTTTCTTTAAAAATGAAAAGGGCTTAAAAGCCCTTTTTCTTACTTATATTTCTTACGAGCCTCTTGACGCTTTTGTTTACGAACATCACTAGGTTTTAGATAATATTGACGTTTTTTCGCCTCTTGAAGGTTACCAGATCTAGAAACATCTCTTTTAAATCTACGTAATGCATCTTCGATGCTTTCTTTTTCACGTACAACAGTTTTTGGCATGACTAAGCCTCCTTCCAAGGACGAATTCCTATAATATTATACATAAAGTCAAATCAAATGTAAAGATTTTTTTATAAAAAATAATGGTTTTTGTAAAAAATTAAAAATTCTATGAAAAAAGTAGTATTTTTCATCATTATTTTACTTCTCGATAAGAACTCCATATAATTGCTGATGCAATATTTTTTCTATTTTAACTAAAACATTTTTCTTAAGATAGGTCTCATTTTTGGCAATATAAATTTGAAGATAATTACTAGAATGTCCTACCATATAGGTATCATCAAAAATTTGTTCAATGATAACCTCTACAACACTGCCAATAAACTTTTTAGCATAGTCTGCTTCTAATTCCTTTGATAAAGAAATGAGCTTTCCTGTACGTTCTTTTTTTATAGATTCTTGAATTTGAGGAAAGCTGCAAGCCTTTGTACCCTTTCGCATAGAATAAGGAAAAACATGAAGCTTGCTGAAATTCACCTTTTTTATAAACTCCACAGAAGCTATAAATTCCTCTTCTGTTTCATAAGGGAAGCCTACAATGACATCCGTTGTAATAGAGATATCCGTGCGTACACTTCTTATTTTTTCTATTTTTTTCAAGAAAAAATCTGTATTGTACTTTCTTTCCATCTTCTCTAAAACAGCATCACTTCCACTTTGAAGTGGTAAATGAAGATGATCTGCTAAAATTTTAGAATTTGACATTAGTTTGATAAAGTCATCATCTACTTCATTAATTTCAATAGACGATAATCTTAATCTTTCTAATCTAGGGATTTCTGTTAGAATTCTTTGAATGAGTGAGGAAAGATTTGTGCTTTGGTCTTGATATCTACCTGTATGGATACCTGCCAAAACAACCTCTAAATACCCCTCGTTCACAATTCTTTTAATTTCATTTATAACCTCATCCGCAGGTTTAGAACGAACTGGACCTCTAGCATAAGGAATAATACAATATGTACAAAAATTCTCACAGCCATCCTCAATTTTCACAAATGCACGAGTATGATCATAGGTTGTTACCTCTAAAGGCTCATATTCTCGATGATTAAATATATCTAAAAGCTCAATCTTTTTTTCAATTGTTTTATCTAAAAGTTTATCTTCAAGCATAGGAAGTATATCTAATTTATTTCCATTTCCTACTAAAATATCTACACCATCTAATTCTAATGCTTCTTTATTGGTTTGACTATAACATCCCATTACACATAGGACAGCATCCGGATTAAGTTTAGCAAGACGATGAATCATCCTTCTGCTTTTCGCATCTGCCATATTCGTTACAGAACAGGTGTTGATGATATAGGCATCACAAAAAGGAGTAGGCTCTCCTACTTCATATCCTTTTTTTATCAATTCATTTTTTAATGCATTAGACTCATAAATATTCACCTTACAGCCCAATGTGACAAAGCCTATCTTTTTCATTATTTCAATTCCCATTCATAGCTCATTGCTGATAATATATAATAAATTACGGTTTCTGTTCTTAATATTCTTGGTCCAAGTCCAACTCGGATAAAGCCTTGATTCTCCAAGTAACTTACCTCTTCAGGTGTAATACCACCCTCAGGTCCAACCACAATTGCAATCCTGTCCTTAGATGTTGCAGACTGAATGGCTGTTTTGAAAGCACTCTTTTCTCCTTCTTTAGCACTTTCTTCATAGCATAATAGTTTAATCGTATAGCTTGAAAAATCCATTTCCTTAAGCTTCTTTATGTCTTTCACACGAGGAACAATATTTCTAAAGGATTGTTCAGCTGCCTCCTTTGCAATTCGATTCAATCGCTCTAGCCTATTCACTTTCTTTTCAGAATCTATTTTGACAATCGAACGAGTCATTAGTGTTGGATGTATCTCTGAGATACCTAACTGTGTTCCATACTTTATAATAGATTCTAGTTTATCTCCTTTAGGATAGCCTTGGAATAAGGAAACAAAAACTGGCAATTCAAAATTGCCAGCCACTTCTTCAACAACTCTAAATTTAACATCCTTATTTCCAATTTCTTCAATCTCTGCTAAAAAGGTTGTTCTATCTACACCAATTAAAAACTGATCATGAACTTTCCCTCTGAGCACATTTTTGATTTGATAACTTACCTCTTTAGATAAACATTTGTTTTCAAACTCTTCTGAGGAAATAAAAAACTTTTGCATACTATTGTGCCTTAAATTTACGATATTGGATTAATACTATAGGAATTAAAGCCGTAAATGTAGCTAATCCACCCCATAATGCTGCACATAGTATTAACACATTTTCAAAGCTTTGTTCAATAAGATAATAAATAGTTAGTCCCAAAGTTAATGCTAAATAGATAAAGTAGAAAACAATCGTTGCATAATAAAATATATCAATGAATCTACTCTTTTCATGAACAGCTGCTTTTTTAACAAGCTCATATGCCTCTTCATCAAGATATTCTATATATAGGCAATCATATCCATAAGGAGTTAAATCCTTACGTTCATTATAATCATTCTTGTTATTTTCAACTAAAGGACAAACCATAACAAGTTCTAGAGTTTCGTTATTTTGATATAAGTCATAAAGTCCTTTATATTTTTTATCATAAGTCATCTTTGTATAAAGAGAAAAATCAAAGTTTTCTTCTTCCTTTTGTTCAAATAAACCTAATTTGATTTCTGTTAATGCTTTTAAAGTTTCTTTTCTTTTAGTATCTTCAAATAATAATTTTTCAAATTCCTTCATATCATTTTCCTCCATACATATATTATTTAAATTATATCAATTTTAATAAGGTTTATCAAGATTATAGTATAAAGAAAAAGGCTAAATTCTTTCATTTAGCCTTAATTTCTATTGAAATAACTTCTTGAATTTTTCCCAAGGAGATTTTTTCTCCTTCTTTTCAACATTTCCAAGCTTCTCTAATAAATCCTTTTCTTCAGAAGTTAAATTTGTTGGAGTCTCTACATGAACAATAACAAATTGATCTCCACGAGAAGAGGAGGAAGATTTTGGATTTTTTGTACCTTTTCCTCTTAAACGAAAACGTGTTTCTGATTGTGTTCCAGCTGGGATTTTAAGAACAACTGGAGAATCAATGGTTGGAACCTCTATTGAATCTCCTAAGGCTGCTTGAGTAAAGCTGATAGGAACATTTAAAATAATGTTTGAGCCTTCACGAATAAAATTCTTATGTGGAGTAACTGTAAAGGTAATAAACAAATCTCCTGGAGCACCACCATTAAGACCTGCCTCTCCACAGCCAGCCATTCTAAGTGTCATACCTGTATCAATACCCGCAGGAATATTCACTTCAACATCCTTTGTCCTACGAATTCTTCCCTTACCACCACAAGCATCACATTTTCTAGTGATCGTCTTTCCTGTACCACCACAATCTGGACAGCTTGTTTGTACAGTTGATTGACCAAAAATAGTCTGCTGACGAACATAAACACGTCCTTGTCCTTTACATTTAGAACAAGTTTTTATATCATTTTTAGAATAAGCACCCGTACCACCACAGGAAGTACATTCATCATCTACAGTTAGACGAATCTTCTTCTTACAACCATAGACTGCATCTTCAAAACTAATGGTCATTGTTTTTTCTACATCGGCACCTTGACGTGGACCATGTTGATTTCTTGATCCACCACCAAAGAATGAAGAAAAGATATCTTCAAAACCACCAAATCCAGAAAAACCGCCTCCACCAAAGCCGCCAAATCCAGAAGCTCCTCCACCCATAGGGTCATCAAATCCGAACTGGTCATAACGTGCTTTCTTTTGTTCATCAGAAAGGGTGTCATATGCTTCATTTATTTCTTTAAATTTCTCTTCGGCCCCAGGTTCTTTATTGATATCAGGATGATATTTTTTTGCAAGCTGTCTGTAAGCTCTTTTGATTTCATCCTGACTAGCACCTTTTGATAAGCCGAGTACTTCATAATAATCTCTCTTTGCCACTTAAGCCACCTCATAAGCATCAGGGGCCCATAAGGGTCCCTTCAATATTGTTTTATAACTTTTATTGTACGTCAGAGAAATCTGCGTCTACTGTATTATCCTTCTTTGAAGAACCTTCTGCTTCCTCTCCTGGAGCTGCTTGGCCTTGAGTTTGTTGATATGCTTTTACAGCAATATCTTGAGCAACCTTTTCTAAGGCTTCCTTCTTTTCCTTAATATCAGCAATATCGTTCTTATCTAAAGCCTTTTGTAAATCTTCACAAAGATGTTCTGCATTTTCCTTTTCAGTTGGGTCAACATTTTGTAAATCATTTAAAGCTTTCTTTGTTTGGAAAATTAATTGATTAGCTTCATTGATTAAATCAGCCTCTTCCTTACGCTTCTTATCTGCATCAGCATTTTCTTCAGCTTCCTTAACCATTCTTTCAATTTCAGCATCAGATAATCCTGAACCACCTTGAATAGTAATCTTTTGTTCCTTACCAGTACCTAAGTTCTTTGCAGAAACGTTAACGATACCATTAGCATCAATATCAAACTTAACTTCGATTTGTGGAACTCCACGAGGTGCAGCAGGAATATCTCCTAATTGGAAACGACCTAATGTCTTATTATCTGCTGCCATTGGTCTTTCACCCTGTAATACATGGATGTCAACAGCTGGCTGATTATCCGCAGCAGTTGAGAATACTTGGCTCTTTGAACAAGGGATAGTTGTATTTCTTTCAATCAACTTAGTAAATACGCCACCTAAAGTTTCAATACCTAAGGATAGTGGTGTAACATCTAGTAATAATACATCTTTAACATCACCTGTTAAAACACCACCTTGAATTGCAGCACCCATAGCAACAACCTCATCTGGGTTAACACTCTTATTAGGTTCTTTTCCTAATTCCTTCTTAACTAGCTCTTGAACTGCTGGAATACGAGTAGATCCACCTACTAGTAATACTTGGTCTAAATCCTTTGCAGTTAGCTTAGCATCCTTTAATGCTCTACGAACTGGTCCCAAACAACGTTCAACTAAATTAGCAGTTAATTCATTAAACTTAGTTCTTGAAAGTGTTCTATTTAAATGTAGTGGTCCAGCAGCTCCCATAGAAATGAATGGTAGGCTGATTTCTACAGATGTAACACCTGATAAATCCTTTTTAGCCTTTTCAGCAGCATCCTTTAAACGCTGTAAAGCCATCTTATCTTGATTTAAATCAACTCCACTTTCACTCTTGAACTCAGCTACTAACCAGTCCATAACAGCCTTATCGAAGTCATCTCCACCTAATACGTTATCTCCAGCAGTAGATAAAACCTCAAAAGTTCCATCTGCTAAAGATAGAATAGATACATCGAATGTACCTCCACCAAGGTCAAATACTAATACAGTCTGTTCCTTGTCTGTTTTATCAATACCATATGCAAGAGCAGCTGCAGTTGGCTCATTGATAATACGTAAAACCTCTAAGCCTGCAATCTTACCTGCATCCTTAGTTGCTTGACGCTGTGCATCATTAAAATATGCTGGAACTGTGATAACAGCCTTATCTACAGTCTCGCCTAAATAGCTTTCAGCTGTCTTCTTTAAATTTTGTAATACCATTGCAGAAATTTCTTGTGGAGTATATTTCTTTCCATTAATATCTACACGATAGTTTGCATCACCCATATGACGCTTAATTGAGCTTACTGTGTTAGGGTTTGTGATTGCTTGACGCTTTGCAACATCACCAACCTGGATTTCATCACCCTTGAAGGCAACTACAGATGGGGTAGTTCTTACACCCTCAGCATTTGTAATAACCTTAGCTTCTCCAGCCTCCATAACACTTACACATGAATTTGTTGTACCTAAATCAATACCAATAACCTTATTTGACATAATTACTCTTCCTCCTGTTTTTCTTTTTGTTCTTTCTTATTTACTACAACCATTGCTGGTCTTAAGATACGATCCTTATACATATACCCTGTTTGCATAACCTTTAGAACAATGTTATCTGGGGCATCCTCTACACACTCTGTAGACATAGCTTGCATTAGATTAGGATCAAACTCCTTCTGCAATGCTTCAATCTCTGTTAAGCCTTCTCCCTTTAAAATATCCATTAATTGATTTGTAATCATCTGAAAACCAATCAAATAATTTGCTATCTCTGGAGATGGAGCAGGAGATGCAACAATTTTACAAAGCATATCAATTGGATTAATCAATTCTCCAATAACCTTTTGAGAAGCATATTTACGATCTTTAACAGCTTCTTCTTTTAGTCTTCGTTTGGTATTTTCCATTTCTGCGAAAACTTTTAAATAGTCATTGTGTTTTTCTTTTAACTCAGCTTCTAGCTTAGCTATCTGTTCCTTATATTTATCTTTCTTTTCTTTTTTTGTTTTTACTTCTTCCTTAGAGGATTCTTCAGTAGTTTGTTCTTCCTCTTGGATTTCTTCTTCAACTTTCACTTCTTCTTTAATTTCTTCAGCCAATTTCATTACCTACCTATTATATAATTTTGGCATACTTTTAGCGACATATTCTAAAAGTGGAACAACTCCTCGATAATTCATACGAGTAGGACCGACTAAAATAATTGTACCATATTCATTATCATCAATATAATATGGAACAGTTACAATCGAACAATCCTCAAGTCCCTTCGTATTTTCCTTGCCAATTTGAATTTTCAAATTTCCAGCTCCCGCAGATGCAAAGTCCGTAATCGTCTCATCATCGATAGCTTTCAGTATTTTTTGCATAATTTGATAATCTTGAAATTCTGGTTGATTAAACAATCTAGATAATCCTGAATCATAGGTTTCAGTATTTAAGAACCTAGAAAAACCTTTAATCATAAAGTTTAAGATATCATCTCTAAAATCAACCATCTGTCTAATCCTAGGCTTAGAGGCTTCTTTAGATAAGATTTCTCTAATTTCATAGACAGAGTGATCATACATCGCATTATCAAACATTTGAATAATCTTAAGTAAGTCATCTTGATTGTATCCATCAGGAATTGTAATTCTTTGAGATTGGACCTGACCAGTGTTAGTTACAATAAGCATAACTGCCTCTTTATTTGAAAGAGGAACAATTTCCATTTTCATAACTTTAGCAAAGTCAGCACTTGATCCTAAGATGATGGAATAATAGCCTGTAAGTTCACTTAAGAAATCTGCAATCTTTTTTAAGGCATCTTCTTTTGCTAGATGCTTGTTATCAAAGATTTCATCTAGATACTTAAAATATTCTAAAACTGTTTCATCTCTTATAATTAAATGATCTACATAATATCTATAGCCTACCTCAGAAGGGATTCTACCAGATGAGGTGTGTGTCTTTTCTAGATAACCCTTTTCTTCTAAATCCTGCATATCATAACGGATAGTTGCAGATGAAAAATCTAGATAAGGCTTTTCTGTTAAAGACTTAGAGCCTACTGGTTCATTACTACTTACATAGTCTTCGATGATTGCTTTTAAAATTAATTTTTGACGATCGGTTAGCATTTCTTCACCTCGTTTTTGCACTCTTATTTCCTTAGTGCAACACTATTATATAACAAGCCTTTGGCACTGTCAACTAAAAAGTGCTAAAAAATATTTTTTTGTTAATTTTTTCCAAAAAGAAAAGAGGCTATTCAAACCTCATTTTATAAATATGGATTATTTTTCCTTTCAAAACCAATCGTAGTTTTCTCGTCATGTCCAGGATATACATCAAAAGAATCTGGAAATGTTTCTATGATTCTCTTTAAACTATCTCTCATACTTTTAGAATCTCCTGTAGGAAAATCTGTTCTACCCATACTCATATGAAAGAGAGTATCTCCACTTAAAAGCTTATCCTTGTAGCTATATACCACACTACCTTTTGTATGACCGGGGGTATGTATTACTTTAAAGGTATATCCTATAAGTTCTAGTTCCATACCATCCTTTATAGAAATTATATTTAAGTTTTCTTTTTTGAAAGGAATCTTACTGCCAAACATTCGGTATAAGGAAAGGCTTGGATCTTCTAGAAACGGAATTTCTAGTTCATAAATATAAATAGGAACATTAAAATATCTAATCCCATCAATATGGTCCATATGTCCATGTGTTAAAAGAATTCCTACAACCTCATACTTTTCTTTTATCTTTGATGCCGCATTCTCAAAGTCTAATCCTGGATCAACAATTACACACTGTCCTTGATTAGAAATAATATAAGTATTCGTTGCAAAATCTCCAGTCACTATTTTTTCGATCATAATTAATTATAAAGAAAAAAAGCTTTTTCAAGCTTATTTCTTTTCCTTATGAACAGTATGTTTACGGCAAAAAGGACAATATTTCTTAATCTCCATTCTTTCAGGAGTTGTCTTCTTATTTTTGTCTGTATAGTAATTTTCATTCTTGCAATCAGAACAAACTAGTTTTACTAAATCACGCATTCTTCTTTCCCTCCAGACTTAAAGATTACTTCCTTTAGAATTATACCAAATAAAATAATTTTATGCAACACCTTTTTTTCTTTTCTTACCTTTGATATAATATAAAAAGGTGATAAAAATGTATACACGAACTAAAACAAAACAATTTATGCTGAAAAATCTCGAATTTGGTGGAAATAATCATATCTATATACAAAGTATGTGTAATACAAAAACGAAAAATGTAAAAGATACCGTTGACCAAATTTTAGAGTTAGAACGTTTAGGCTGCGAAATTATCCGCGTGGCTGTTTTAGATCAGGAGGATGCTCAAAGCATATCCAAGATAAAATCTCAAATCCATATTCCACTAGTTGCAGATATTCATTTTGATCCTGAGCTTGCTATTACAGCCATTAAACAAGGTGTAGACAAAATCAGATTAAATCCGGGCAATATATCCAATAAAGAAAAAATAGTTGAAATTGTAAATTTATGTAAAGAAAGAAACATCCCAATTCGTATTGGAGTCAATGGTGGTTCTCTTCCAAAGGATATTGCAAAGCCAACTCCAGAGCATATGATTGAAGCTGCAAGAAGACATATTTCTATATTAGAGGAGCTTGATTTTCATAATATATGCTTATCCTTAAAATGTTCTAATATTGATTTAACTTTAGAAGCTTATAAGCTTGCAAGTGAGGTTTTCCCTTATCCTCTTCATATAGGAATCACAGAGGCAGGCACTTCTTTCAAGGGATTAATCAAGTCCAGTATAGGTATTTCAAAGATACTCGATTTAGGAATTGGAAATACGATTCGTGTATCTTTAACAGATGACCCAAAATATGAAGTCATTGCTGCCAAAGAAATATTAAAGGAACTACATTTTAAAAATGATCTTCCTACACTTACCTCTTGTCCTACATGTGGCAGAACTGCTTATAATATGATTCCTATTGCCAAAGAAATTGAAGATTACTTGAATTATGTAAACAAAAAAATTCATGTGGCAGTTATGGGTTGTGCTGTCAATGGTCCTGGTGAGGCTAAGGAGGCGGACTTAGGTGTTGCTGGAGGGAATCATGAAGCCATTTTGTTCAAAAAGGGCGTCATTATAAGAAAAATTAAAGAAGAAAATATTTTAGAGGAATTGAAAAAGGAAATTGATTTATTTTAGGAGCTAAAGCTCCTTTTTCTTTTTATTGCTGTTTTCTTTGTTATGAAATTCTAATCATTGCCATATTTTTATATAGGTGATACTTTTGAAAAAAAGAATTTTTATGGTAATGATTGTGTTTCTTCTTCTTTTTAGTGCCTTAGTCGTTAAATTAGGCTATATAACTTTTATAGATTCAAATAAAATCAATATCTTAGCAGATGAGCTTTGGAAAAGAGATATTCCAGTTCAAAGTAGTAGGGGATTAATCTATGATAGAAATGGAACTGTCATCGTTGGAAATAAGCTTGCCTATACCGTTGCTTCTATCAATAGACAAGTAAAGGATAAGGAAGCAACTGCTAAAACTTTAGCAGAAATTCTAAACTGTAAACCAAGTGCTATTCTTTCCCATCTAAATAAAAACAATAGCCTTGAAATCATCAAACCAGAAGGTAGACGCATCACAGATGAACAAGCCAAGACAATAAATTCCCTAGGTCTACCTGGAATTTACTTGACCGCTGATTCAACAAGATATTATCCTTATGGATCTACTCTTGGGCAAGTTTTAGGATTTTGTGGTATTGATATGCAGGGGCTATCGGGAATTGAATATCAATATGATGACTATCTAACCAGCCAAACTGGTGCCTTATCTATTTATACAGATGCTAAAGGAAACTTGATGCATGATACTACCTCTGTTTATAAGGCTTCTACTCCAGGTATGAATATATATTTAACCATCGATTTAAATCTGCAATTAATCCTAGATGGAGTCATCAATAATGCAATCGCCGAATATGACCCTGATCAGGTGATGGGACTTATAGTTGATACACAAACGGGTGAAATTCTTGCTATGACATCATACCCTTATTTTGAGCCTAGTCACTATCAGGATTATGATTCTAGTATTTATAATAGAATTCTTCCTATCTTCTATTCCTTTGAATTGGGTTCGACGTTTAAAATCTTTACCTATAGCGTTGCCTTAGAATTAGGCTTATTCGATATGAACGACTTTTTTTATTGTGGAGGAAGTACAGTGGTTGCTGATAGAAAAATTAGATGCTGGAAAGCTGGTGGACATGGTTCACAAACCTTCCTTGAAGTCATCCAAAATTCCTGTAATCCAGGCTTTATGGAATTAGGTAGACGTATAGGTGTTGAAAACTTTTATAAATATCTAAACTTATATGGTTTTACTGAAAAAACAGGAATTGATCTTCAAGGAGAATCTAAAGGCATTGTGATGAATCAGAAAAACTGTGGGCCTGTTGAGCTTGCTACCCAAAGCTTCGGTCAAACGAGTGCCTATACTCCTATTCAGCTTGTTATGGCAGCAACTGCTGCAACAAATGGTGGCTCACTTCTTCAGCCTTACATTTTAAAAGAAATTCATAATTATACGGATGAAATCCTATATACAAATCAAAAGAAAGTAAAACGGCAGGTTATTAGTGATAAGACTTCTAGTTTAATGCGATATGCTTTAGAAAATGTATGTGCCCTAGGTACAGGTAGAAATGCCTTTATTGAGGGATATAGAGTTGGCGGAAAGACAGGAACAGCTCAAAAAATCTCTTCTACTGGTGGATATATTCAAGGAGAGTATATCCTATCCTTTTTAGGCTTAGCACCAATGAATGATCCAAGAATTGCCGTATACCTAGCTATTGATCATCCTAAAAATGTCGTTCAATATGGTGGTACTGTTGCGGCACCTCTTGTAGGGCAAATTATGGAACAATCTCTAAACTATTTAGGTGTCGAAAGAGATTATGAAAATCAAATAGAAAAGAACTTAAGATGGTTTCTAGATACACCAACTTATAAGGTAGAAAATTATATTGGTAAGACTAAAAAAGAAATAAAGGCTTCTTCTTTTTATAAATATATCTTTTATGGTGATGGAGATAAAGTGATTTACCAATCTCCTGATGCAGGAGAAAAAATAAAAGAAGGCGATTCTATCCTTCTTTATCTAGGTTAATACATTACTACTTTTTGATGTTTTCTAATTTTCTTAACTTTTCTTGATTGCGTAATCTCCTTCATTTCTAAAATTGTCCATTTAGATGTATTGATAAGATATTCATTTTTTCTGCCGTGAAAAATGTCACTGGAATAGCTAATGCAAGACTATTTTTCTTCAAAAAGAGATGTGCAATTCCTAAATCCATTTCTTTTGTTTAACCTAAATGTTACTCCGTAAGTACAGGAGCATCCTCTTTAAACTCATAGAATTCAAAAAGAGTTATATCTAGTGCTCTTGCAATACGATAAACTATAATGGCATTTGGACAACATTTGCCATTTTCTATTTCACTTAAAGATCTAGGTGCAATTTTCACTTTGTCTGCAAGCTCTTCCTGTGTCAATCCATACTGATGTCTCAAATCTACAATTCGTTTTCCAAGTGATTTTCTATGCTTGAATTCTTCTTCTGTATAATTAATTATGCTCATTTATATTCACCAAATTAATTATCTAATAATTTGATGTTAAACTCCACGAGGTTAACATCGTATTTGAATAAAAAAGAAGTATTTTAGTATTTTTTCTTGCATTTTCTTACGTTTTTGATAAAAAAATTTCAAAAGAAAAGGGATTAGATACTTTCGTATCACAATCCCTTTATCATCCTACTTTGTAGGATATTTTTCTCTATTTGTATTATAGGATGTGTGTAATAATTCTTCTGCCTTATGAGAAAGAGGTTTTCCCAAGAAATCCGCATAAAGCTTTTGAATTTGAGGATTTAGATGAGAACGTCTAAGTGGACGGTTTTCATCTTCATGATATAATACCTTAGCACGCTTTTCAATGTAAGTATCTAAGATTTCATCTTCTTCATTTGGTAAGAATACTTGCTTAACAAATGGTTGACCACCACCATTGATACAGCCACCAGGACAGCACATAATTTCAATGAAATGATATTTTGACTTACCATTTTTGATATCTTCTAATAATGGTTTTGCATGCTTCATACCAGATGCCATTGCAATATTTAAAGTTGTGCCATTTAGTTTAACTGTAGCTTCTTTAACTCCTTCAAGTCCACGACAAGGTGTTAATACAACTGGTTCCATTTCTTCACCAGTTAATGCATGATAAGCTGTACGAATTGCAGCCTCCATAACACCACCAGTTACACCAAAGATAACACCAGCACCAGTGTAATCGCCAATTAAGTCATGGTCGAATTCCTCATCAGGAAGCTTCTTCCAGTCAATACCATTTCTACGAATTAATCTTGCAAGCTCACGAGTTGTAATAGAAATATCTACGTTAGGTAAATCTCCATTTTGTAATGCTGGACGCTCAACCTCATACTTCTTAGCTGTACAAGGCATAATAGATACAACAAAGATATCCTTTGGATCAATATTATTCTTTTCAGCATAATAAGATTTAATGATAGCACCCATCATTGCTTGAGGTGACTTACTTGTAGAAAGATTTGGAATCAATTCTGGATAGAAATATTCACAATAATTAATCCAACCTGGTGAACAAGAGGTAATCATTGGAATAGGTCCAGTCTTCTTTGTTAGACGCTCTAATAATTCAGAAGCCTCTTCCATAATCGTTAAGTCGGCACCAAAGTTTGTATCAAACACACGATAGAAGCCTAAACGATGTAGAGCCGCAACCATCTTACCTGTACAAGGTGTACCAATAGGTAATCCAAATTCTTCTCCTATTGCTGCACGAACAGCAGGAGCCACTTGTACAATAACCTTCTTACCAGCCTTTAATGCTTCATCTAAGCGATCAATTTGACTGTGTTCCATTAAAGCACTTGTAGGACAAACATTAACACATTGTCCACATTGTAAACATGGAGAATCAGCAAAGCTTCTATTTCCAGCAGGTCCAACAATTGTATTGAAACCACGGTTTTCAAAACCTAAAATACCAATGCCGTGTGCTTCTTTACAAGCCTCAATACATCTACCACATAAGATACATTTTGAAGTATCACGCACAATAGATGGAGCTACCTTATCATAAGTAGCTGGCGTTTGGCTACCACCATAGAAATGAGGTCTAGCCATTACTAAGTGAGCAACCTCTAATAATTCACAATCCCCATTCTTATAGCATTCCTGACAGCTACGGTTATGGTTAGAAAGTAAAAGCTCAACACTTGTTCTTCTTGCGATAACAGCATCTGGATCTGTAATATGAATACTCATACCATCACGAACAGGATATACACAGGAAGCAACTAAATCACGAACACCATCGATACGAACTAAGCATACACGACAGCTTGCAACAGAGCATTTTCCATTTTTAAATGAACATAAAGAAGGAATATTATATCCACATTTACGACAAGCCTGTAACACAGTTAAAGAATCATCAACTAAATAGGAAAAGCCTTCAATTTTAATATTAACTAATGCCATTTTTATTCCCTCCTATCCTTTATAAATTGCGTTAAATTTACATGTAGCCATACAAGTACCACACTTAATACACTTGTTCACATTAATTACATATGGTTCTTTACCTGGGACACCAGAAATTGCATTTGTAGGACAAACACGAGAACACATAGAACACTTCTTACATCTTTCAGGATTGATGTGATAATCAATCAAGCTCTTACATACACCTGCAGGACATCTCTTCTCTTCAATATGAGCAACATATTCTTCCTTAAATTTAAGTAGTGTAGAAAGAACAGGGTTAGCAGCAGTCTTACCAAGACCACATAATGCACCAACCTTGATTGTTGAAGATAGACTTTCTAGCTTATCAATATCAGCAAGCTCACCGTTACCTTCAGTAATCTTATTTAAGAACTCAAGTAGACGCTTTGTACCAATACGACATTGTGTACACTTTCCACAGGACTCATCACAGATGAATTCCATATAGAACTTAGCAACATCAACCATACAGTTATCTTCATCCATTACGATCGCACCACCAGAACCCATCATAGATCCAGCAGCAATCAAGTTATCATAATCGATTGGAGTATCTAGGTCATCCTTAGTTAAGCATCCACCAGATGGACCACCAGTTTGAATAGCCTTAAATGCTTTATCATTAGGGATACCACCACCGATATCATAAATTAATTCTCTTAAGGTTGTTCCCATTGGAACCTCAACTAAACCAACATTGTTTACCTTACCACCTAAAGCAAATACCTTAGTTCCCTTAGATCCTTCTGTACCAATAGAATTGAAGGCTTTTGCACCTTCACGTAAAATATAAGGTACACAAGCTAATGTTTCAACGTTATTGATAATGGTTGGTTTACCCCACAATCCCTTTACAGCAGGGAATGGTGGTCTTGGACGTGGATTACCACGCTCACCTTCAATAGAATTCAATAATGCGGTTTCCTCACCACATACAAAGGCACCAGCACCTAAACGGATACCTATACGGAAGTTAAAGCCTGTACCTAGGATGTTATCTCCTAAAAGTCCAAGTGCTTCTGCTTGTTCAATTGCAATCTTTAAACGAGAGATTGCAACTGGGTATTCAGCACGAACATAGAAATATCCTTGAGATGCACCAATTGCATAACCTGCAATCATCATACCTTCAATAACAGCAAGTGGATTACCCTCTAAGATAGAACGGTCCATAAATGCACCTGGGTCACCCTCATCACCATTACATACTACATATTTAATATCACTTGCTACATCATATGCAAATTGCCACTTCTTACCTGTAGGGAAACCTGCACCTCCACGACCACGAAGACCAGCAGTTAATACCTCAGTAATAACCTCTTGTGGAGTCATAGATAATGCGCGTAATAACCCCTTAAAGCCATCATATCCTAAAGCCTCTTCAATGTTTTCAGGGTCAATTACAGAACATCCATGTAGAGCAATACGCTTTTGTTTCTTATAGAAGTTGATATCGTCCTGCTTTGCAACCTTCTTTTGAGTTGCAGGATCTACATATAATAAATCATCAACTATCTTATGATTGATTAAATCCTCTTGAACAATCTTATCTACATCAGCAACTGTTACTGTACGATATAAAGTATCTTCAGGCATAATCTTTACAAATGGTCCTTGAGAACAGAAACCGAAGCAACCAACCTGATTTACCTCTACAGTGTCCTCTAAGCCATTAGCTTTAATTTCTTCTCTAATCTTATCTAAGATTTCTTTGGATTCATTTGCAAGGCATCCTGTACCACCACAAATCAGTACAGAACGTTTTCCTTTAGTAGAATTTAACTTTTGATTTAAGCAAGCAGCACAATGAGAAATGTGTTCATTAAGTTGTTCTTTTGTCTTAATTTGTTCCATTATAGTGCAGCCTCCTTTCTGTAGGAATCAATAATTCTAGCTACTTCATCTACAGTAACCTTAGAATATACCTTACCATTGATAGATACTGCAGGAGCAATACCACATGCACCAATACATCTTAAGGAGTCTAAAGTAAATAGACCATCCTCTGTAGTTTCACCTGATTTAATGTTCAAAAGATTAGCAAATTTGTCTAATACATTTTGACCGCCTTTAACATAGCAGGCTGTACCTAGACATACACCAATTACATATTTTCCCTTTGGTGTTAAAGAGAAAAAAGAATAGAATGTAACTACACCATAAATTTCAGATACAGGCATTCCTAGCTTTGCAGAAACAATTTCCTGTACCTCAAGAGGAATATATCCGTATTCCTTTTGTATGTCACTTAATACTAGCATTAATGGAGTAGGTTCATTTTTATACCTGTCACAAATGCTTTCAATCAGCTTTACAGCATCATGTCTTAATTTCAAATTCAACACATCCTTTATTTTTTTTAAAATTGTTTTACAACATACAAGCATATTATAACATAATTTTTTACCAAGTAAAAGAACAAAAAAACACATTTTTTGAATAAAATAATAAGGATTTTCCATATTTTAGCAAGAAACAAGAGAGATTTGTAATTTTTACCAAATTTAATCCCTATATATCTTCAATTCTAAAATAAAAATGCACTAAATAAATAGTACACTTTCCCTTTAAAAATATATGATTTAAGGTAATAAATTATGATTTATTAAATATTCCTGCCAAGTCTTTGAATACCGATCATTAAAGGTTATACTTGTAATACAAGAATAGGGGATATCACCTTCATACCATACTCCATCTGCATCAACACGATGGAAATGAATAGATGATTTTTCAATTTTATCAATGTATCCCATATAAAAGTCCCCTTCTATTTCATCTTGAATTATAATCATCATATTGAGTAGCTTTAAGGATTCTAATATAGTTTTCCAGGAAGATAAATTAATTTTTGGAACTTCTAAATCAGTTAGTTGGTGTTTCTCTTCTAGAATTTTAATGCAAAGATCGTCTTTCAACTCTATCTTTTTTAAATCAGATATTTTTCGGATTTGGAATCCATCAAGACAAAAGTCATCTTCTTCAACCCCAAACAAAAACTTATCAGAATAATCCACTATATAAAAATAATAATAATAAGAATCATAATTGAAATAGCATCTACATAAATTATATGTTCCTTTAGAATTCTTTAAAAAATTGATTTTGTCTATTTTTTTCATATGGTGTACCTTCTCTATATGCTACAATTATAGCATAAAATAAAACCAAGAGACAATCCCTTGGTTTGTTTAAACTATTTTCCTATATGACAGATAGCAACCATACCAGGACCTGTATGAGCTCCAATAATTGGACATAAAGTGGTATGCTTAATTTCTATATTAGGAAATTCCTTTTTCACTTCTGCTGCCAAAACTAAAGCAAGCTCTCTTGCATCTGCATCACAAATATAAACCGTCTTGGTTAATTCTTCATTAAAACTAGCTTTAAAATATTCAAATAACGCATGAACAGCAGCCTTATTTCCATGCTTCTTTGCAATTGTAGCTAAATGTCCTGTTTCATCTATCTTTAAGATTGGCTTAATATTAAGCATAGAACCTACTACTGCAGTAGCTGAGCTTACTCTTCCACCACGTTTAAGATACATTAAATCCTGAACCAAGAACCAGTGCTTAATCTTTGGTACTAAGGCTTCAAGTGCATTTTTATTTTCCTCAATGGACATTCCTGCCTCACGATTCTTTAACGCCTCTTCTATAAGTACACCCATACCACCTGTAGCCGCTAAGGAGTCTACTGGGAACACATCTAAATCAGGATATTTCTCTTTTAAACTTTCTTTAGCTAAACATGCCGCACTGTAGGTGGAAGAAAGTCCACTAGATAAGCATAAATAAAGTATAGAATTTCCTTCCTTTAAATATGGTTCAAAATATTCCTCATAAAGGTATGGCGTAATCTGAGAAGTCTTAGTCAAATCTCCTTTTCTTTGACCATCATAAAATTTTTTCATGATTTCATCAGATTCAGGACCATAGGAAGTACGCATTTCTTCTCCTAAGGAATATTGCATAGGGATAAACTTTAATCCCCATTTTTCTATTGATTCAGGTACAATATCACCTGATACATCCATTAAAATAACATAATTACTCATATTCATTCACTCCTAAAAATATATCAACTTCTTACATATTTTACATTATAAAAAGAGTTTATGCAACTCTCTTTATAATTTTCAAATCAATTATTTACCTACATGGCATAGGATAAGCATACCTGGACCAGTATGAGCTCCAATGATTGGAGATAAGGTTGTTTGCTTAATTTCAACATTAGGGAATTCCTTTAGTATTTTTTCAGCTAAAAGATCTCCTAAATCCTTACAATCCGCATTACATATATAAACGATGTTTGGAGCGGTAGGATCATAGTACTCTTTAAAATAATCTACTAAAACTTGTACTGCCATTTTATTTCCACGCTTCTTCGCAATCGTAGTCAACTTTCCTTGATCATCAATCTTTAAAATAGGCTTAATGTTCAGCATAGTACCAAACACTGCAGTTGTAGCACTAATTCTTCCACCACGCTTAAGATACTTTAAATCTTGAACCAAAAACCAGTTTCTTTGGCGTGGAATCAAGGATAATAAATCATCTCTGTTTTCTTCAATGCTTAATCCCTTTTCGCGATTTTTCAACGCAATCTCAGCTAACACACCCATACCGCCTGTAGCCGCTAAGGTATCAATTGGATAAACATCTAAATCAGGATACTTTTCCTTAAGGCTCTCTTTAGCTAAGCATGCAGCACTATAAGTTGAAGAAAGTCCACTAGATAAGCATAAATAAAGTACTGAAAAACCTTCTTTTAGATATGGTTCAAAATACTCTTCATATTGGAAAGGAGTAATTTGACTTGTCTTAGTTAAATCGCCGTTTCTTTGTCCATCATAAAATAACTTCAATACATCTTCAGCTTCAGGTCCATTAGAGGTACGCATTTCATCTCCTAAGGAGTACTGCATAGGGATAAATTTCAAATCCCATTTATCTACAGAAGCTTGTTCTATATCACCTGAAACATCCATTAATATAACATATTTGCTCATAACAACATCTCCTTGCAAAATGTATCAATTTCTTACATATTTTACTCTAAAATTGACACTTTTGCAAGGAAATAATACTTATTCTAGGATTTTCAGCACAATTTCATTAAAATATTTCCCACGTTCTATATAATTTTTAAAATTGTCAAAACTTGCAAACATAGGAGAAAATAAAATAATTTCTTCTTTTCTATCATGATAAGCCCTTGTAAAGGCTTCATCTAAAGAATCAAAAGTAAGGCATTCTATTTTATTCTCTTCCATATATGTTCTAACCTTTTCTTTTGTTTGACCATAGGCATAAACTCTTTTTAATTTGGGTAAGGCACTTTGTAAGCAGGATAAATTCTCCTTACGATCATATCCTCCACATACAAGTTCTACTTCATCAAAGCATTCTAATGCGGCCATTGTAGAATATGGATTCGTACTCTTGGCATCATTATAAATAAAATCATTAATTTTAGTTAATCGATATTCTACCTCTTCAAAGGTCTTTAATTGTTCTTTAATAATTTTAGGAGTTATTCCTTTCACTAAAGATACTGCCGAGATTGATGCCATAACATCTTCTAAGAAAAATGGCTTATTCCTTAAGTCTTGTTCAAGCTTTATTATTTTCTTTTTATTATGATAAACATATCCATCATAAATACAGCACTTTGCTAAATAAGAGGTTCTAGAAAAAGAAATATTTTCCGCATCTATGGATTGGACCATATCTCTTAATATTGGATCATCTAAATGGTAGATGCAATAATGTGAAGAACTTTGATATTTACAAAGGTTGGCCTTACTATCTATGTAATCCTTATAAGTATTATGATGATCTAGATGGCAAGGATGAACATTTAATAAAACACTAATATTAAAATCTATCTTGCTTGTTTCTAATTGAAAGCTAGAACATTCTACTACAAAAATATCTGCATCTGGATGTTCTACTAATGCTCTACATACACTATATCCTATATTCCCACAAGCCACTACATCATATTTTGCAGATAAAATATGCGTGATTAAAGAAACTGTTGTAGTTTTTCCATTACTTCCTGTGACACCAATAAAAAACTTTTTTCTTAACATAAATGCAAGTTCTATGTCTGTAATCACTTGTACTTTATTATCTAAAAGCTTTTGAATGACAGGCTCATATTTTCTAATCCCTGGTGCCTTTACCACAAGATCATAAGTATAATCTGTTACCTCATCTAAATTCAAATAGTCATATTCTAATTGTTCCTCTTCTAAAAGTAAAATAACTCCATCATTGGCTACACCTTTTCCTAACACTAATATTCTCAAAGTAACACCCCTATATATAAACATACGATAGAATAGATTATTTTATGAAATTAGAAAAAAAATTCCACCTTCAGTAGCTAAGCAAGTAGGTAGAATTTTTCAGATGGCTAATATGATAGTTTATATTTATGATTCTTATATTATATATTTTGAAATTAATATATTTCCTTTTATAGTATCATCCCAAATGTTTTGATTTCCAAAACGAATACTTCTAATACCACTTTCTTTAAAATCATCTGCAAGAATGAAATAAATCGTGTATTCTCCAGAAGCAATACTCTTCTTATTCACTTCAAAATTCAAATGGTTCATATCCACATTATCAAATTCAAATGTATATGTATGTTCTTCATTTTGAAGTACAATGTAAGCATTCTTAGCTTTTAGAAGATTTCCAAAGCCAACATTAATCACATTGAGTTTTAGATTTAATTTAGTATCATCTTCATTATAGATAAGGCTTTCTAAGACAAAGCGATAGCCTAAATGATTCTTAATATAGTCAAATTCTGTACTACTTTTATAAAGTGGATCAGACCCTGTATATTTTGTGTCCTGCCAACGCTTCACAACCTGATCATTCCAACGAAGATTCAAATAACTCAAATGAAGCTCATACATTTCATCTACAGCGTTGTTTAAATGATTATATGTACTTCCAGGTACAGTTACCTCTCCGCCATAAGGGGATTTCTCGTTAATTTTGCTTAACCATTCTACTTCCACTTCCCGGTTATCATAAGTACCCAAGTCATTTCCTGAACCTAAATATCCATCATTATAAACTCCTAAACGACAATTTTGAACTGAAAAGTCATCTAGTGTTGCAAGTGTATAACCATAATAACTATATAAGAATTTAGGACGTCTTACTAAAAGCTTTATTGAATTTGGTATAACCTTCAAAAAAGAATCAATTAATTTGTTATATGTCTCTTGATTAGCTATCTTACTAGAATGCATTTCTCCCCAAGGACCAACAAGACCACATTCTACTGCAGTTATCATTTTTTCATACTTATTCAATAAAGGCTTTAAGGATTCAATATGCTTTTCCATCATAGATATTTCAGGTTCAATATCTTTTGAGCCGTTAAAACCTGGATCATAGGCAAATCTTACAATTACCGAACAGGAGGCTTCATCCATTTTATGGAATAATTCATCTAATCCATTTAGCATTGCAGAAGTAAGGGCAATATCTGATGAGCCATTTACTTTGCCACTAAACGCAGAAATATCAATTCTTAAATGGAGGAGTGCATTGTATTTCAAATAATTCTTACTCACATCAGAAACACTATCTGTCTTACATTTGATATAAACTGGTTCATAAAATCCACAATCTGGATTGGAAAATCCATCTATAGATTCCTTATAGGTAATCATTTCATTAGCACCCATGTTCTCTAGAATAAAGGAAACTGTTTCTTCTATTTGTTGTTCGTTAGTAATGGTAGGTGTTCCATCTCCTTTTTGAGCTCCGTAAGAACCAAAGAATGCATGACATCCTCCACGGATTACGTGTTCATTATAAGTACTAGGAAGTTTAGAAAGACTTGCCTCATACTTCTTTTTATTTAAGACACCATCATATTCTCCATAGATAGATAAAACCTTTAAATCTGTCTTAGATAAATCCTCTGTAGAGTAAGCGGCAAGTAAAATCAATCCCGTATACTCCTCACTATGCTTGGAAATATAGGATGCAGCCATTGAACCACCTAATGAGTGTCCTGCCATATACCAATGTTCCACTTCAAATTTCTTTTGAATTCCCTCAGCAGCATTTGAATTTAAAACGGCTAATCGAAATGGCATCTCGCATAAGATACATAAAATTCCTTCATTGGCTAGACTTTTTAATAAAGGTGCATACGCTATAGCATCTACTTTTCCGCCTGGATAAAATATAATTCCCGTATCATATGCCTTTGGTTCAAAAACATAATAGTCCTTTTGATGATAAACTTCTACTGTATCACTTGACTTTAATTCTTCTTTGGCATAAGAATTGGCTGGATAATAAATATTTACATAAATCGCAAGACCAACAAAAACAGCTAGGATAACGCCTAAAATGCTTCCTAAAATAATCCATAGTTTTTTATGATGCTGAACTTTTTTATTTTTTCTTTTTTTATTATTCTTATTATTATTTTTCTTCCTATTATTTTTGGATTTTTGGTTCATAATCAACAACTCCTATATCACCTTTATTATACTCCAATTTTCGATAAGTTTTAATAACCAAAAATACATTTATTGATAAAATTATAATTTCTGTTATAAGCATCGTATACCATATTGCCGAAAAACCAAACACTGCTGGCAAGAAATATAATAAAGAACAAGATATAATAAACCCTCTACATATAGATACTATAAATGCGTAGTGAGCTTTCAAAATAGATTGTAAATAATATGTTGTAAACACATTAAAGCATAAAAATATAAAGCTTAAAAAATATTTTCTTTCAATAGAACTACAAATCTTTAAAATAAGAGAATCCTTTTCTACACTCAAAAATATACATAAGACCTCTTTAGGAAAAAGTTCTAAAAACAAAACTGCTATAAAGGATATAATACAACAAGAAATAATGCCATACTTCAAAAACTTTTTTACACGTGAAAGTTTGCCAGCGCCATAATTTTCAGAAAGTAAAGGCTGACTTGCTTGACCTACAGCATAGCCTAAGGATTGTACTAACGCAACAATATTACAGATTACTCCATAGATTGCAAGGGTTGCTGTCTCTTCTTCCCCATCTGTATAGGTAACAATTTGATTATTAAATAAAATTACTAATACTCCCATAGCAATATCTAACACAAAGGAGGGTATTCCAACCTTCACAATCTGAAATAAATTCCTTTTGAACTTGTTTATTTTCACAAATTTAATCTGTCTTTTCTTAGAAAAAAAATGTGTGCATAAAATACCAAAACTAACAAATTGACCAATCATTGTTGCAAGGCCTGCACCTCGAATTCCCATCTTGCAACCAAAGACTAAGCTAACATCTAGAATGATATTTGTAATACCACCACAAATTACTGCTAAGGTTGCTCGCATAGGAGCATGATCATTTCTCAAAAAGCATGTGAAAAATTGACCTAAAAGAAATACTGGCAAAGATATTTTCATCCAAAAGGTATACTTTTTAGCATAAGAAAAAACAGTATCATCACTAGCTCCAAAAAATCTTAATAACGGATTTTCAAAACAATTAATTAAAATCCATAATATGATTGTGATAAAAGCTGCCCCTATAAAAGCAACTGTATAAAATACATTTCCTTCCTCTATCTCATTTCTTCCTCTTCGCTCCACCATAAGTGTTGCTCCACCAATGCCAAAGAGTAATCCAAAACTAAAGATTATTGTCCAAAGTGGCATTACTACTGCAAGCGCAGCTCCACCAACCTCTCCTTCATACTGACCAACACATAAAGCATCTACTAAAGAATAGATACTCATGACTATGGCACTTCCAAAGGAAGCTAGTAAATATTTAGAAAATAATTTTATAGGCTTATCTTCTGTAATAGACATAAAAATACCTCCTATAGAAAAGAAAAAGGTTGAATAAAATTCTAGGCGCACCTAGCATCTTATCCAACCATTGTAATTACGATTACAAGTCCTCCGATGACCATACATATTATATCAAAAGATAGTATTAAGTCAAGATATAGTATACAAAAATATTTGAAGTTTTACTATTACTTACAATTCTTCAAAAATCTCAAAGCTTAAGCATGTAGCTTAAAATATAAACTCATTTGTAGAAACTTTAGTGTCTTAACTAGAGTTGCAATTTTTTATTCCCTCATCCATCCCAATATAATACGCATCATAGTACTTCAAATAGGATATATCTTGTTCTAATCTTCTCATATCCTCCTTATAACTGTTCATAGTCTTCTTATGTTTTTCTTTATTAATCTCGAATATCAGCTTTTAAAAATTCCCGACTATATTTATTATTATTTATATTCTATATGAACTACTTTATTTTATATCCATCATTCTTTTATATATAAAAATACAAAAAGAGCCAAAAATTGGCTCCTTTAATAGATACTAATAGCCTATTTGTGATGCTAACACATAGCACTTACCTAGAAAACGGCACTACAATAGGACTTACCTTTAGTATCTATATTATATTATATGTCGCAATATTTGTCAATTATTCTTTGGAAAATTAAAAAAATCTTTTATATAGCCATTTTTTTCTAAATCTTTAAATAATTTATTATAAGTCCCCTTTGTCATTAATTTTGAATAATATAGATTTGAAAAAAAATCACTTATTTGAATTATGT
>JAIDZC010000024.1 GCA_029057785.1 Anaeroplasmataceae bacterium
TCTAGATTACTATAGACTGTTTCTTCTAAGAGTAAATTATAGTTTTGAAATACATATCCAATTTCTTTACTACGGAAGCAATCCACTTGATGCATTTTATAATTTTCTATTTTCAAATCATCATAACTGATACTTCCCTTTGCCTTATCTAGTCCACCTATAACATTTAATAGTGTGGTTTTCCCAGAACCTGACACACCTAAAAAGGAGATTAATCCTGTTGAGGGAAGTTCTAAAGATGCATCATTGATAACATGAATTTCATTATCTTTTCCTTTATGATAATATTTATTTAAATGCTCTATTTTAATCATTTCTAGCCACCTCCCCTTTTAAGGTTGTGTTAACACTAAATTTGAAAAGTCTTCTGTTAAAACGACGACCGATTAACAATGAGAATCCAAACACAAGAACAAAATAAATGGCTATAACTCCAAAGCTTAGATACTCCCCTAAATGCATAATTGGATAAATTGAATCAACAATAATAAATAAAACTAAACCAATTATTGAAGAGAGTACACCAATAATCAAATTTTCTAATAGAACAATTCTACCTAAACTCTTTTTTACTAATCCTAATGTTCTCAAAATTCCATATTCCTTAGTCTTAGAAGCATAGATTCTAGACAAAATGATATATGAAATGAAGAACAAACAAATTAAGGAGAAAACAATAATTCCTATAAATAAATATAATACAATGATATTAATTTGAGAGTTTTCTTCACGAGAAGGCATCGTATAATCATACCCAAAACTTTCTAATTGCTTCTTGGTTTGGCGAGGATTATTTGAATAGATTACACATTCATATACTCCATCAAATTGGGGACCAGAATAAAAATAGTCATATTGAAGAACTACAACTGGTTTAGAACTGACCCCATCCTCATATACTACATCTAAATCATAGGAAGCAGGGTATAAATCTGCAAACCAAAATTCATATTCAAATGATCCTTCATACTTTGTAGGGCAAGAAATATAGGTTTTGTCTGACTTATAATATGTAATTTTATCCATAGATTGCAATTCCCCATCAGAATCCTTATAATAGCCATACGTATAGGAATTCAAAATATAATTTCTAATTTGTGGTGATACATAAGAATATTGTAGGAAAGGTTTATTCACATCATCAGATAATGCAATGCCTGTAATCTTTCCAGCATAACCATGTAGCCCATTATAATCCCCAAAATACAATGATTGATCTATAAGCCTTTTTAATTTTGTCAGTTCAAAAGAAGGAGTATCACTTGGCATAACAAGAACGACTTCAAAGCTATATCTATTTTCCAAGGAATTTTCATCTAAGAAATAATCTTTCCCTTCGACAATTTCATAATTTAATTTATGATATGTAAGACGAGCTGTTATATTTGTTTTACCATAACCAGGCACAATAGAATAATATGCTGCATCTATGCCATCATAAAAATTATTATAATAAATTTCATAATGCTCTATAGACTCTAGCTTAGTTTGATCCATACTTTGATGCATTTCGTCAAAGGCCACAATTTGATCCTTGGTAATTGTTCCATAGAAATTCTTTGGTTCATAGCCAATCTCATAAGAAAATTGTAATGACATTAGGCATAACAATAAAGAAAACAAAGAAATCACTAAAAATACAAGGGAAGAGAAAAATGTTCTTTTCGGAGTAGAAATTAAATTTTGTAAAATGATTCTCATGAAAGAAGATACTCTAAGCTTTTGTAAGGGTTTATCTTCTACTTCTTGCTTTTCTTTTAATTCATTTTCACTTCCTACTTGAAGATCTTCTACTACTTCTCCATCAGAAATCTTAATTTTTCTTGTAACAATATCTTTAACCTGATCATAATTATGCGTTACAATTAAAACCAGTTTATCTTTGGCAACCTCTTGAATTAATTTGATGATCTCATCACCAGTATGGCTATCTAGATTTCCTGTAGGCTCATCACAAGCAAGAATCTTGGAATCACTTGCAAGAGCACGAGCAATAACACATCTTTGTTTTTCTCCACCTGATAATTTAGAGCCTCGATTTTTAATTCGCTTTGAGAGTCCAACCTTTTCAATAATATTCATTGCTTCTTTTTTAGCTTCTTCATAGGTCTTACCACGTAAAACTAATGGTAAGATTACATTTTGTAAAACTGTATAAGATTCAATAATATTATAATTTTGAAAGATAAAAGAAACATTGTTCTTTCTAAATTCATCCATATCGTCTTGGTTAAAGTAAGAGGTTTCATTTCCTTCAAAATAAATCTCACCTTCTTCATATGTATCTACAGCCGTAATAACATTCAGCAATGTAGATTTACCAGAACCAGAATCACCAGTAATTGCGACAATTTCGCCAACATTAAATTTCAGGTTAATATTTCTTAAGCCTAAGGCTACCATACCATTATTAGAATAATATTTACTGACATTTTTAAGTTCTAACATAAATTAAAGCACCTCGCTTCTTTAAAAATTACTATCTTAACTTTAAGTTAATTTTGATTTCAATGATATTTGTAACTGTGATAAGCATTTGATTTGCTTCTTCTAATAGATCTAAATATTCCTCTACAAAAGGATAATCTAAAATCTGTTGATAAAGTTTTTGATATTCATCATTATATAGAGAATATTGTTTGACTTGACCATATTCCTTTGCATTTACCATCTGTTTTTGTAGTAATTTCAGGTTTTGCATTTTTTCCTTTAGCTCAATATTTGTATCAATATAATTCTCTAGTTCATGAATTCGTTTGACTACCGCTTCTTGTTGAAATGCTTCTTTTAAATCATTCACAAAGCTCACCTATCATAAACCATGTTTTAGCCTCTGTGATGCGAACACGAACTAGTTTTCCAATTAAAGACATATCATCCGATTTGAAATGAGTCAATTTCAAATGTGGAGTATATCCACACATCATACCTTCTCCATTTTTAGAAGGTCCATCGACTAGTACCTCCACCACTTGGTTTAAGAATCTCTTATGTCCTTCTAAATATCCAGCATTAATATAAGTATTTAATTCTTCTAATCTCTTATGCTTTTCAGCATCTGTCACTTCATCAGGCATACTCGCCGCTGGTGTACCTTCACGTTTAGAATAGATAAAAGTAAAGGCTCCCTCAAATTTAGCATTTTGAACAAGCTTAATTGTATTATCAAACTGTTCTTTTGTCTCGTTTGGAAAACCAACAATAATATCCGTTGTTAAGGCAATATCAGGAACAAGCTCTCTTAAACGATTAACCTTATTCATATACTCTTCATAAGTATATTTACGATTCATCCTTTTAAGAATTTCATCATCACCAGATTGAACAGGTAAATGAAGATGAGGCATAACACTTTGACAATCATGCATAGCTTGAATTGTTTTTTCATCTAAATCACGTGGATGAGATGTGGTATAACGAATTCGTTTAATTCCAGTTTTATCTAAATCGTATAGTAAGTCACCAAAGGTATAATCTCCTTCTAAATCTTTACCATATGCATTCACATTTTGACCAAGCAACGTAACTTCTATGTATCCAGCTGATACTAATTCCTTGACCTCCTGCAAAATGTCTTCTTTAGCTCGACTTCTTTCCTTGCCTCTTGTATAAGGTACAATACAATATGTACAAAACTCATCACATCCATACATAATGTTCACCCATGCTTTATGATGAGATTCACGTATCTTAGGAGCATCCTCTAAAATCTCTCCCTCACTAGAAATAACCTCAACGACTTTTGCTTTTGTCATATAGGCTTCATAGATCAGCTTTGGCAAATGATTCTTATTGTGTGTACCAATCACCAAATCAATAAAACTATATGACTCTAAAATCTTATTTGTGGCATTTTCTTCTTGGGGCATACATCCTGCAATTCCAATTAACATATCTGGGTTTTCTCTTTTTCTTCCCTTTAATTGTCCTAAAACTCCCCAAATTCTTTGTTCCGCATTTTCGCGTATTGCACAAGTATTTAAAATAACTAAATCAGAATTCATAGGATCTGTTGATTTAGTAAAACCAATCTGTTCTAAAATACCTGCCATTACTTCACTATCTGCCTCATTTCCTTGGCAGCCATAAGTGAAAATAGAATACGTTTTATTTTTTCCAAGTGCCTTATACTTGTCTTCAAGAGTATAACGAATTGTTTTTATATCTTTAGTTTTTCTCATTCTAGCATCCTTTAAAGAGGGTAGTGCTAGTTTTAAATTTTTCATATCAATCACTGCATAATCCTTCAGATGATTCTATCTTTCAGACTATATCTCTCCTTTCAATATAGTTAAAAAATATTATATAACAATATAGAGTACATTTCAAATAAAAATGCACATTTACTCAAAAAAATCAAACAATTTGACATTTTTTTAGTTATATATCAAAATAAAAGATATAAAATCATAGAATTACTTAAAAAAACATATTTAAAAAGTCAAATAATCATTGCATTTCAAAAATGAAAGTTTTATAATAAGGATAGTACTATAGGAAGTCCCTTTTAAAGCGAATGATGAATGGTGGAAGCATCAAAATACTTCTTAATAGGAATTGGTTATCCATTTTAATACAAGAGTTAATGTAAAAAACATTAAAATTAAGGTGGCACCGCGCGAATTTTTTTGCGTCCTTATGATGTATTTCATAGAGGACGCTTTTATTTTATTTTAGAAAGGAATGATGTATTATGAAAAGAATGCTAAGTGGAATTAAACCAACAGGACAACTTACATTAGGAAATTATATAGGAGCAATTAAACAATTCATTGCCTATCAGGATGAATATGAAATGATTGTTTTCATTGCAGATTTACATGCTTTGACACTGCCAATCGACCCCAAAGAGCTGAGAAAAAATACGAAAGATTTAATTTCTGTTTATTTAGCTTGTGGATTAGATCCAAGCAAGGTAATTTTATTTAAGCAAAGCGATGTTCATGAGCATGCAGAACTTGGCTATATTATGGCATGTAATTCTTATATGGGCGAATTATCTAGAATGACACAATATAAGGATAAAACCTCTAAAATGAAAACCAATGATTCTATTCCAACAGGTATATTTGTTTACCCTACTCTAATGGCTGCAGATATTCTTCTTTACGATGCAGATTACATTCCTGTAGGCATTGATCAAAAACAACATGTCGAGTTAACAAGAGATTTAGCAATACGATTTAATAATCACTATTCTGAAACCTTTATTGTTCCAGAACCAGTTCTTTCAAAGACAGGTGCTAAAATCAATTCTTTATCTAGTCCAGAGAAAAAAATGTCTAAGTCTGAATCAGACAAAGGCACAATCTATTTGTTAGAGGATTTAAATATTACCCGTAAAAAAATTATGTCAGCTGTTACGGATAGCGAAAATGAAATCCGTTATGATATGGAGAATAAGCCTGGCATTTCAAATCTTCTTACTATCCTTTCTGCCCTTACCAATAAGCCAATTGACACCTTAGTTGAAGAATATAAAGGATGTGGCTATGGAGAGTTTAAAAAGTCAGTAGCTGATGTGGTTTGTAGTGAATTAGAGGATTTACAAAACAAAGTAAAAGAGATTCAGGGAAGCAATATTATAGAACAAATCTTAGCAGATGGTGCACAAAAAGCATCTTATCTTGCTAGAAAAAAAGTATCAAAAGTATATCGAAAGATTGGTTTGAATTAATAATAGTAATCCATATGCTAGTTAAAAGACCAAACAAAACCCCACTAATCTTTACAAGCGAGATTAGTGGGGTTTTTTTAAATAAAATATGTATTTAATCATCTAAGCCTTTGAATTCATTTTCTTTTGGTGGACGAACAAATTGAATCATATTTTCTTCACAGGCACCAAATTTCTTATAATTTATTCGTGCTTGATTTAATGAAACACTATTGGCACCACCTTCTAAATTAGGGTCTTGTGATTGAAAAGGATCATCCTCCCAAAAACATACAGGACAAATGTCATATTCACCCTTGGGCTTCGTTACAAATGTATAGAATCCACAGCATGGGCATATGTAGTTGCTATTCATAAATAAATTTCTTTGACTTAATTATATTCCTTAGCTATTTTGCTAACTAAACTCATATCGCACAAGCCATTAAAATTTGTCTTAAAATGCTTCATCACATTAGGTATTTTCTTATCCTCTAGGTTTTCGATTTCTGCACGGATTTCCTCTTCTGTCATCATCTTAGGTAAAAACTTAGATAAAACATTTTTTTGTTGCTCAATCTCGCTTACCTTTTCAGGACGACTCGCTTTTTCGTAGCCAGCTTTTTCCTCGTCTAATTCTTTAATGGTTTTTTGTATGATTCTTAAGCAATCTCCATCTGGTAATTCTTTTGCCCCCAAGCCTTGCTCAATGCTCTCTAATTTAAACTTTCCATAAAGAACAGACAGTATACTTCTAGCTTGCTTATCATGATCCTTTAATGCTTGTATATTTGCCTTGGCAATCTCATCAAATAACATATGTATTCCTTCTTTCTTTTTTCCATCATAACATATTTTCTTTTATTTGTTAAGTACGAAGCATAAAAAAAGATGCATCTTTTCTAAAGTGCATCTTATTTTGTATTGAACTAGACTATATAGCCTTCACAATAAGTTTAATCGCTGTCTTTTCTTCACCATCAATTATGATGTCAGAAAAAGCTGGTACAACAATTAAATCCTTTCCTGTAGGAGCAACATATCCTCTTGCAATTGCAATTGCTTTAATGGCCTGATTGATGGCTCCAGCACCAATGGCTTGCACCTGAACTTGATTTTTAAATTTAAAGGAATTAGCCAAAGCGCCAGCTACACTACTAGGCTTTGATTTCGTAGACACTTTTAATATTTCCATAAAAAAATACTCCTTTCTAGCAAAGCATATGCAAAAAAGGAGTAAATAATACCTTAAAGAATCGGTGCCTCAATTATTTTTTTGAAATTTTCTATTTTATTTTCTTTACCTAAATCTAATATAACGCCATTCAATATATATGTTGGATCCTCAGAAACTTTTGTCTGTTCATATATTCCCGTTTTAAAGCGTTCAACTATTCCATCTACATCGCTACCTAAAATTGAATATTTAGGACCGCACATTCCCATATCTGTAATATAACAGGTGTTTTTAAAAACTTCCACATCATCTGTTTTAACATGAGTATGTGATCCCACTATTGCATCTACCTTTCCAGCAAAATTATAAAAGAAGGCTCTTTTCTCACTGGTAGCTTCTCCATGAAAATCAACGATAATTTTATCTGCCTTAATTTTAGGAAGCATAGTTTCTAAAGTTTTAAATGGACAATCTAATGGAGTATTCAAATAGACTCTTCCTAAAAGATTAATTAGCGCAATTGTCTCTTGATTATACTGTATATACAAAACATCTTTTCCTAAAGAGGTAGTTAAATTTGCTGGTCTTACAATTGTAGCCTCATCCAAGAATTCTTTAATCTCAGATTTAGAGAAGGTATGATTTCCCATACTCATACCTGCTATTCCCAAGCTCTTCAATTCTTTGTAATGTATATAGCCTAAGCCTCTTCCCTTAGTCACATTCTCCGCATTGCAAAGCACCATCTGAATATGATTCTCTTTTTTTATTTCTTCTAAATGTTTTTTTAAAATTGAAATCGTCTTTTCACCAACGATATCTCCCAAATAAAGAATTCTCATATACTCTTCCTTTCTTGAAAAAATAGGGATGAAATCCATCCCTACTTATCTTTATTTTGCAACATCTACTGCACGAGTTTCACGTATAACTGTAACCTTAATTGTTCCTGGATAAGAAAGCTTATTTTCAATTTCTTCCTTAATTTGACGTGCAATGGAAATCGTAGATAAATCATCCACTTCCTCAGGATTTACAATAACACGAACCTCACGACCAGCTTGAATAGCAAAGGATGAAGAAACACCCTTAACACCATTTGAAATTGCCTCTAGGCTTTCTAGACGCTTAGCATAGTTCTCTAAAGAATCACTTCTAGCACCAGGTCTTGCAGAGGATAGTGCATCTGCAGCTGCAACAAGTACAGCTATAATTGTTCTAGGTGCTACATCCTCATGATGAGATGCAATCGCATCAATAACCTCTTTTGGCTCATGATACTTTTTAGCCAACTCAACACCGATATCAACGTGAGAGCCTTCAATCTCATGGTCAACAGATTTTCCAATATCATGTAGTAATCCTGCACGACGTGCAATAACCTCATTTTCACCAATTTCGCTAGCAAGCTTACCAGCAATCATTGCCGTTTCTAAGGAATGCATCAAAACATTTTGACCATAGCTTGTACGATAATTTAGACGTCCAATCAGACGAACTAAATCTGGATGAATCTTACCAATACCAGCCTTGAATACAGCTTCTTCGCCTTTTTCACGAATCGCCATTTCCACTTCACCACGACAACGCTCTACTACCTCTTCAATACGCGCTGGGTGAATACGTCCATCTCCAACTAATATTTCTAAGGAACGCTTTGCAATTTCACGACGAACTGGATCAAAGCCTGATAACACGACTGCCTCAGGTGTATCATCAATAATCAAATCCACACCAGTTAAAGATTCTAAGGTTCTTATATTACGGCCTTCACGTCCAATGATACGACCTTTCATTTCTTCAACTGGTAAAGATACAGTTGATACTGTTGTTTCTCCAGCAGTTTCTCCAGCGTACTTTTGGATTGCTAAAGCTAAAATATTTTTAGCCTTGCTCTTGACCTCTAAACGAGCCTTTTCCTCTTCTTCTTTAATATAGGTTGCAATTTCTGTGCTCATCTCTTCATGAACACGATCCATAATGATTGTTTTTGCTTCTTCTTTAGTTAAAGCAGCAATTTCAATCAGCTTTTGTTCTTGTTGCTTCAAAATAGCTTCAACCTTATTATTTTGTTGTTCTAATTCATTTTTCTTTTCATCAATCTTATTTTCTTTAGCATTCAACATTTC
>JAIDZC010000025.1 GCA_029057785.1 Anaeroplasmataceae bacterium
TGCAATCTTTTATTAAAACCCATGAATAATTGATAAATGTCTTTTTTGAAGAATTGATATAAACTGAATATGAGCATTAGATTTCATAAATAAAGCATTAAAAATAATGAAATCTTTTTCACAAAAAAAAGCCATCAAATATAAGGATAGTTTACTTATGTCTAATGACTTGTTTATTTATTATAAAGAATTAAAAATTTGGGGATAAAGGCTCATTAACAATATTTCTACTGCAGTCGCAATATTCAAAATGAAATGACCAATCATAAAAGGGAGAGGATCATGTTTTTTTCGATACAAAATACAAATAAGGATTGTAAGAGGTAAAAAAGATAAAAACCGATATAGAATAAATATACCGTTAGGTAAAAAAGGGATAAAGCTATGCTGCAGAGCATAAAAAAATGCTGCAAATGTAATATTAATCCTCTGATTTCCTTTGGAAGTATTTATAGCGTACCCCAAATATAAGCCATCTTCTGCAATAGTGGTTGATATGGGTAGCAATAGCAAAACAAGAATTGCAAGCCAAATCGGAATTGGTTCTATCATAGTTTTATCAAGATACGGAAAAGTTCTATAACATATCAACCCTGCAAGATACAAACCAAGCATACCAACAATTACCGTTAAAACAACGATTAAAATGGTGGTGGTAATTTTTGTTTGCCCTTTTCTATAATTGATTAATCCAAGATAAGTTATTTTTTGGGAGCGACAAACCATATATAAAATAGCAATCGTAATTATATTGCAAACAATCGCAATCGAAGTCCACCACTTACTTATGCTTGAATATTGTGATTTTGATATTATGGATATTAATAAAAACATCACTAAAAATAAAACACATCTAATAGGTAAAAGAAATGGAATTGAATTTTGATAACTTCTATCTTTACTTTTCATTTACTTACTCCTTATTATATCTACTATCCATTCAGAATTCGGTATTGGCATTTCTGGATTTCTTACAATGCTTTCTGCAATTCCTTGAATAGCCATAAAGAATGCAGTCACCAAAGCAATAGGATTCCCTTCACGGATACTTCCTTCTCTTTGACCTTGTTTTATAAGGTTTACAGAATATTCAATATCCTGTTTTCTCATAAAATACTTATGGATTTGATCAGAAAAAACCTCATCATATTGTGCTCTATTCATCAAAACAAATAGTTTTGCTGCAAAAGGTTCTTTCGTAATATAATCCAGGATTTCTTTTGCTGTTCTTTCATAAAAGCCGATAGGAGATTCTTCTGTTGATTGAAAAATATTATCCTTTCCATTTATAGCTATTTCAATTAATGTTAAATAAAGCTTTTCTTTAGTTTCAAAATAATGAAATAACAATCCTTCACTTATGCCTACAATATTAGCTATTTCAGCTGTCCTTGTACCAGCATATCCCTTACGAATAAACAAATCTAAACCTACATTTAAAATTTCTCGTCGTCTTTTCTCTTTTTGTTCTATTCTTTTCATTTGTCCACCTCAAATATATGTTCAATACAAATAATTAAATTCGTTGAGTGTTTACTCAATAATTTTATGCTATATGTGCTATAATGTCAAGTAAAAAGCCCTCAAAGTATTAAAATACATTCAAGGGCTAGAGAGTAATTTTAAAGTATTATCTTGTTTTTAATCGTCTATAAAACATTTTATTTGTTTCATGAAATTCTTTATCTAATGCATTATTAGCTTTATATTACAATTTTAAATTTAGTGTTTTCTTTTATAATCGATATTTGCCAATTTTGCTTGTTTACATAAATCTTTTGTTTGTATCTTATATTGTTTTCCATCTTTTACTGTATAAGTTCCACATTGCCTAAACTCAAAATTAACATTTTTTCTTATACATTGTTCTCTAACATCTAGTGCCCAGTCATAATGAAAAACTCTGGCGTTGATATCAGATTCTCCACCTAATACAACCAATTCAATTTCATCAAGATATTTTTCAATATCTATTCTCTCCAATAATGGTTGGGCGGTTATACATTTATGCTTTATTGGTAAGTCTTTAAATATAGATAGTTTATAATCTGCATTTTTTTGATTTTCAATCGTACAACAAACAACAACATTATCATATCCATTATTCCAGTCAACTGGAATACATTTCATAAATCTATCGATTCTTTTGGTTAGAAACAAAAAAGTACAATCCTGTCTTTCTTTAATCATTTTCCAGCATTCATTTCTCCACTCATCTGCTTCTTCAATAAGAAAATCCGTAGAAAAGCATAAATAAACAAGCCCAGATTTCATTTTATAATTTCCATTTTTCAATTTCTCTAATGGCTTTTCAAAATCTTTTGTCTTTATAATTTCATTCGTATTTATATTTCTTTTTGAATCACCTTTATGAATATAGCAATGATAACAGCCATCACTACATTTTTTACAGCCCCTCCATGGATTCCACATTGCCATATTTTCTCACTCCTAGAATATTGATCTTCATAATTGAAAGAAATGCGCATACCTTCAACATCATCTTCTATTTTATCATAAAAAAAATATACTTAAAATATATTTAAGCATAAATTTCAAAACATAAAAAAGCCCTCAAAGTATTGAAAGAATACATTCAGGGCTAAAAATCATGTAAACAACATAGCATGTTGCTGATTAAATTTAAGAGTAATTGTAATGAATGAATAAGCTTAATTTCAATCAACTAAAAAGTAATCTTTAATTTGCTTTTTCCTATTTGAAAGAAATAAATATAATAGAGAGACTGCACTTATGGCTAATATTAGAGATATTAAAATACTAATTACCTTATAGTCAATTTTGAAAATGGAAATTCCTGCCTCATATAAACTTGTAATAAATGAATAATTAAGGTATTTTACAGCAAAGATTCCTATACACAATGATACTATAATAGATACGAATTGAATAAATAATAGAGTTAGAAAACTTGAGAATAAGGATTGTATTTTTGATAAACCTAAGCAAAGGAAAATCCCTATTTTAACAGAATCATTTTTAAGTATTATAGTCATTAAAATATATGCAACCAGCAACAAAATAATACCTATACTTACAATAATAACTATTAGCATTGCTCTATTCTTTTGTAATTCTTGTCCTAATCTTAATAACAAGTCAATGTTTTCATTTGAAGATTGATCTTTATTAAAAGTATAATTGCAATTCAAAAACATGTTCACAATTTTTTCTTCATTATTTTCCCCATAAAATGAAACCCCTGTAAAAAATTGTAGATGCTCTTCAATCATTTTATATTTACTATCTGAGATGATAACAAAATTGTCTCTGCCGATAACTGATTTATCTCTAGTATAAGAAGTAATCTTCATTCCATTTTCAAATACTTGATTCATATCAACAAATGTATAGAGAAAGTCTTGATTTGAAAAATCTTCAAAGCGAATAAATTTTTTTACATAACTAGATTCTTCTGGATGATAATCTAAATATTGAAATAAATTTTCTGATATAACAGCTTCATCTTCTGCAAGTTCAATATAATTCTCGCCTAATTGAGAATTATAGTAAGATACAGGTACATATACAATTCCCGTTTCTAAATAGCACTCAACCGACATAGTATCTTGATCTACTTTGCTATTTCTCCACAATCCTCCATATACTAAAATAGAATGATTAATATATTGATGAGAAGTTTCATAGTCACAACGTATTCCTTCTCCCTCAAAGGTTGAGGTTAATTTTATTTCAATGGTTTGTAAATGATTAGATACTTGTATTTTTATAGGCTCATCTAAAGAATCTTTATTAAAAATATTCCTTAGTGTCTTAGTACCAATACTGCCTTCTCCAAGAGGGATTTGACTATTTTTAAAGAATAATACTCCATCATAAACTTCATTTATGGAATAAGCAAAATTATCTTCTCCTAAATAATCTTTACAATTTTGAATAATGTTTTCAGAGATTTGAATATCTCTAAAAACTTCCCTTCCATTTGCATATACAGATTTAATCTGTTGATTAGGGGTATAAATCTTATCTGGGTTTATATTATCTATCAAACCACTCTTAGAATCAAAAGCTGCATATGATGAAATTAGAGCTATTGCTAAAAAAAGAAATGTCATAATAATACTAAAACAAATTGATAAAACGATTTTTTTTCTAAAAAAGCTTAGTCCCATTTTAATCAATTTATTATAATGAACTTTCTTAGTCGCATTTTCTAAAGTTGATGATTCTATATCTTCTAGAGCTGGAGCATGAGTTACTACATCCTTTTTGATTCTTCCAGAATCAAATTCTATAGTTCTATCTGCATATTTTTCTATTAACTCTTGATCATGAGTGACACAAACCACCAATCTATCTTGAGAAATTTCTTTAAGCATTTCCATAACCTTTTTTGTGTTTTCATAATCTAAGGATGCAGTTGGTTCATCACAAATAATAACTAATTTATTTTGAACTAAAGCTCGATATATTGCAGTTTTTTGTTGTTGACCTCCAGAAAGCTGATTTGGATATTGTTTCATAGGTATAGAATCATTTTTTAAGCATTCTTCGTTTATCCTATCATCAAATAGAGTTGATGAAATTTTGATATTTTCCTCAACGGTAAGGGAATGAATTAAATTATTTTTTTGAAAAATATAACCAAACACATTTCCTCTAATTTTTCTTTTCTCTACTTCACTTAATTCATTAATACATATATCATCTAAATAAATTTTTCCTTTAATATCTTCATCTAATAAACTTATACAATTTAAAAATGAAGATTTTCCAGAACCATTTTTACCACAAATGCAAACAAATCCTGTTTTAGGCAATTCTAAAGAAATATTGTCTAAAGCTAGCACATTTACATTATTTGTATGATATATTTTCTCTAAATTCTCAATACGTATTTTCATTTACAATTACTCTTCCTTTTTATATTTTAAGATATAGGTATATATTTATTATGAGTTCCAGTAGCTGTTCCCCAGCATGAACCCCATGTTCCGCCTTCAGCGATAGAAAACTGTCCTTCTGTTTTTAATCTCAATAAAATAGAGGTACTTGAAGTAGGAATAGAAAAATAGAAACATCCATATTGAACACTTGCATTCATACTATAGCTATCATTTTCTGTATATCTATGCTTTATATCTACTTTATTGTCATCTTTGGATGAGTTATTCTCAACAACAACACTTGGATAAGTAGCTGATTTGCTTGTTTCTATTACTAGCAAAATATATAAATTTCCATTTGAATCTGTTACGTAAGTATATGAAACACTTACCTTGCTAGTATAGGTAATTATTGTACTTGTAGGCTCAGAACTCATGTACAACGCACTACCTACATTATTCAGTTCTACTGACTGTCTTGCATATTCTGAACATGCATCTCCAGTTTCAGTAAACCAGCCTCCTACTCCATTCGCGTATTTTACGTTATCTTTTGGTTCCATAGTCGTCTTATATAATACCATTATATTATACGTATTATTTTGACCTTCACCAATTCTATAGTATTCATACTCAGTATATACAGAACCCATTACCTCATTACGAGAACTTGAAACAGAATAAGAATCAGAACAGCTTGTATCTAATAGTTTAATTTTTTCGTCTTCATCTTTATTAATAACAAATCCTTCAAACTTTGATAAATTCGTCGGCGTATTTGCTGTACCTCCGCCTCCGCCTTCTCCACCAATTATTACTGGAAAACGAATATTTGATAACTTTGCATCTGCAGAGACGCCTTTTACAACCATTACTGTAAAAACAGCAACTAAACTAGTTAAAAATATAAATAATTTTTTCATTTTTCTTATCTCCTTATAATTTTTAATAAACATGTCATATAATGTGTGATAACTAAAAATGAAAAAACTTAAATTAAAACATTTAAATCTATAAATTATATGAAATCATAATACCATAATTATATGTCGAATTCAAATCAATTTTAAACTTAAGCTTATTTCATAAATCTTTTAATTATCACATTTGAATTCAACTTATTTTTACTTCAATCTATCTCCCCTTTCTTCTGTTGCTTGAAATAATACAATTAAATCATAGAATCACTCTCCTCTGTTCAAAGTCTATAATAACAATAAGAACTTACTGATATTATCAAGGTTAATTGTAATTTTTACATTACTTATCTTGTGTGCAAGGTTGATGTGAGAATGTATAAACTCCCTCATCATCAAAATCACCAATTTTGTACCCTGGATCTGAATCCATGGATTTTGATGTTGCTGGTATTAATTTGGCTGTGCCCAATACTACCACCCCTAACAAAACAATTGCTAAAATAAATTTTAATTTTTTCATATTATCTTACCTCCGACAATAGAGTACCACATTTAAAATCAATTTTCAAATCGTGTTGTCAGTATTTTGTTGTCTTTTCTTGCCATTTTGTTATCTTTTATTGATTATTATTAATATTTTATTGCTTTTTATATATTTAAAATACTGTTTTAATAACCATCAACATTTTTCTACAAAATAAAAAACCTGCTTGTTTTGCAGGTTTAATAGGTTCTCTACTCTTCAATGTCGCCTATGAATTTCATTTTTTTAGCAATATATCTCAAATAATCAGAGGATACTAAAATCTCTTTTATTTCCTTAGGTAATCTCTTTTTATCAAAAATAGCTTCATAAATCTTTTTAGTTAAATCACAATACTCTATAATCTGAAAGTCTATTTCTTCCTTCTTATAGTCTTGCAGGTAATAAGAAAGTAAAACTACAATCATAGATACTCTAACCTTTATACTATCATTTGCTAAATACATTTCATTAAATAAGATGATTTGTTTGTAATCCTCCAGCATAAATAATGCCATAAGATAATGCATAACAATATGCTTTGTATATGGATATTTTGTTTCTTCATTTAAGACATAGTTCAAAATAGGAGTTATTACTTCTAATGCGAGTTGTGGGAATCGTAATTTATTATACATTGCAGCTATATTGTTTTTGGCAACTATGTATCTTTTGATATTGCTATCCTCTAAATAGAGCTTTTCAGCCTTATTATAAAATAAGATGGATTTGGAATAATCTTCTTCCTGATATGCTACTGTTCCCATAATATGATAATACATCCATAACAGATTTGGATACTTACTATAACAATTCTTATCATGAATTGCTTCTTTACTCTTATTTGCGTAGAGTAAAACCATTAAGAACATTGGTTCTAATTCATTCTCAAAAAATTCTTTAGGGAAATGAGAGATATATTCAACATCTTCTTTTATATCATTGATGGTTTCAGAATATAACTTATTTTGATTCATCATATACATAATACGAAATAAAACAAAAATAGGTTTTAAATAATTATTTTGATTGATATACTTTTCTAATTCTATATAATCCTCTTTAGCTTCATATTTATAATAGATTGCCATATATAATCTAGATAAAAGCATCTCATACTTCGTTTGATACGTTTGATCTAAGGGTTGAACTTCAAAATAATTTAAAAGAGTTTTATGATTATCATTTTTAGCTACATCTATGATTCGGTTCAATCTATAAGTTGAAGCTGGAATATTCAAATCAACTAAAACCTCTTTTTTCAACTTATCCTTATATTTAAACATACCATCAAAGAAGTAATAATATTTATTTGTTTTCTCAAAATAAATTTGAAGCGAATAATAGCTTATTTCTTTCATTTTTCTTACTCCTTGTACATTGTAATTGCATTCTATCACAAAGCATGTTTTTTTGCAACTTCGTAAATTAATATACAACTATTCTTCGCTTTAAAAAAGTATTATTTTTAACCAATAAAACAATTATTTGCTAACTTTTTTCTTTAAAATAAGCACAATAATTATTATCAACATTTTTTAAAATTAATATTCATTATGGGATTTTCTTGATTCATCTTATTATAAAACCTTGAATGCAATTGCTAAACTCTTCTACACTTGAAGTAAGCTTTGCGGTAATATCTAAGTCCTTGAATTTCTATTTTTTTTGTTCATAAGTATAACAGAAGAAATAAAATTATAAAATTTAAAAGCTAATAAACTAAATGCTATAAAAGACAACAAAAAAACTAAAATCACTTCTGCATCTGTGACTTTAGTTCAATTTTGCTACTCTTTAGTTTCTTTTAAACCTAGTTTTATCACACACTCAACATGAGAAGTCTTACTGAAAAGATCACAAGGTGTAACTTCTTGAATCAAATATCCTTGTTCTTTTAAATATGCGATGTCTCTTACTGCTGTAGCTATATTACAAGAGATATAAATAATCTTGGGAATTTTCATCTCTATAACAGTATCTAAGAAAGATTGTTCACAGCCTTTTCTTGGTGGATCAAAAAAGATACAATCAATTTGATTTAAATTCGTAAGCCTCTTTATTTCCTCTTCACATGGTCCACAGATAAAGGTAGCATTCTCTATATGATTTAATTCTTTATTGTGGTTTGCATTTATGATAGCTTCTTCTACAATCTCTATACCATAGACATGATGAACTTGCTTTGCAATATTTAAAGTAATACTTCCCATACCACAATATGCATCAATCACATTCATATTCTTTGTAAGATTGGCCATACGAAATGCTTCTAGATATAGCTTTTCACAGGAGTCATGGTTCACTTGCATAAAGGAAGCTGCTGAAACACTAAACTTTAATCCTAATATATCTTCTATTAAAGTTTTATCCTTATAGATGTGAATATACTCATTTGATAGCATCACATTGGTTTTATTTGGATTAATATTGATATACATAGATTTTACTAAAGGAAAGCCATCTTCTATATATTCAATCAATCTAGAAAAATCATAGTTTTGGGTTGTAATTAAAACAACCATCATTTCATTTTTATAATTATTTCGAACCATGACTCCTCTAAAGATCCCCGTATGTGTTTCTTCATTATATATCTTAATATGCATAACACTTACGAATCTTCTTATAAATTCTACTACTTCATTGACATAATGATTTGAAATCTCACAGCGGTCAATAGAAACTAGTTTATGAGATAATTTCTCATAAAAGCCATAAATAACATTATCATCTTCATCATAATCAAATGGCATCATCACTTTATTTCTATAGCCAAAAATATTTTTATTTTTAATGATAGGATTAAATTTAATATTTTGTTCTTTATTAATTTTTGCAAAAGCATTTTGTACCTTATCTTCTTTTACTTTGCATTCTGTCTTATATTGCATATGTAAAAGATCACAGCCGCCACAGCCTTCCTCGTATGGACAAGGACTTAAAATGCGGTCTAAAGAAGGTGTGATAATTTTCACAGCTTTTGCAAAGGCATATTTCTTATGTACACTTGTAAGTAAAGCCATTACGACCTCACCCTTCAAAGCCTTTGAAACAAATATGACTAATCCATCTAGCTTAGCAACACCTAAGCCATTCATATCATAGCCTTCTATTTCTAGCTTAACTATCTTTCCTTCTTCCATTATTTTACCTTCTACTCATAAAATGTTTTTGCAAGTCCACCTTCTGAGGTTTCTCTATAATTCGTTCTCAAATCATGACCTGTTTTTAGCATTGTTTCCACTACCATGTCAAAAGAGATTTTTGATTCATTGCTGTTTAAATAAGAAGCTAGCTTTGCTGCATCAATTGCACGTAAAGCTGCCACGGCATTCCTTTCGATACATGGAATCTGTACATATCCATCAATCGGATCACAAGTTAAGCCTAGATGATGCTCTAAGGCAATTTCACTAGCTCGTTCAATCATATCAATGCTTCCGCCATCTAAATAGCATAAGAAAGCAGAGGCCATTGCACAGGCTGTTCCAACCTCTGCCTGACAGCCTGCTTCTGCACCACTGATGGAACCATTTCTCTTCACAATATTTCCAATCAATCCTGCAACCTTAAGCCCATTAATCAGTTCTTCCTTTGTATAACAACTTAAGTCTATGGCATACTTTAAGCATGCAGGAAGTACACCTGAAGCTCCACAAGTAGGAGAGGTTACAATCTTACCACCACTTGCGTTTTCCTCACTCACTGCATAAGCATAGGCAATCACTTTTTTTCTTAAAAGCTCCAGTCCTTCATCCTTACTATTCTGTTGATAAATGTAGGCAGCTTTTCTTTTTACCTGAAGTTTTCCAGGAAGCACACCTGTATGCTTCAAACCTTTTTCAATGGATTTAAGCATAGTATCATAAATCTTTTCTAAATAAGAATTAATTTCTTTCCCTTCAACAAAATCTACATAATTTGCTAATGTAATATTTTCTTTCTTACAATACTCGGAGATGGATTTATAAGAATTTAATTTATAGATTTTTTCAGAAATCTGTTCCTTTTCTCCAGCGATTTGGATTGCTCCTCCACCAATAGAAAACACCTTTAGACAGCCAATAAGTTCTCCGTTTTTGTATCCATTAAAGATCATCGTATTTGGATGCTCCATCTCTGTTTGAATATCAAATTCAATATGACAAGGAATAGGAAGTAATGTCTTTTCTATAATATAATCTGTTAAATGCCCTCTACCCGTTAAAGCTAATGAGCCATATAATACAACCTTTACCTCTTCTACAGATGGATATCGTTTTAAAAACTCTTTAGATGCCTCTAATGGACCAATGGTATGCGAACTAGATGGACCATTTCCTATTTTAAATAATTCTTTTATCGAATGCATTTTATCGTCCCGCCTTTAGCTCTAATATTGCATCACGAATTTGAGCAGCCATTTCAAAGTTCAAATCCTTTGCATATGCGCGCATTTCTTCTTCAAGTTCATTAATCAAATCAATCTTTTCTTCTAAAGAAAGTTTCTTCTTATTCTTTTCTTTCTTAGCATCCAGCTTCTTGATACTTACCATCTCTGGTAAAGCCTTGACAATCGTAGTAGGAGTAATTCCGTATTTCTCATTGTATGCCATTTGAATATCTCTTCTACGACTTGTTTCATTAATTGCTTCTTCCATAGACTCACTTAATGTATCTGCATACATAATAACCTTACCACTTGCATTTCTTGCAGCACGTCCAATCGTTTGAATTAAGCTTCTGGTACTTCTTAAAAAACCCTGCTTGTCGGCATCTAGAATACAAACCAAAGAAACCTCTGGTAAATCTAGACCTTCTCTTAATAAGTTAATACCAACTAAAACATCATATTTACCACTACGTAAATCTCTTAAGATTTCTAGACGCTCTAAAGCTTTTATCTCAGAGTGCAAGTAAGCAACCTTTAAGCCTAGCTTCTTTAAATAAGCTGTTAAATCCTCACTCATCTTAATCGTAAGAGTTGTAACTAATACACGCTCATTTAAAACCATTCTCTTTCTAATTTCAGCATAGATATCATCCACTTGCCCTTCTGTTCTTCTCACCTCAACAATAGGATCTAATAATCCAGTAGGACGAATGATTTGTTCTACAATCGGATAATTCTTTTCATAATTTCCAGGTGTTGCAGAAACAAATAATGCCTGATGAATTTTACTATCAAATTCATTATATTTTAATGGTCTATTATCTAAGGCTGAAGGAAGTCTAAAGCCATATTGAACTAGAGTTTCTTTTCTGGAACGGTCTCCATTATACATACCTCTAACCTGAGGTAAGGTGACGTGAGATTCATCTACAATAAGTAGGAAATCATCCCCAAAGAAATCAATTAAGGTTGCAGGCGTTTCTCCTTCTCCTCTTAAGGATAAATGTCTAGAATAGTTTTCCACTCCACTACAGGAGCCTGTTTGTTCCAACATTTCTAAATCATATTTTGTTCTTTGCTCAATACGTTCTGCCTCTAAAGGCTTACCTTCCAAAATAAATTTCTTATGCGTAATTTGAAGTTCTGCCTTAATACGTCTTAAAGCCTCTTCTAGTTTCTCTTTATTGGTTACGAAATGTGTTGCAGCAAAAATGTTTGCAAAGGCTACATCTGCAATCTTCATACCTGTTGTTACATCAAAGGTACGAATCCGTTCTACCTCTTCTTCAAAAAATTCAATACGGATTCCTTTCGCATGCTCGTTAATAGGGATGATTTCTAATACATCTCCTCTTACACGAAAGCTACCTCTTTTGAAATCAATATCGTTTCTTTCAAATTGCATCTCTACTAATCTAGTTAATAATTCTTTTTTATTATAGGATTCTCCAACTCTTATATTCAGCATAGAATCCCTATAATCATCAGGATCACCTATACCATAGATACAAGAAACAGAGGCCACAACAATGACATCCTTATAATCCATTAAGGCTGCCGTAGCACTATGCCTCATCTCATCAATTTCTTCATTGATACTAGAATCCTTTTCAATGTAGGTATCACTACTTACAACATAAGCCTCTGGCTGATAATAATCATAATAAGAAATAAAATACTCTACGTGATTATTAGGAAATATAGATTTTATCTCATTATATAATTGTCCAGCAAGAGTTTTATTATGTGCTAAAACTAAAGTAGGCTTATTTAATCTAGCTATAACATTACACATTGTAAATGTCTTACCTGTACCTGTAGCTCCTAATAGAACCTGTCGATCTATTCCATTTTCAAAACCCTTCACAATAGTATCAATAGCTTCAGGCTGATCTCCTGTAGGCTTATACTTAGATACAATTTCGAACATAAGAACTCTTCCTTTCTTTTTATATTTTTTATACAATTAAAAGCATCTATACTTTACTTATAAATCTTTGTAACCTTGATATCAAAACGATCTAATTTGTTTTGAATTTCATTTAAATAGGTTCTTGTTATAGCATCACAATAGCCTTCTATCTTTTTAGAGGCATCCATAATCTTAGAATTTTGACTTCTAATCTCATCGATATTCTTTTCTAAACTTTCCAAAGGCTTGTCTAAATAGGTTTTCTTTAAATCCTCAAAGGAAGCCTTTAAATCAAGTAGGTTCTTGATCTCTAAACGCTCTTCTTCCTTGGCAAGAACAATATCTGCAAAGCGTGTGGTTAAGGATACAAGCATATTTAAGAATGTCATCAAATAGGCTGGACGTACAACATACATCTCTTCATATTCTGAAACCTTATAAATTGGAATATCATTTGGCTTATCTAATTCTAGATTAGAAACAAGTACTGCATATTTACAATCCTTTTTCTTACGATTGTTGTCTAAAGCCTTATAATAATCTGCATTCTTTTTACGATTTACAGAATCTGGATTTTCATCCTTCATATCTAAACAAACCTTTGCAAGTAAAACATCCTTTTGATTAGATGCAAAAATACTAAATATGTAGTCTGCCTTGCTTCCCTTGGCCTCATCCTCATTGCGAACAACTTGATTATCCTTTTCCCAACTACAATTAAGAAGTCCATTTTGCATATAGCTTTTCACTTCATTATCACACCAGGATTCTAAATCCTCTCCTGTCTGTTTTACATTTAAGGATGCCTTTTGTCTTTGTAGAAGCTGGTATTGTTGATTTAATAACTCAATTTGTTCTTTATACTGTAATCTTTCTTCTGCAAAAATCTGTTCTTGTTTTCTAAGTTGTTCTTCTAGTTTTAGTTTTTGTTCTAATTCAAAACGCTCATGTCGACTAGAAGCATCCTTTAATTGTTGGTTTAGAAGATTCATTTGATCTATATATTTCTTCTCGGTTTCCAAACGTTCATTAGAAAGTCTCATTTCTACCTGACTCTGAAGTGCAGAAAGCTTGGATTGAAGATCCATAATCTCCAATTGATGCTTAGAGGATGTTTCGTTTTCCTTTTGGATAGAAGCTTGTTTTTCTTGTTCTAAACGTGTAGTTAAAGCTTGAATTTCAAGAGCGTGCTTATGTTCATCACTCTTTTTTAAAGTTTCAAGCTCTTGTGCATACTTAGCTTCTAAGCTCTTTAATTCAAAATTCTTTTTTTCAAGTTCTAGAGTATACTCATTGGAAATAGAATTTTTCAAATTCTCCAAAGCTTGTTGATTTTCTTTTTTTAAGGAATCAATTTGATGCAAGAATTGTTGCTTATCAAAAGCAAAACCATTTTCCAAATTCTTTTTTTCTTGGTTCAATTGAAGCATTAGCATCTCTTTATACTCTTCTAATTTTTTATTGTATACAGCATCCTTGCCTGCAAGAACTGCATTTTCTATTTGTTTAAAATCCACATTAGAAATGCTCGTTAAATCAATGTAATCTCCCTTAGTCGCATCTTCTTCTAACACAAGGGTGTTTTTATCTCTTACGATAACCTGAATTTTCTTCATTTTACTCACATCCTTATTTTGTATTTTACCATAAAACATTATGAATTTCGACAACTTTTCAAATCTTCCTTGAATTTATTAAAACTTTCTAAAGCTGAAATCGTATAAAACATAAGTTTTATAAAATACTAGAAATAAGAGATGATGAAAATGAACGTACAAGAGCTTTATCCAACCTTAGGTCTTAATGCTGAAGTGCTAGGAATAACTGCAAATTCCAAGCGTGTTAAAAAGAATTTTATATTTGTTGCAATAAAAGGAAATAAGCATAATGGCAAAAAATATATTCATGAAGCCTTAGAGAATGGTGCCTGTTTAATTGTGACAGACCAAATGGTTTTGAAAAACTATAATCACATTCGTGTACGAAATGCGAAAAGAGAATACATTAGACTTTTGCAAGCTTTTTATCATTATCAGCACGATATTTATACTGTAGGCATTACAGGAACAGATGGAAAAACAACTACCGCAAACATTCTAAACCAAATTTTTGATGTAGCTAAAAGTTCTGCCTATATTGGGACCAATGGTATTTCTTATTTAAAGAAAAACATCAAAACCAAGCATACTACTCCTACCCCAGATTTATTTTATGAAGCCTATAATGTTTTAAGAAAGCACCATATCAATGATTTGGTTATGGAGGTTTCTAGTGAAGGTATATTAGATGGCAGGATTGAAAGATTAGAATTTGACGGAGCCATATTTACTAATCTTTCTCATGAACATTTAAATACACATAAAACAATGGAGAATTATTTCAAAACAAAAGCCAAACTATTTGAAGGCTTAAAGAAAAATGGTCTTGCAGTAATCAATAGTGATGATTTCTATGCATCTGAGGTGGCTTCCTATACAAAAGCCAGAGTGGTTACCTATGGAATAGATACGGGGATGTATCAAGCCAAAAATATCAAACTTGGACTTTTAAACTCAGAGTTTGATGTATATTTTAAAGGCTTATTTTTAGAACATTTTAAACTACCTCTTTTTGGTAAATTTAATATTTATAACGCCTTGGCAGCCATCGCTTATGCAAGTGAACTAGGGATTGATTTAAAATACATAAAGGAAGGTATTGAAACTCTTCTTCCCATTGATGGTAGATTTATGCATTTTAAAAACAAGAACAATATCACAGGTATTGTTGATTTTGCACACACTCCAAATGCATTAGAAAATCTTTTGAGAAATATTCGAGAGTTTAAAAAAGGAAAGATTATTTCTATCCTAGGGGCTCAAGGGGAAAAGGATAAATCCAAGCGAGCTAAGATGGGCTCAATTGCCACCGACCTTTCTGATATTACTATCTTCACTTCTGAGGATCCTAAACATGAAAATCTTTTTGGAATTCTTTACGATTTAACAGAAAATCTAAAAGACAAGGAATACTATATGACACTTAGCCGTAAAGAGGCAATTACTTTAGCCACGAAATTAGCTGAACCAAATGATATCATTGTAATTACAGGCAAAGGAAATGAAACTAGTGAACAAATCTATGATTATCATTTCAAGCATAATGATTATACCCTACTAAAAAACGCTCTAGATGCCTAGAGCGCTTTTTGCTAGCTTATCTGCCATATCATTGTATTTATCATTGCTGTGGCTTTTTACTTTAATAAAATTTATTTTAATTTTATCCTTTACTTCATTTTTAAACTTTAAATATACCTGTGCAATCGGCGAATTTGCCTGCCAAGCTCCAGTATACCACTTTTCGATTCCAACATAGTCATAAATGAGATTCAATTCCTTTATACCATGATGAATGGCATATTGGATAATATACCCAGCTCCTTTAATTTCTCCTGCAACATTTCTGGCTTGGGAATACTCATCTGCCTCATACTTTTTACTAAAAGTCTGATGAGTATTTCCTATAATCAAAACTCCACCAAAGGAATAACAGCCTGTTTTAATATCATAGGAGCCGTCAATGTAGGCAGTAGGAATTTTATAATCAAGAGCTACTTCTTCATCATTTAAATAGCATTTTGCCTCTTCTAGCGTTTTAAAGCTTTTCTGCTGGATATTTTTTTTGCCAACTAAATATTCTTTACAAGCATCCCAAGAGGTAAAGATATCTTTTCCATCTTGATGCTTAACAGCATAATATTTCATAAATATCACCTGATAAGTATACTATCAAATTTTAAAGTTTTTTGCAAGAGAAAAAGCTTTTCAAATTGAAAAGCCATTTTTATACTTTCTCTATCGGTGCATTATTCTTAAATAATGTTTTACATTTTTCTACTGTCTTAGGAACTAAATCAATCAGTTTCTCAGCGATGTGTGTACTTTCATCAATAGAAAGTAAGCTTACTTCTCCCTTATTGATGACCAAAAATGCAATTGGTGTAATCCCAAAGCCACCACCAGCTCCACCACCAAATAGAACCTCTTCTTTACTAGAGTTAGGTTTGATATCACTACCACCACTGACAAAGCCTAAATGAAGCTTTGAAACAGGAATGATAAGTGTTTCACCTTCAGTAATTGGGGTTCCTATAATTGTATTCGCGTCAATCATTTCTTTAATTTTATTCATTGAAACATTTAATAAATCTGTAATATTTCCCATTATATCATTTCCTTATCAATATCGCGGTAAGAATGCTAATAAGATCTGCTTTAACACAAATAAAGTAATCAATGTTTTGGTAATGTTCATCATAAATAAGCTTTATATTTTTATTATCTACTATTTTAAAATGATGATTAAAAAATGCATGAATTTGGTTTGAAACCATTAAATAGGCACCATTTTGTATAGGGTTTAGATAAAGTTCTTCTTTTGTAAACCTAGCCATGTAAAACATAGTCAAGCTGGAATGTTTAAATAGTCTATTCAAATAGTGTCTCTTTTTAAATAGCTTTTTAAAATCATCTCTTTGTTGCTGTTTGTTTTTAAGCTGTTCACTTTGTAAAGCTTTTGATATTAATCTTTGATGAGGTATAACAAATCTTATTAGTCCAATTTTAGCATCAATTTTAATGGTATCATCTGCACTTTTTACATTGATTTCTATATCAATAGCCAAAATAACAATGATTATAACAAAAATAAAGATGGCTAAATACATATTCTCACCATCTTTAGTATTGACTATAATTTGACAATTATTCCAAATTTTTTATTATTTCTAAACAAATTGTGCTAGATCTCTTGGCCATTTCACTTTCAAAGGCTTTATAATCAGCAACCTGATTTTCTTTTCCTACAATATCAGAGATATAACGAAGAACAATAAAATCAATTCCTCCTCTTGTACACACTTGAGCTACTGCAGCACCTTCCATTTCTGCAATACAAGGAATATTGGTATCTACCTTAGAAACCTGTTCAAGTCTTGTAACAAAGGAATCTGCAGAATATACCTTTGCTTCCTTATAGTTCAACCCAAGTTTTTTTAATATCTGTTTTACTTGAATAATACATTCCAAATTTGGCATAAAGGTCTTAGGCATTCCAGGAATCTGTCCATACGCATATCCAAAAGGGGTTGTATCTACATCAGAGTAAGATAACTCTCTTGCAAGAACAATATCCTTTGTTTCTACTCCAGTAATTCCACCTGCAATGCCAGTATTAATAATTAATGAACAAGAATAATATTCTATTAAAATCGTTGTTGCAATAGCGGCATTCACCTTGCCAACCCCTGAAGTACATAACACAACCTCTTGTGTACCTATTTGTCCTTCATAAAATCTGATCCCACAGATTTGAGTTGTATTTTGATTTCCAATAGCCTCTCTTAATAAAGCCATTTCCTCTTCCATTGCTGCAATAATACCTATCATAGTATCAACTTCCTTTCCCAAGCACCACTTTTAAATCGTATAAAGAAAATAACTGCTCTGATGCATTCATCTAGTGCCATTGCTATCCACACGCCAATTAATCCTAAATTCAACCATACATCTTTTCCACCAAGCAAATAGCTTCCTAATACTGCAACACCCCAACAAAAGATAACAGATAATATTGTTGGAAATGCAATATCTCCACTTGTCTGTAGAGCACGTACAAATACAATATTAAATGCTCTACCTAACTCTAAAGCTATTTCAATAAGTAAAACCATTTTACCAATATATAATAATTCCTTATCCTTAATGCCAAATAAGCCATATGCATAATCACTAATAAAGAACAAAATCACAGAAATGACAATTGTTGTTACAACACTAACCAAAAGAGTTTGATAAATCTTCTTCTTACTCTCTTCTACCTTCCCCATACCAAGTAATTCACCAATCACAACCTGCATAGCCTGAGAAATGGCTGAGGTAAACATATAAGATATCATTGCAAACATACTTGCATAGGATTTGATATTTACTACTCCCTTATTTCCTAAGCTATTGACAACAAAAAGAATTAGAATTTGACTTGCGTTATAAGATAAGGCTTCTCCACCTGAAGGTCCACCAATAGAAAGAATCTTTTTTAAAGTAGATTTGTGAAAATCTTTAAAAGGATGTAAGAAAATATTTACCTTTACTCTTTTTAAAAATACAATAGAGATAATAACAACGCCAATTCCTCTTGATACAACACTCGAGATGGCAACACCCATAATTCCTAAATGAGGAATCAAAATGAAATTTCCGATGATATTTAAAACATTGACAACTGCATTTATAATTGTAGAATCCTTCATATAAGAATTACTTTTCAAAAATGCAGATATTGTAGTTAAGATTGCTTGTAAAAACAGACAGCCACCAACAATTCTTATATATGTCAAGCCCTTGTCCATACAAGTAGGATCTAGATGTATCCACTTGAAAAAGTATTGAGAAAAGCATAATAGGATAATACTAATCAAAATACCTATGCCTGTGGATAATACAAAGGCTACACTATAGACACTTTTTTCTTTATCATAATTCTTAGCACCTTTATAATGTCCTATAAGAATGATTGCTCCCATAGAAAATACCTGAAAGGCAATAATGAATACATTGACAATCGTGTTTGTATTTGTAATTGCAGTTACTGCATCCTGATCACTTGATATCATAATTTGGTCAGAATAGCCTACAATGATTTGTAACAACAATTCAAAAAAGATAGGGATTGTTAAAATGATTAAATGTTTAAAGCTAATGAGCTTATTATATTCTGTTGTCTTTTGCATACTATACTAAAAACTTAAGATGTAAAACCAAACGGTCACTCTTTGTTTTTCCTCCAATATTTCCTACATAGATTCGTCCTTTATGACGCACACTAATCACATCATTTTCTGATACCTGCTTACTAATAGATAGGCATTCTGTATGATTGATTTGAACAAGACCTTCTGTAATCATTTCCGATGCTTCATTGCGGGATAATTTATAAGCAGAAGCAATAACCACATCTAAGCGTAAGCTAGACACAATATGCTTCTCTTCTCTAAGCTCACGTTTGATTTGAACTCTTTCTTCTACCTCTTCTAATTCTACCGCTACACCACTGATGGTTTTAAATTCCCTTTGGATATAAGCAGATATCTCTTCTGTACAAGCAAAGAAAACACCTTGTCCAGTACATACAATATCTCCAATGCTTTCTCTTTTGATTCCTAGATTCATAAGTGTCCCTAGTATTTTTCTATGATTCAGTTCTAGGTATCTAGTATTATATACTATTTTATATACCTTTATTTTGAAGGTTGGGACATCTAAAGAAAGAGGAAGAAATAACACCCTTTTATGCTCCGCATCATCAAAACCACCATCACACTCTATTCTAATATCCTTAGAGTGAAGTGTATGGATATAGGCAAGCTGTGCCTCATCTAAAAAGCTTGTTAAAACAATACCACCCTGACGTGCTTTATTGATATTTGATTCAGTTTGCTTGTGAAAAAACTCTACTTCTCTTGACACCATAACATCCGTCCTAATCGCACTGTCGTAGCACCTTCTAAAATTGCCTCTTGATAATCATCACTCATTCCCATCGACAATTGCTTCAAATCCAATCCTAATCTTTCATTCATTTCTAGCATCAACTTTCTTAAATTTGAAAATTGAATTCTTTTTTCTTCTTTCGTGCTAGCCTTTGTCGTCATCATCATAAAGCCTACTACATTTATCTTAGAATATGTAGATAGCTTTCTTAAAAACTCTTCACAATCTTCTATAGCTATACCATCCTTGGATTCTTCTTTGTTAATATTCACTTCTATAAAGCAATCCAAAGGAGTTGTTCTTTCTTTTTCAATCATCCCTGCAAGCTTTAAAGAATCTAAGGAATGAAGCACATCAATTTTTGATAACACTTGTTTGGCCTTATTGGTTTGTAGATGTCCAATAAAATGCCAACAAATTTGTTCATCTTTTAGGGCTTCATATTTTCTTAAGAAAGATTCAACACGATTTTCTCCGAAATGATGAATTCCCAAAGAAAATAATTTCTTCATATCTTCTGCTTCCACATATTTGGTGGCAGCCACTATTCTAACACGATTTGGTATGAAATTCAATTTTTCTTTAATATCTTTAGCTAATTCCATAACACTAACTCCTTATTCAAAAAGAAAGAGATGATTTCTCATCCCTCTTTCATATATACACAGATACCACCTTGAATTACAACTAATAAGCAACTTCTTTACTAAAATTATAACTTTTAACTGCTAAAATAAACTCATCAGATAAAATACGATATAACTTCAAAAGTTCATGCTTTAAATCTTCTAAACTGCAATTCTCTCTCAAATCATCTGCTAAAAACTCTAGTAAAACATCTACTTTATTTAACCTATAGATTTCTTTTATGATGTAGCGATAAATCAAATGATTGTCATTGCAATAGTGATATAAGCTTTGACATTTTTTGATTTCTCTTAAGAGTTCAGATGTTTGACAGATCATATCTGTTACTTTCATTTATGCTTCCTCCCTTAGTTATTATTTTTAACAAATTGGGAAATGAAAGTTTGTCGAAAGAAATTTAAAATATAAAATTGTATAAAAATCTTTTACCGCTGAATTTCAATATATTCTACGGCTTCTGCAATTTCTCCATCCTTTTGTAAAATATTACAATTTTGAGGTTTCACAATAATATGCTTAGCCTTATAAAAATGAATATATTTCTTACAGATAAAGCGATGTAAACCTAAAAACACAATAGGGAATACAAGGAGTAACTTCCTTAGCTTAATCTTATGGACAATGCAGATATCTAGATGATCATCTTCACGTTTGGCCATAGGGGTAATCTTCATTCCACCACCGAAATACTTGCCATGATTGCAGACAAAGAACCATACTTTTTCATAGTGATGAGAAACACCATCTATTTCTATATCCAAAGAATAAGGCTTGAAATTTTTAAACACACGTAAGGCAACCTTAAAATAAGATTCTTTGATTTTAAGCTTAGCATTTTTCAATTGTTCTAAGCAGACGAAGGAATCTACCCCCATTCCAATTCCATTAAGAAAAGCATATTCTTTTTCCTCATTGATTTTAAGCGTAGGGAAATCATTTACTAAATGAGTAATCTCAAATAATTTATGCTTCTTATAATCTCTTGCAAAGTCATTTCCTCTACCGCAGGCCTTAACAAAAACACGATAAACAATGGGATTAGGATAAATTTGATTAAAATAATAATGTAGTGTTCCATCACCACCAATCAAGACTAGCTGGTCGGTTGCAGTTAGACGATTATGGAATTCTAATTCCTTTTTATCAATATCGAAAATGCTAAAAGAAAGATACTCTTTCTTTTTTCTTTTAAATTTCTTTCCTAATCTTTTCGCTTCTCGTATCGGTCTTCCTCGATTGCTTTTATCGTTATATAGAATATATATCATATTAACACCTGCTTATATTCTATTATACCAAAAAAGAGTTAATTTGTAATCCCCTGCTGATTGATTTGTAAAAACATTTCATATTTTGTCATACTATTATATTCGATGAATTGGTCTTCAGAAATGGTTTTCCCAAAGAACTCTACCTCATCTTCAATCTGTATAGCTTCATCTATTAATATAAAGCAATGATCCATACAGCATCTACCTACCACTGAATAATATTTATTTCTAATCTGCACATTTCCATGATAAAACAAATGAAGTCCATCACTATAGCCAATGTTACACACCCCTATAATCACATCCTGGGGTGCTTGATATAATCCATCATATCCAATTGTTTCTCCCTTTTTCAAATGCTTAATATTCACAATTTGCCCATAAAAATATAAAGCATTCTCATAGACCATTTTCCCTACTCGCAGCATCTCTTTTGTTTGATTATAAGCAATACTGCCACCAATATGAATTGGCTTCAAATAATTTTTAGACAAGCGTTCCATAAACTTGATTTTATGCCGATTTTGATTATTATAACAATGCGTATAAATTGCTTGTACTATGCTATCATTAATAAGTGCTAGATATCCACTTTTCATACCAAATCGATTCATACCTGTATCAATGGCTAAATGGCATGGAATTTTGTTTTCTTTAAAGGCAATATAATCATCATAGTCATTGATTGTAGGAAGTAATTGATATCGCTTTAAATCCTCTATATCCTTTTGTTTTACTTTTCCTAGAACTAATACATTGGCTTCATAAAACAGACTCTTCACTAGCTTCCCCTCTTCAATGGACTTTACTGCAAAATCCTTCACTTGTAATTTTTTTGCAAGTGGGACTATCCGATTTATTCCAAATCCATAAGCATTATCCTTTACAACAAGCATAAGCTTGTTTGTTTTAAGAATCTTTCTTATATTTTGTTCTAAAACCTCTTCCTTAATTTTTCGCATTTAAAAATCACCAATAAATTCTATGCATTTTGAAAAGAAAATAGATACATTTTCTCATTTATGCATATACTAATACTGGTGATACTTATGGAAGATAAAATCATTTTAGGTCTAGTACTTTTTATTTTACTATATGCTATCTTGAAACTTCCAAACCAAAACAGAAAAAAATAATCCATTTTTTTCATATTAAAAGCTTGCCATTAGGCAAGCCCTTTTTCTTATTTTAAAATGTTTTTAAAAATTTCTGAAGCTAAGCTAGCATATTGAATAACGCCATTCTTAATAAATTCTTTTGTTCTAACCTTTTCTTTATTAGATGTATCAATATCTACTGCTGTAGCTTTGAAAGTCATAATAATAGGACTTCCATCCTTTGATGGATCATGCATACGAATAGCATCCTTTACCTCTCGAGCTTTAGATGTTGTATCATAATCCTTAGAATTCAAGAAATAAATTGTTGCCTCTGTATTTCCTAGGTATTCTGCCTGAGCCTGTAAGCTTGTAACTACAGACACACAACTTGAGTTGGAACTTGAACCATACAATAAAACAAATGTTTCTCCATTTTCTTTTTTCGTTTTTGCTTCTTCTAATGTAATCAATTCAAATACATTTTCTTTTTCAATATCTGCTCCAGCGTCATGAAAATCCTTATAAAAACTATATCCTGAACAGCTAGTCATAGCCAATATCATCACAAAAAGAATTGACATTACGCTAATTGCTTTAATAAACTTTTTCATTTGTAAGCCTCCAAAATAAAATACTCTAGAAAATATTATAACTTAAAAGACTCATTTTATCAATGATTTTTTATTAGCTTATAACAAAATTCCAGTTTTCTTATACAAAAATACACAGAATTAAAATGATTTAATCTTCATCGATATTATGAATCGCTTAAGAAGGTATGAAATAAATATTAGAAAATGAAACCATAACAACGAAATCATCTTCTAAACTAGGAATATGTCCCCATCCTGATTATCAAAAAAATAGATTTCTCTTATACAGAATATTCTTCCCGTTTTTACTTTACATCATCCAAAAGATCTACTAAAGCATACACATTAGAAAGAATGGGAACTCCTCCCTGTGTTAATATAGACGTAGATTGATGTCCACAAGAAACGAGCATACAGCTTGCTCCCATAGCCTTTGCAACTTCTAAATCATGCAAAGTATCTCCAACAAATAAAATATCTTCTCCTTTGATATGCTTCTCTTCCATAAACTTTAACGCTATGCCTACCTTAGATGCCGCATGAATATTATCTATTCCTAATATAGAATCAAAATAAGAAACAATACCAAAACTTTCACATTGCTCTAATAAATTATTTTTTTCACTAGCTGAAAGAATGACTAAATGATAGCCTTTTTCTTTTAACTTTTGAAAGGCTTCAATGCTGTTAGGAAATAATCCACATTTCAAGGATAATGGTTGATAGGCAGCAATAAACTTATCTGCTAAAGATTCAAAGGATTCTATAGAAAAATCCACTCCTGCTAGTTCATAATATTTTTTAACAGGAAATGTAAAAATATCCTTATACTGCTCTTTTGTGACCAACTTTTTATTTTGATTTTTCAAAATATCATTTAAAAGATCTAAGCATAAATCAACATCATCAATAATTGTTCCATTAAAATCTAAAAATATATATTTACTCATTTTCCTCACCTAAAATCCTTTTTGCCTCTTGCTCAATCTGTATTTTTAACCACTCTGGTTCAATTACTTTAGCTTTGCTTCCAAACCCTAAAACAAAGCTTTGAATAATATTTTTATTTTGCATACTACATTCTAATATGGTTCTATGTTCATCAATTTTTGTAATTTTTTGATTTTTTCCATAAATACGTTCTGATATTACAGTATATAAATCTGTAAGCTCAAGCTTAATGTCATAATATTCACCATTTTGCTTCATCCCATATTGATCAATATAGTCAGAGCTTTGATACGTTCGTAAAATTGTAAATTTAATTGGTAATATATGAAGATTTTGAATTCTGTTTAATTTGAAATATCCAAACTCATTTACCGTTTCATTCCAAGCAAGTACTAGCCAAGAACCATTAAATACAAACACTTGGTAAGGATGAATAATATGTGTACTTTCTTTATTCTTAGAAGATAAATACTCTATCTCACACTTCTTACGCGCTGAAATAGCCTCTGTAAATGCTGTATATCGCTTTAATAATTCTTCCTTTGCCATTGCAAGAGGATATCTATCTATAATTTTTATGTCTGTACTAAAGGATTCCATATTGGTACTTAATACCTTTGATATTGTTTTTAGATATTCCTTGTATTCTAAATAATCTGCTTGTCGTTCTAAAAAAGCCACACTTGATTTTAATAAATCTACTTCTTTTTGATTTAACTTGACAGCTGGTAAAAGACTATCTTTATTTAGATGATAGCCTCCATATACTCCACGAACAGATTCAATATCATAGCCACAGTTCTGTAGTGTTTTTATATATTCAATTACATTTCTCGGATTAATCTCCAAAACTTCTGCTATCTCATTTTTGTTCATAATGTTTTTAGCGGAAAGAAGTTGAAGTATCTCTATGCAGAGCATCGTTTTGTTCATGTTTACCACCTTCTATCATTGTATCAAAAAACAACAATTTATTCAATTTGTTTCAAAAGAAAAAGAGAACAAATAAATTGTTCTCTTCCTAATTCTTTGTTATTTATGCTTACTTAAGATATCTTTCATATCCTCTGCTAAATCACTACGCTTTAAAGAAAAATCTATTGTAGCATCTAAAAAGCCTTTCTTAGATCCTATATCATATCTTCTACCATCAATAGCCAAAGAATATACTTTCTCCTTAGACATCAATCTTAATATGGAATCTGTCAATTGAATTTCTCCACCTGCACCTCTTGTTTGAGTTTTCAAATACTCAAAAACAGCAGGAGTTAATACATATCTTCCACCAATAGCTAAATTAGATGGGGCAACCTCTTTTGCAGGTTTTTCAACAACACTTTCTAATTCCACTAATGCATCATTTGAAGCAGCTTTTGGCTTACAAATTCCATATTTAGATACATCCTCATCAGGAACAACTAGGGTTCCTAAAATAGACGATCCTGTCTGGTTATATGCATTAACAAGTTGCTTGGTTGCAGGCTCTTTTCTACCCACATAGACATCATCGCCTAATAATAATGCAAATGGCTCACCATTAGCAAATTTCTCTGCACATAATACGGCATGACCTAAACCAAGTTGTTCTTCTTGATAAGTAAATTCGACATGAATTTGTTTAGGTAATGCTTCAACAATTTCTAGTTCCTTTGTTTTATTTTTTGACTTTAAAAAGTTCTCTAATACTACATTATGTCCAAAATGTGTACGGATACATTCCTTTTCAGAATTGATTATAATTAGAACCTCTTCAATTCCACTTTCAATTGCTTCACGCACAATATATTCAATTGTAGGTGTGTCCACAATAGGAAGCATTTCTTTTGGAACTGCCTTTGTAAATGGTAAGAAACGTGTTCCAAAACCGGCGGCTGGTATAACTGCCTTTCTAATTGGTTTCATTTTTATTCACCTTCCACTTTAGAATTAGTCTTTTTTGTTGTTGTTTTTTTAGTAGTTGTAGATTTAGATGAAGTAGTCTTTGTAGAAGTACTAGGTTTCTTTGTTGTAGTCTTTTTTGAAGATGAGGTTGTTGCTGCCTTTGTAGTAGCAGGCTTTTTTGTAGAAGTTTTGGTTGTCGTTTTCTTAGGAGCAGGCTTTACCTCTTCTACTTTTTCTTCAGTTTTAACCTCTTCATCAGTTATAGTTTTTCCCTCTTGAGTAGGTTCTACTACTAAATCTTGATTTTCTTTAGGAGTTGAATCTTCATTAGATTCTTCAACTTTTGGTTCTTCTACTGAACTTTCTACCTCGTCATTTGTTTCCACAGGGGTGGATTGTATTTCTTCAACTACAGGAGCAATAACTTCTCCTGCTGTAACAGTTTCTAATGACTCATCTGCAGTTGTATCTGGTAATACAACATCTTCCGTCTTAATTTCTTTTACTGGTTTACCCTTATTTCTAGATACAGCTTTACCATTGACAATGATTTTAGAATCTCTTGAATAATCCTTATAGTTTTCTCTTGAGAAAAGTCTTCTAATTGCACTGAAATGGAATAATAAAACATAGAATAACAAAATGACTACAGCATATAAAGCAAGCATGCCTACTGTCTGCCATACTAGTTTACTTGGAGTTACAACATTTCTTTCATATCCAATAGTATAACCTGTTGTAGAACTTTCTTCTGTAAATTCTGCTTTCCAAGTATCAAATTCTTTACTCCAAGTGTTGTTTAATTCTTTCAACTTACTTGAATCTCCTTCAGCTGCTAAATATGAACTCAAATATGTATTGTACTTAGTAAATATTTCTTCCACTTTAGCATCATTATAAAATCCTTGAGAGAAATCCAAATTAGCATCTACACTATAGATTACATTTCCATCACAGTCCTTAATAGAAAGCTTATGAATATTACCATTCATCTCTTTTACCATTTGATTAATCATAGTTTCAGTAAAGGTAATACGCATAAAGTTCCAATTTGCATTTGTATTGGTTACTTCTCTAGCGTTATTTAGTAATACATCCTCTTTTGATTTTGGCTCACTTACATAAACGCTGCTGTTAATTGTTTCACTTACTACAAAATAATAATCATATGATGAAGAACCTGCATCGTTTGATGAAAACTCTATTGCTGTTTTATTAAAGCTAGATTTACCATCTGTAGCTGTATCTACAGCAAATTTAGCATTAAATATATAAACATAATATGCTTTTTCAAACTCTAAATATCTTGTAGAATTATCTTCATCTCCATAAGTAACATCTGTTTGAGATGTTGCAGGATAAATCATCAAGTCCAATTTATCTGAAGTGTTATCAGCAATTGACTTCGTATCAAAACATCCTCCCCACACCATTGGAACTTTATAATACTCCTCTTTTTCAATTGCGCTTTTAACTATACCCTCTAAATGATTCATTTGGTTAGAGCTATATCCAATGATATATACTAATATACCTATAACGATAGCTATACCAAAATATAATATCTTTTTCCACATAATGTATAAATTCCTTTCTTCTATACTATTTTACCTTATTTAAGAAAAAAATCAACAAAACTTACGAATTTTATAAAATAATATTGAAAATGTTAAAAAATAATGTATAATAATAATGCACGTTTTAAAACGTACAAATCTGGCGTATATGGTGAAGTGGTTAACACAGCGGATTGTGGCTCCGCCATGCGCAGGTTCGATCCCTGTTATACGCCCCAGAATGAAAACGAAAGGTCTAAGGATTTCCCTAGACCTTTTATTGTTTTATTAAAATATTAAATTAGTTACTATCTATCAAATGGCCTATTAAAAGATCCTATTTCTATTAAATTCCCTTCTGGGTCTGTTATGTAACAAGTTCTTTGATTCCATGGTTCTGTAGTCGGTGGTAAAACTGGAACTGCTCCTTTTGAGACAACTTCTTTGAAACAAGAATCTACTTCTTCATAAGTATCTACATATAATGCGATTTCAAAATGTCCATTGAAATCTTTAACATAACTATATTTCTTGTTTGTCATCTTTTCAAAATTTTTCTACCATAAAGCATAAATAAAGTACCATCTTTAATCAAATAAACATTCACAGCATCTTCTGCCTCTTTAATTTCAAATCCTAGAACATCTCTATAAATTTTTATCATCTTAGGCATATCTTCTACAAACAAGCCAAAACCATTAAATATTTTTAATCTTCCTTCTTATTCTCTTCAGCTTCTTTTATTTTATAATTTTTTTTGATGTATTCACTAGCTTTGGCTAAATTCTTAATTTCTTCTTCCATTATTTCTTTATAGTAAAATTTCTTATGCTCATTATCCAGTTTTATCGCATCTAATAATAACTCCTTTAAAGGAATTTCATTAGAATCAGTAGGCAATGAAGCCAATTCTTTAGACATAGTATCCAAGTATTCTTCAATTGGAATTTTTGTCATTGACTTGATTCTAGCGTCAAGTTTTGGATTTACAAATTCTCTAAACTCCATCCCACAGGTTTTACAAACTCCAGAGCGTCCTTCCTTTTTATCATCCTTTAAAAAGGCAGCAACTTCCTCTTCGTCATATTCTAGATAAAGATCTCGATCTTTTTTCTCATACCAAGTAAGCTCCTCATCTGTTTTGTTTCCGTATTTTTTATCAAACATTTCTTTAGTTAGTGTATCAAAATACAGAATATCTTGCGAACCGCAAAATGGGCAACATGTATATTTCTTTTTCTCTTTCATCATATTATCTCCTTTCTATACATCCTGCTTAATATATCCTCTCCATCTCCTTTTACCATACAGAAAAATTTCCAACCGTATCGTTCGTAAAAGGAAGTGTGATTGGTTAATAAATAAAGTGTTTCTACTCCTAAGCTTTTCATATCTTCACAAACAAAACTTAAAAGTTCACCTGCAACGCCTTGATTACGATAGGCTTCTTCTACATAAACTGCACAAACATTGGGGGTTAAATCTTTGCGCGGGTGGAAATCATTTTCTATTACACCAGCCCCACCAATAATCTTCTCTTTGTCACATATAATATACCATTGTGGAACAGGAGAATCAGAACTAATAGATTTCATACTATCTATATATGCCTCTATTGGTATACTCCATTTTTCACTAAACCATTTTGCTGCATCACATTGTAAAGAAGGACACTCTCTTATTTTCTTAATAGTATAATTCATAATTTAGTTTTCCTTCTTATTTAATCTTCCCGAAGTTTCAAATTCTTCTTTTATCTTTTCTGGATGCTTTAAAGCATAATTTTGATGTTCCTCTTCAGCAGGATAAAATATGGTATCCTCACGCACATCAACATAAACGCTTTGGTTATATTGTTGTTCTAAAGCTTTTATCCGATTCTTTATTTCTTCTTTTTCTAAAGAATCGGAAGTATATATTCCACAAGTATAATTATATCCTCGATCAATAAACTGCCCACCATCATCAAAAGGGTCAATCGAAGAAAAATAAGTTTCTAATAAAGTAGAATATTTAATTTTTGATGAATCATATTCAATGAGAATTGCTTCCCTATGGCCAGTAGTTCCTTGTTTGACTTGTGCATAGGAAGGATGAGTCTCTTTCCCACCAACAAAACCACTCACTACCTTTCTTACACCTTCTAAAGAATAGAATGGCTCTGCCACACACCAAAAGCATCCTCCTGCAAAAACTGCTGTTTTTATAAAAGACGGATGATAACAATATTGCACCTGATCTGTAAGATATGTAAATCCTAAGTTTAAATAGAGATGATTAGAAATAGGATTTGTAGAGTCTACATACAGATTTGGTGTTTTTCCTTCTCCTATGATATCCTCACATAATTTTGATACGACTTGTTTTGAATAGCCACGACCTCTATATTCAGGGATAGTAAACACATTAGAAATAGAACAACTAGAATCAAAATCTCTGGCTCTAGCCGCAATACTTACAATTTTTCCTTGTTCCTTGATGGCATAAAAGGTATGCTCTCTTCCTTTTAGAATCTCTATAGCTGTAGATATATCCATCTTTTCATGAAGAGCTTCCTTTTTAAAGGAACAATAGCAAAGAGCCAATTCTTCTATATCTTTGGGTGTACATTGAAAAACAGTTGACTTTGGAGAATAGGTAAGCTTATTTAAAACCATAATCTGCATAGAGTGCTGTAATTCTATCTCTCCTTTTAAGCGTTCTTGGTAGTACTTTAAAAATTCTGATGCACATTCTTCTTTTCCTAAAACGCCCTCCACAACTAGATTTAAATCTGCCACAATGCTTGCAGCAAATTCACATAGTGTTTTAGAGCCAAAGAGTACCATATTATAAGGATCAAGTCTTAATATGAACAAATGTTCTGCTCCATTTTTAAATTGTAAAGCATAGTTTTTTCGATCAAGCTGTTGATAGTCTTGAGCATTTAAAAAGAAAAACGACGTTTCTATAAAGGTCTTCACATTTGCATTTAAATAAATTTCATTCTCTTTTAAAAATTCTTTTCCATTTTTATATATTTTATAGCTTAGATTGCTTTTTAAATCTTTCATAAAAATACCGAATGATTCCCTTTCTTTTAATTATGCCAATATACATACCTCTATCATCCACCATAGGAATAAAGTTCTGTTCAAAGGAAAGCTTAATCACTTCTTGGATAGAACTGCTGATATCTAAAGCTTTATAAGGACGATATTTATCAATGAAATCTACGGACTGTGATTCTGCGAGATCTAAATCAAAATTACAGTTATTTTTTATATACCTTAAAATATCACCTTCAGATAAGGTTGATACATAATGTCCTTCTTTATCAATCAAAGGAACAACAGTAAATTTATGATAATCGTACTTTTCTAAAGCTTGACGAATTGTAGCTTTTGAATCTAAATAAAATGTTTTATCCTTAGGAGTCAATAAACTGATGATATTCATATCGTATCCTCTCTTTCTACTTCTTTATTATAATATATTTTCAAAATAAAATCTACAAAAGGCTTTCCCATAATTTTACATATTTTACCAAAAATAAAAACCAACCTTCTAGGGTTGGCCTTTAAAATTATCGACGTTCCTTAATACGAGCAGCCTTAGCTGATAAGTTACGGATATAGAATAGTCTAGCACGACGTACTTTACCTTTTCTAGTAACTTCAATATGGTCGATATTAGGTGAATGAACAGGGAATGTACGTTCAACACCGATTCCGTAAGACATTTTACGAACTGTAAAAGTTTCACCAATGCCTGTACCTTGACGCTTAATCACAAGACCCTCAAATACCTGAATACGATGAGTGTCACCTTCAATAATCTTAACGAAAACCTTAACGTTATCTCCTGCGCGGAAGTTAGGTCTTTCTTGTAAGTATTGAGCAGTTATTTCATTGATTAATGCTTGTCCTTTAGCGTTTGCCATAAATCTCAACTCCTTATTACCAAAGCTCATAGCCTGATATTTCCCGTGTTGCCAGCGGAGCATTGTGCTTTGCTGTTTTATCAAACAGCTCTAACATTTTACCATACAAAGACGATAAATTCAACTACTTTTTATTCTTTTTTAAGAGACGATAATATTCATCAAAGCATTCTTCAATGACCTCTTCATCTTCTTCTAATTCTAAAGATGCCTCTTCTTCTTTATAAACAATTCTAAATACCAAAACATCATCAGGCAAAACATCCTTAGCAATCGGATGAAGAATCGCATAACTTGCCTCTTCTAAATGAATCAACGCTACTTGTTCGAATGTAAAGATTTCTCCATTATTTCCTGGAATTCTAATATTGCTTGTATTCTTCTCGTCTAAGATTTGTTCTATAACGTTTTTCATTTCTACCCCTTTAATGCTTCATTTAAAATCTTTTTCTCATGAGGAGTCTCTATTATGACATTATCCATATGAATCTCTTCAGCTTGCTTAAGAATCAAGGCCTCTTCTGCAGTAATTTCAATATCTTTAAAATATAAATGATGAATTGGTAGTGCCTTTAATCCTTCAATCTTAATTCCAATCTTAGCATGCTCACAATAAATATTTTCCATAAATATATTTCTAAATTCTGGAATATCTTCTCTTAGAGTACTCTGCATTTCATCTGTTTTATCCGTTTCTAAATTCTTTAAAACATATCCCATCGTAAAAATGAAAGCCTCTTCTAAGATATTTGCCATATGAATATTGCGAATCGTGATATCCTCTACTACGCCACCACGACCCATTGCAGATTTAAAACGAACACCAATATCCGTTCCAATAAAGGTACAATTCTCAACAAGCAGATTATGAACGCCTCTACTCATTTCACTTCCAACGACAAATCCTCCATGAGCATCAAATACCTTACAATCATGAATCCATACATTTTCACAAGGCCCCTCTATGACCCTTGCCTCTGCATTTTTACCAGATTTGATACAAATTCCGTCATCCCCAACCTCAAACACAGTACCAACAATTTCACAGTTTTTACAAGACTCTAAATCTAGTCCATCTCCATTTTGAGCAGAATATTTATTTTTCACCTTAGCATTTTTCAAAGTAAAATTGGAACAAAACCAAGGATGAATATTCCATGCAGGAGAGTTTTGAATCGTAATATCTTCAATTAAAATCTTATCGCAATGCTTTAAGGAAAGTAATACTGGTCTATACATATCATAATACTTTGAAGCAAACTCTAAAGCATTCGGGTCATTATAGTCCGGCTCTCCTACCTGAACTCCTTCGTAAACAGTATGAGTAGGATACCAAATACCACCCTCCTTAGTTTCTTGAAAATAAGGACTCTTCTTTAAGCATCTTTGAAATTCCTTTTCTGTTAACTTCATACGCTTAATACCACGCCATAAAACACCATTACCATCTATGACCCCATGTCCAGTAATAGCAATGTTGTTTTGATGATCAGCAGTAATTGGAGAAATAGCTCTAATTCTTCTTTGACCTTCATAATCTGTCCAGATTAAAGGATACTCCTCTTTAGATTTTGTAAATTGTAAAAATGCATTGTTTTCTAAATGTAGGTTTACATTGCTTTTAAGCTCTATAGGTCCAGATAAAAAATAACCATTTGGTATAATGACCATACCACCACCATTTTGACTACAAGTATCAATTGCTTGTTGGATGGCAGATTTATTATTAAATTTAGTAGATACCTTGGCTCCAAAATCTAATATGCTATATTGTTTATTCTTAAACTTTGGTAATTCTATTTTAAAGTTCATCGTGTTCACCTCGAATCTATTATACTATAGAAATGAAAGGTGGTCAATTGACCACCTTCATAATTATTCGTTTGTATTTTCAATTTCTTTTTCTTCTAGTTCCTTTTTCTTTTCTTTAAGAAACTTAGGTAGTTCTAGGCATAAATTCAAACAACAGCCTAAAACAAAACCTCCAACAAGGAAAACTGCAAGAGCGATGAGAATATTGAATCCACCCTCTTCAACTATAATAGAACCAGCAGAAACTAATACCTTTGTGTTTGTTTCATAAATCTCATTATTGAATGCAGCGTAAATAGCTGTGAATTCTTGTAGCTCTGCATAATGAGCTTTCATTCTAGATTCAAAGTTTGCTAGTTTCTCAGCATATCCTGCTTCGCTAGAAGCGTTAAGATATTTATTATAATCCTTAATTGTTGACTCAATTTCGGCATTTTCTTCTGTTATTTTTGAAATTTCAGAAATAAGTCCCTGAATAATAATTGTTTGCCCTTCATCACTAGAAATATCTTTTATTTGTTTTTGAAGATTATTAAGCTTTAAATTATTTCTTTCCAACTGACGCTCTAAATCCGCCAAATTATTTCTAACATTAATTAAGAATTCTGAATTTGGATAAACATATCCATTCAATTCAACTTCATTTTTCATTGCTTCTAAATCATAGCGAGTAAAATAACTTTCAATATCACTTTGAGCTACTGAAATAGTTTTTATTGAACCATCATTTAAAGTAATTGTATGAGCATTACTATAAGTTGAAATTAGGCTAGCGTAGTTTTCAATGATTAATTCTTTTTGATTAATTAAAATTTCCATTTGAGAAGCATAGTCATCTAATGAATCAAATTGCTTTAGATAACGGTCATAATCAATTAATTTACTTTTCTCTAAAACTATTTCTACAGGAATATCAATTAATGCTTCAAAAAAATCAACTGCTTGTTCTGTCGAACTAAAATATTTTTTCAAAATAAAGATAGAATATATCTCCGTTTTTACTGGTTCATTATTAATAGTAGCTTCATATTCTTGAATAGAAATTCCATTATTCTTCTTCATTTTTTCAATATTAATAGAAGCAAAACTCTCATCTTTAGCTTGAGCCCTTTTCAAATTATCCAAAGAAATTAATTCTTGATATAAGAATTCTGTTCCATCAGGATAATGTCTTGTAGAATCATTTTCCATTTTAAAGGCATCTGGAAACTTCACTTGAAAAGTTGCTTGATACTCTACCTTTCCAGGATTATACAAAAATTGTACAAAAATCACTCCAATTAATGTAACAGCTAAGGTCACTGCTAACAATAACCATTTTTTTATAAATAAAACGTGGAATATCTCACCTAAGGACAATCCCTCTTCTTTTTCTTCCATCTCATTATACCTCCTACATATGGAATATATTATACCTTATTTGTCATCATTAGTCAACTTTTGTCACTTGGTTGTAGAACCAAAGCCACCATTTCTGACTTCTGTCGTATCATCATCTAGAGTTATTCCATATTCAATAAAGATGCCTTGCATAAAGGCTTCCCCTTGTTTTAGATGAACCACTTTGTTTTCATTTGTATCATTTGTAATTTTCGCAAAAATATGCCCCTCATTATCGGAAAAATAATAATCACTATCAATAATACCTACAGTATTATTTAATTGAAGACGATATTTAAATCCCAATCCACTTCTAGGATATAGTTTTAATACATAATTAGGTTCCATAGAAACTCGAATACCTGTAGGTATTTTAATTGTCTGTCCAGGATTTAATGTAATATCAAAAGGCGCATAGAAATCATAACCTGCAGATCCCTTAGTTGCACGCTTAGGAAGCTTTAATTGATTGTATATTTCTATTGCATTTTCCATTTCACAAGACTCTATAAAATTATTTTGTGAAACCAATTCAAATTTTGCTATTCTTTTAAAATCTGCCATAGATAAAGCACCTCAATTTCTCTTATTTCGATAAGTTATTTTATCATTTATAGTCATAAAAGACAAGAAAAAAGTGGAGATTTCTCTCCACTAAGAATTAATGCTTTAATTTAGCCTCTAAAGATGCCTTTAACTCCTCATATCCTGGTTTACCAAGAAGTGCAAACATATTCTTCTTATATGCTTCTACGCCTGGTTGATTAAATGGATTTACACCTAAAGTGTATGCAGACACACCACAAGCAAGTTCAAAGAAATAAACCATATAGCCAAAACTATAAGCAGAGATATTAGGGATATTTAAACGAATATTTGGAACACCACCATCTACATGGGCAATCATAGTTCCTGTCATAGCCATTTTATTGACATAATCCATTGTTTTTCCTGCAAGGAAGTTTAGTCCATCTAAATTCTCCTTATCAGACTCAATTACGATATTAGAAACTGGCTCAACGACATTTAGAACTGTCTCAAATAGAGTACGCTCTCCTTCTTGGATCATTTGTCCTAAAGAGTGTAAGTCTGTAGAGAAGGATGCAGAGGTAATCCAAATTCCTTTTCCATCTTTTCCTTCAGATTCACCAAATAATTGCTTCCACCATTCTGCAAAATATTGTAATCTTGGTTCATAGTTTACAAGCATTTCAAGCTTTTTACCCTTACGATATAAAAGATTACGAACAAGTGCATATTTTAATGCATCATTCTTTTCTACATCCTCTTCTTTGTAGAATTTGTATGCAGCAGTTGCACCATCAAGCATTTCTTCAATATCTACACCTGCAGCAGCAATAGGCAATAATCCTACTGGTGTAAGTACAGAAAATCTTCCACCAACATCATCAGGTACTACAAACGTCTCATAGCCTTCAGCATCAGCCAAAGTCTTTAATGCACCTCTAGCCTTATCTGTTGTAGCATAAATACGATTCTTTGCTTCTGCCTTCCCATAACGTTCTTCCATATATTCTTTGAAAATACGGAATGCGATAGCTGGTTCTGTTGTAGTTCCAGATTTTGAAATAACATTAATAGAAAAATCCTTATCCTTTAAATAGTCTAATAGCTCTACAACATAAGTTGAAGAAATCTGATTACCAACGAAAATCACTTCTACTCCCGGATTGTTAAAATACTTTTTCAACATTTCAATAGCGGCTCTAGCACCTAAATAAGAACCACCAATACCGATTGCTAATAGCACTTTAGATTGAGCCTTAATTTTCTTTGCAGCAGCTACAATTTGTGCTACTTCCTTCTTATCGTATTCTACAGGTAAATCTAACCATCCAATATAATCATTTCCTGCACCTTGTTTTGATCTTAAAAGCTGATGTGCAGCAAGGATGTCTTTTTTAACTGAATCATACTCCTTCTCATTAAAAAATGGTTTTGTTTGTGAAATATCTAAATCTAAATACTTTTCCATAAATTGCCTCCTATTTCTTTCATTATACCACTTTCAAATTAAAAAGAAAAGGTTTAGGCAAAACCTAAACCTGAATTTTTAAATAAAGCTTACTAAAATGAAATAACCACTTATTCCAAAAATAACACCAAAAATCATTCCACCAACAACTTCATAAAAATGATGTCCAAGTAATTCCTTGAGACGTCCCTTCTTTCCGTAGCCTAAGGATTGTTTTTCTTCCTCTGACATTTCTTGAGCAAAGTTGTTTAGAATTACTGCATGCTTTGAAGCTTCTAGTCTTATTCCCATAGAATCATGAATTGTAATTAAGGCAAACACCACTGCAACCGCAAAGGACCAATCTATACCGTTAATATCATGCAGCTGGAATAAAAATAAAGATGTTACAAGTGTCATACATAGACAGGTATGAGAACTTGGAAATCCACCTGTATAAAAAAGATATTTCCAAACACATTTCTTTTCCCTAATTGATAATATAGCAAACTTCAAAAGTTGACATATTAACATAGAAACTAAACAAATGCAAATAATTTGAATTGCTCTAGTATTTATAATTTTTAAAAATTCTTCATAAAGCTTTTTGTCATCGGCTAGAAAGACCATCTACTTCATCTCCTAATGCTAAATTTTTCACTTCAATAACCTCTGGAATATTTTCCACCAATAATGCCTCAATTCCATCCTTTAAGGTTGAGTCCAATGCACCACAATCTATACAAGCGCCTAACATACGAATATATACAATTCCATCCTTAAATCCTATATATTCTAAATCTCCACCTTCAGAATTTAAGTAAGGACGGATCTTATTTAAAATTTTTTTAATTTGTTCTTCTATCTTTTCTGTATCCATAATCTTTATTTTTTATTTCTCTTTCTATTTCTATTTTTGTTATTGTTGTAATTATTATTATTCCTATTGTTTTGATTAGGAACAAAGCCCGGACTACTAGAAACATAGCTTTGAGAAATCTCTGGTTTTTCTACTACTTTGCGAGGATTATTGTTTTGAGGCTCTTGTTTTGCAAACTCCTTTAAGTCGCCTGTAAGCTCACCCTTGGGGATTCTGTTCAGCTTCTCTGCTTCAATAACAATATTTGGCTCTCCTTTGGGTGTTGTTTCTAAAACTATATTTTCCTTATCAAAGTTTTCCTTAGTTAAAGAATGAATTACAAACCCATCTGTTTTAGGCTCCTTAGGATTAGAAAGTTCATTTTGATATTCCTTATCAGATTGAATACGCTTCAAAATATAATAAGGACATCCCATTGCACAGGAAAGTTCTAAATAATCTTCAATGAAGCCAAAATAGTTCTTACTTTTAGGATTCGTATCAAAGCCCTTTAAACGCAAAATCCCAGAACTGATATCTCCAACAATATATTGGTATTTATCAAAGCATTCTTCTATGTATTTTTCCTCAAAAGCATCTAATCGGAAAGCATCTCTATAATTGCTTTCAACCTTATACTGCCCTTTTTTACTATCTATTAGCATACTACCACCTAGTGATATTATACCACAATTCCAAAAATATACAAAAGAATTCTTATTTAGTTTATTATTTACACTTAATTTAAAAATAAAAAGCTAGAATTAAATTTATTTCTAGCTTATATTCGTTTTATTCATACCCAAATAATAAGGTATATCATTATTTAAAATTTCTAGCGCAACTGGAATACTGATTTTCGTTTGAACTGTATTTGTTTGAAAAGGGATTACACTTCTTATGTTTAAGGCAATAATCATATTAATCTGTAAAACTGTAGTATTTAAGCCATAGCTTTCTATATTTTTTTCGATAACAACATCCTGATTGCCTACCACCTCTAAATGAATAGGAACACGAATTCCCTTCGAGAAAAAATAATTTAAGCCAAAAAAATACCCTAAAGGCAAATCTACAGTACTAAAATTTTCACCTTTATTAATAATATCTACACAACTCGCGATATATCTAGAAATATTATTTCTCAAATGATTAATCGTTTTGACATCTAAATATGCATAAGCCACCTTGCCTGTAGAATCATAAGATTCACAAAGAACACTCTTTCCATCAAGAAGCTCTACTACTCCTTCACTAATTCCTTCATCAATTACCTCTGTTGCATATCCGATGATTAAGGATTCAGTATATACATCCATAGCTTCTGAAAAATAACTCATCGAAAATCTGCAAGCATAAACAATGAATAAAATAAATAGGATGAATATACTAAAGCGCCAAGCGAATCTTTTCAAATGCTTCATATACCTTTAATCCTGGTACAATGCCTAAACTCTTTGCATATTTTGTAGAATCAAATACTGTAGCATTAAATAGATCATCTAGGGTCTTTACCTTTACAGCTTTTCCACATAATACTTCTCTATCTCCATAAATATCAACATCTAAGGCGCCACACATAAAAAATGCTCCATATCCTTCTAGCATAATTAGAGTTGTTCCTTCTAGTTCTATTTCTACTGAGTTCAACTCTAATCCGTTTCTATTAAATACACCTTGTTTAATTTTCATTCTATCACCACTATGTTTTATGCTTGAAAATCTAAAAATATGACAAACTATATCAAATCAAATCAAATCAAGGAGTTTATTTGAGCTATATTTTTACAAATTCAAAGATGTTTCTTTGGTTTTTTACAAAATATTTTGTCATATTGTTTGTAAAAAAAATAGATTTGTCTAGAGTTCCTATGAAGTTGCTTAAAATTAGGATTTATTATATAATGATTTTATAGACTAGGAGGTGAGCATATGCAAACAATATTTGCCGCCATAGTTTCTATTGCTAAGACGATAGGTAATGCAGTTAAGAAGTTCTTTATTGCTATTAAGAATGTCTTAATTTTAACCTTTAGACCTATTGCTGATTATATAGCAATCTTTATTCAAATCAAGAACTTTGTTGCTTGGTTTCCTATACTTCTTTATGGCATTGTTTTCTATCCAGTAAACCATTTTTTTAATTCTTATCTTCTCCATAGAAAAAGAGGCTTAACTCACTTTTGAATTCAGCCTCTTTTATTTATTTAAGTTTCTGTTCTAATTTACATTGTTTTTTGTATGCCTTTAAAATTTTATCTTTACTAAAGGCAGAACATTGTTTTGCACTAGCACAATCCCCACAGGGACTTTTTTTATAAACTCTGACTAAATGCCATATCACAAGTCCTATGATAATAGCAATAATTCCAATCACCACTGAATCAACGACGTTTACAGTTAGAACAGCCACAGCTTTCTTCTTTTCCTTTCTTTTTCAATTGACGACTCATCACCTTGGGTAATATATAACGTACGCCAATCACAGCTAGTACTAATAGAACAACAATGATAACTACTGCAATATCTACACCATTCATACTTACTTACCTCCTAACAGAATACGCCCCAGATACCAATAACAGAAGCAAGTACCCAAGCTAATCCTGTTTCAAATAATATGGCCTTCCACATTGCTTTACTTGAACCAAGTTCTCTACGCATAGCGCCAATAGCACCAAAACAAGGAGCGGAGAATAAAGTGAATACCATATATCCCATAGCACTAAACCCATTTCCATTAAAGAATGCAAAAGCTCCATTTCCAGCGAATACATCTCCACCTTCTCCAACTGCAGTAATAACCTCCATTGAAGATACTACCATTTCCTTTGCTACTAGCCCCTGAACAGCAGAAACTGATGCTCCCCAAGAGAAATTCATACCAAGCATTGGTGCAAATAACCAAGAAATAGATCTACCTATATTTGCAAGTAAGCTTTCGTCGATATCTTCTACTGGCTTAAACTGATAATCCAAATTCAATAAAACCCAAATAATTACTGAGGACAAGAAAATAATTGTACCAGCACGCTTGATAAATGCCCAAGTCTTTTCCCATACATCCTTACCTACATAACTAGCACTAGGTGCATGATACTCAGGTAATTCTGTAATATAGCTAGTTGTTTTATTTTTAACAAAGAATTTATTTAAAAGGAACCCTGCTAAAATAATAACAGCTATAGCAAATATATACATAAGGAAAGTAATCACCCATGTGTTTCCTTCTCCCATCATAGGAGCAAAGATACCACCAATAAAACAAAGAATAATAGGAAGCTTAGCACTACAAGGCATAAATGGAGTTAACGTAACTGTCATCTCATGCTCATTTTTATCCTCTAATGTTCTAGTACTCATAATTGCAGGTACACTACATCCTGTACCAACAATAAATGGTATTAAAGACTTACCACTCATTCCAAGTTTTTTAAAGGCCCTATCAAAAAGGAATGTAACACGTGACATATATCCACATGTTTCAAGTAAACTAATGAGTAAGAAAAGTATCGCAATCTGAGGAACAAAGTTTAGAATTGCTCCCACACCAGCAACTGCACCATCTGCAACTAAGGACGCTGCCCATTCATGTCCTCCTGCATTTGTAATACATTCTGCCAACCATGGTCCTAAGCCTTGTACTTCATTAATCTCGACTGTAAAGGCGCAGAATGGAATAGCAAATTCGATTTCATTTCCACCATTGAAAAGTAAATCTACGATACCTACTGTTGCACCACCAACAAATCCTACACTTAAAAGATAAACTAAAACCATTACCACTAAAAAGATTGGTATTGCTGCCCATTTATTTAATAATACCCTATCTATTTTTTGTGTTAAAGAAGGTACTTCTTTCTTTTCAACAGATACATTTCTGATTTGTTCGATGTAATCGTAACGTAGAGATGCCATAAGTTGTTCTGTATCTGTATCATATTTCTTCTCTAATGTAGCAATGCTTGTTTCATATTCCTCTGCGTAGTATTTAGAATAATAACGATTGTCTCGTTCTATAATTTTTACTGCTGCAAATCTTTTTTCTTCTACATCTTTATCTAATCTATCTACTATATCTTGAATTAAAGATTCAACATCATTTGGATAGATTGGCTTTTCTGTATTTGTATGAATTAAACGATCTGATTCATCAATTGTTTGAATTAGTTCTTTAATACCCGTCTTCTTTAAAGCAGATATAGAAACAACTGTTGTACCAAGTTTTTCACTTAAAACCTTAGAATCAATTTTATATCCTTTCTTAGCTAATATATCTTCCATATTTAAAACAACTAAAACTTTTTTATTTAATTCTAAAAGCTGAGTTGTAAGATATAAAGCACGTTCAATTGAAGTTGAATCAATAATGTTTATAATCAAATCTGGATTTTCGTCAACTACATATCTTCTACTTACCTCTTCTTCTGAAGTGTAAGGACTTAAAGAATATATACCTGGCAAATCCGTGATCTCCACATCTGTGCCTTTAATAATACCATCCTTGCGCTCTACCGTAACTCCAGGCCAGTTTCCAACCTTTTGATTCATTCCTGTTAAAACATTAAACAACAATGTTTTTCCAGAGTTTTGATTTCCTACAAGACAACAACGCTTAGCCATTATTTTCCACCCCTTTTTTCTTCTTCTCAGGAATTACATATTCTTTAGTAACTGTAACTAAAATATTTTCCATATCCTCCTTACGTAAACACAACTGATATCCTCTTAATCCGATGCTAATAGGATCTCCTAGTGGACTTATCATTTTAATGTCAATTTCAACATTCTTTGTTAATCCCATATCAAGCAATCTTCTTCGTAAAGCCTTGTTTTCATTAGAAAATGAAATCAGTTTACCTGCTTGGCCAACCTTAAGCTCACTAAGCTTACAAGTTTCTCCGATTCCATAAATCTTATCCATAAACTATACACCTCTTTCTATATAGTTAGTCTATGCTAACCATCTCTATTATACTACAAAAAAAGTTAGTGTCAACTAATTTTTTCAAAAAAAATAAAACTATTCATTAAAGAATAGCCTTATATAATCTGATTTATAACTAAATATTGGTAAAAAGATTCTATCCCAATACAAATATCCTCATACGTCTTCTGAAAATCACCTGTATACCAAGGATCACTAATATCTCTATCTAACCCCGCAAACTCCAAAAGTGAATATATTTTATTGTGTGTCCCAAATAATCTAGTCATATTCATTAAATTATATTGATCCATGCCAATAATAAAATCATATTGCTGAATGTCTTCTTGCCTTAGTTTCCTTGCTCGTTTACTAGAACAATCAATTCCTAGGGAATTTAATATTTTTTTAGTTCCATAATGTACAGGATTCCCTATTTCTTCAGAAGATGTGGCTGCTGATGCAATGTGAAACAATTCTTCAACATTCTTTTTCTTTACATAATCTTTAAATAAGAACTCTGCCATTGGACTTCTACAAATATTTCCATGGCACACAAATAAAACCTTAATCATTGCTTTCCTCCAAAAAAAGAATGGGTATTTTTTATACCCATCCTTACTATTTTTTTCTCTTAGTCACAAAGAATTAGATGCTTAAATAGTAAACACCAAATCATATCTAACCATCCAATGAATAAACCAAAGAATGTTACAATGATAGCAATTAAGTATTTGCCTAAGCTACCCTTTCTTAAAGCATGACTCCAACGTACTAATACTTCCACAAGCCAGTTTACAACTGGGATGAATAATAAAAGGATTTGTACAAGACGAGATTGCTTTTCAAACCATTTTTCCATTTGTCATTCCTCCTTATATTTGATTATCTTAATTATATCATAAAATGACAAAAAGTAAATGGGTTTAGAGAAATTAATCTAGCCACCAAACTTTATTATTTAATAGGACTGTTACTAAATCAATTATCCAAATAAAAAACGCTCCTGGAATAATGGTTAGGATACCTAAAATAATTCCTAAAAGATTGCTCTTGTCTGCTGATCTAGCTATCTTATAAATACTCCATACAATATCTAACATAGGAATACATAAAATCACCTTTACAATTAAAGGTAAATCATCAAATGCTTTAATTAAATTTTTCATAATAAATCCTCCTTAATACACTAATTATAACTTATAACCTTTTTCATTTCAATCTAATCTGTTTGACAAAATCACTCTTTATTTTTCAATCAAACAAACACATTCAGAAGCAATCGCTTCTCCTCTGCCAATAAACCCCATTCTCTCCCAAGTTGTAGCCTTAATACTAATCTGATTGATATCCACATGAAGAATATGGGCTATAGAAGTTCTAATTTCTTCTCTTTTAGGAGAAATCTTAATTTGTTCTGAATAAATGGTGACATCAAGATTGTTTAGCTTATAGCCCTTATCTAAAATCTTTTGATAGCATTCCTTTAAAATAATTTTGCTGTCCATATTTAAAGTAGCATCACTACTATCTGGATAAAATGCTCCCAAATCTCCTAATGCTAAGCTTCCAAGTAGGCTTTCAGCTACTGCATGTAAAACAACATCTGCATCGGAATGTCCCAGTAATCCTATTTCGCTATCAAATTCCACTCCACCTAGAATCAGTTTTCTTCCTTTTTCTAGTTTATGGGTATCCCAAGCATGTCCTATTCTAAGCATGATTTATCCACTCCTTTGCTGTAATATAATCTAATTGTGTAGTGATTTTAAAATTCACATCATCACTTTCTATAAGTTCTACCATTTGATCTTTATACTTTAATAATAAAGAAATGTCATCTGTAGCTTTGAATCCTTCCTCCAAAGCCTTTTGGTGTACTTCTAAAAGATCCTTAGTTTTTCCTCCTTGAGGAGTTTGAGCCAATACAAGCTCAGTTCTTTCTATTGTTTTTAAAGGTGTTTTTTGATAAACTGAATCCTTACAAGGGGCGACCACTAGGCAAGCTTTATTTTCTCTTAACGATTTTATGCAACTCTCTATTGTTTCTCTTGAAACAAAAGGACGTGCTGCATCATGAATTAAAACAAAAGGCTCTGTGGCCTCTTTCAAACCATTATATACACTTTCCTGACGTGTCTTTCCACCGTAAACAATCTTTACTTTACCCTCATATTCTTTCAAATGATGTCTATCTTCTTTTCTTATGACACAAATCACTTCAAAAGAATAGGATAAAAACATATCTAAAGAATATTCAAAAATAGACTTATTACCTAAAGGCAAAAAAACTTTATTTTCTTTAATATGCATTCTTGTAGCATTTCCCGCCATCATCACTACAGCCGAAATCATAATATCACCTTTTTTCGTTTAATAAATTAGCCTAGATAAAATACCTAGGCTAATTTGTTAGCGTATATCTTTATAATAAGCATAATTTGCAGAGTATTGTTCCTTACTGCAGATTCTTAAAGTTTCCTTAGTCTTCTTTACAATGTCCTTTGCATCCTTAGCTTCTGTTGAGTAACAAATGCCCATAAGTGCTTCTATTTTTGTCTTTGCAGAACCATACTCAACATTCATATGTAAAATCTTTTCATTATTTGCAAGATCATTTTTCAAGCGTTCCATTTTTCGATAATCTGTAAGAACTGCTACAAATTCTAATCCTGATATTCTGTAAATTAAATTCACATCCACATAACGATTGGTAATCCATTTAATATACTCAGAGATAATCATATCTCCAAATCCTCTACCTCGTTCCTCATTTGTTTTATCAATGGATGTAAGTTTGATAATTGCTACCTGGAAGGTCTGTTGTTCTCGATAGAGTCGATTAATTCCATCTAACATTTCTGGTTCTCCTAAAACACGATCCATAAATGAGGATGTCTTATCATTCTTTTGACCTTCTATTGGACGAATTATACCACACAATTCTATTGTCTTTCCATTTGTAATTCTCGTTCCTTCTTCTTTAATATAAATCGCACGAGATCCTGTATTATATCGGTAAGAAAGAGAATATTTAGGGTGAATGTTATTTATAGAACTATGCTTTTCTTGATATAAGGCCAAATCCTCAGGATGAATATTTTGCATAAATTCTTCAAGTGTAAGCTCATTATAATTAAAGCATAGTTTTTGCTTTAAAGCATCATTAATCCATATAGTTTTATTTGTTAAATCTTTAAAGAAAATTCCTTCATTTGATTTTTCAAGAATAGTCATAAATCTATCCTTAATCATATCAAGCTCGTCTGTAGATTCGGCTAAATTTTTTTCCATACCTACCAATTGCTCCGTACCTTTTTTATCTCCGATAAAAATTCTACCGCTGAGTCTACCAAGCATAAGAATTGGTCTTTGATTTAAATAATATGCCGAAACATCACCATTCTCATCGTGAATTTCAAGATTAAGAGAGGTTTCTTTTGTTTCTGGGCTTTTAAAGAAAATGTTTAAATCATCCAATGAAACCTCTGCACCATTTAGTTTAAAGATTTGATATTTCTTTTCAATTGTTTCAAAAATATTCTTCTTATAAACATCCTCAGCGTTCAAATTTAAATCATCAAGGAATCTTGAAGACATTTCTTTAATTCTGTTTTTACTATCAACTAATGCATAAAACTTAGACTGATCTAATGTTAAAAATAAATCTTTGTTAAATTGTTCTCTAGAGGAAGATACTTCACTAAAGATAATATAGGATATGCCTAATATTATATCTGCCCCAACTAGACACCACTCAATTACTCTAATACTCTCTTCTGTTTTTGTAAGTTCGGAATAGAAAGCCAAAATAAGAGCACAGCATAAAACAATTAAAAAGGTAAATATCAATCTACCCTTTAATAGTTTTTTGCGAATCAAACTTTGCTTAACTAATAAAAACAACAAAACCAAACCTAAAACAAGTGGCACTAAGGGTTGTACATAGTTTAACATATCTACTGCATAAATCACAAATATCACCACACTTTTATCTAAAAATAAAATCACGATAAAAATAAAGAATAAGAATCGCTGTTATAATCGCTGCAAACAAAAATATAAATACAGGCTTAGCAACAGAGGATAAAAAGTTTTTACCTACTCCAGATAATCTCATTAACAAACTAAAAGGAGATAGAATGGCTTCTATTATAATTTCTAATATTTTCATTTTTATCTACCTACCTTCCTAAGAATAAATTAATGTATTCTAATAATGCTGTTTTATTATCAATAGCCACCATACATCCTGCAGTAGCCACATGAACAGCACCCGTTTCTTCTGAGACAATGATGGTTAATGAATCCGTAATTTCAGATATACCAACACCAGCTCTATGACGAGAACCAACTGTTTTGTCTAAAGTCTCATCTTGAGTTAACACATAATAAGCACCAGCACAGACAATTTTATTACCACGGATGATGACACCGCCATCATGAAGTGGAGAATCCTTAATAAAAATTTGTTCCAATAATTCTTTTGATATATCAGAATTTAATTGTATCGCACGCTCAGCATATTGGTCCAAGGAATTATGCTGTTCAATCGTAATCAAGGCACCAACCTTAGTAGATGACATATGAAATACTGCTTCCACAATAGATTCTTTAGTGGATTCTGTTGATGAAACAAACATATCAGCTCTTTGATCTATTTTTCTATTGGTATCCATCAATTTTCTAATTTCTGGAGTAGCCAATACTACACTGATTAAGATGTAAGACCCAAAAAATGTTGGATAAATATATTTTGATATTTCTAAATTGATAGCTGTAACAAACCAACTTACAATTCCCAATATTATTCCAATGATGGTCAGCATAAATATCTTCTTAATCTTAACTGCCAAAAATACTAATAATGATACGATAATCATTACAAAATAAGCATCTACACATATTCTTGCAACCGTATTTTCTTGAAAAAATTGAATTACATTTTCCATATTAAATCACCACTATTCATTATACTATAAAAAACGATCAATGAAAAGAAACAAAATCATTATTTTTTTCTTTCTTACTGTTTCTTTATGAAAATCATTATATCATAGTAAATTCAATAAGAAAAGAAAAAATGACCTAGAATTTCTAGGCCTAAATATAAGAAAAGTTTAAAAAGTTTGAAATGGTGCCGAAAAAAGGAATCGAACCCTCAACCTACTGATTACAAGTCAGTTGCTCTACCAATTGAGCTATTTCGGCATTTAAGAATGGCGGTTCGGACGGGACTTGAACCCGCGATCTCCAGTGTGACAGACTAGCATGTTAACCACTACACCACCGAACCAATTTGGTTGCGGGAGAAGGATTTGAACCAACGACCTTCGGGTTATGAGCCCGACGAGCTACCAGACTGCTCCATCCCGCGATTTAAGAATGGCGGAGAAAGAGGGATTCGAACCCCCGCGGGACTTTCATCCCCTACCGGTTTTCAAGACCGGACCCTTCAACCACTTGGGTATTTCTCCAAATAATATAAAATTTAAACTGGTGGACCCAATAGGACTCGAACCTATGACCGACCGGTTATGAGCCGGTAGCTCTAACCAACTGAGCTATGGGTCCAAAATAATAATGGTGGCTCCGGAGGGGGTCGAACCCACGACCTTGCGGGTATGAACCGCACGCTCTAGCCAACTGAGCTACAGAGCCAAATGTCCTACAAGATACATATGGTGGAGCTAAGCGGGATCGAACCGCTGACCTCCTGCGTGCAAAACAGGCGCTCTCCCAGCTGAGCTATAGCCCCAAAAATTGGTACCTCGGGCCGGAGTCGAACCGGCACGCCTTTATGGGGCATGGGATTTTAAGTCCCACGTGTCTACCTATTCCACCACCGAGGCATCTATGAATATATAAGTGGTGTCCCGTACAGAACTCGAATCTGTGACCCCTTGATTAAAAGTCAAGTGCTCTACCAACTGAGCTAACGGGACAAATACATGGTGCCTCAGGGCAGAATCGAACTGCCGACACAAGGATTTTCAGTCCTTTGCTCTACCGACTGAGCTACCGAGGCAAATAAAATGGTGGAGGTTAACGGGCTCGAACCGCTGACCCTCTGCTTGTAAGGCAGATGCTCTCCCAACTGAGCTAAACCTCCATATAAAACAAAGAGAAGCCTGGCAACGTCCTACTCTCGCATGTGAATACTACCATCGGCGCTGAAGTGCTTAACT
>JAIDZC010000026.1 GCA_029057785.1 Anaeroplasmataceae bacterium
ATGAAATTGATTTGTTCCTTGGTTAAATTAGGAACAATTAGATTGTCTTTAATTGCGTCTGTATGAATATGATAATTCAATTTGGCGAGTTCTCTTTTTGCTGACCAGTCCACCTCTTTTTGTTCTGCTTTCTTTAAGCGTTGAAATTCTTTTATCAAATAGAATTCAAATTCCGTTGAAATCCAACTTGCAAACTTAAAAGCAATATCCTTATGGGCGTAGGTCCCACCACCTTTTCCAGATTTGGATATAGTGCCTATAGCATTGATTTTGGCAACCCATTGTTGTGGAGATAATGTAAATGCATGTTCTCCACATTTGTTTAATAACTGGTCGATTTCGACCACTTTAACATTTGGATTATAAAAACTCTCCCAAAGGCCCATATAATCAATTGCAGATCTTGTTCTAAACCAATTTTTAACCACATCTGCAGGTGCAATAGGATTTTTTGCTCTTGCAATATCTGTCAAACAAATATAATCCTCTTGATTCACAGCTTGATATTTTACATAAATTCCTTTTACTAATACTTCTTTATTGCCCATATTGTTCTCCTCACATACACTAAATATTATTTGTGAGTATTATAGCATTTTTAAGAGTAGAACCCTATGATTTATACAAAAGAATTTATTTCGTATTTTATTGCTTGTTTTTAAATTTTTTTTATCAAATTTATACATAGAAAAAAGAGTGAAGATCACTCTTTTCTTGGAAACTATATTTATCCTTGTAATTTCTTTATCCTTTTGTAAATCGCCAAGATTGCTTCCTCTTTAGAAGAACAATTCTGTACAGTTTCTTCCATAGGACAAAGCCCATTTCCTTTTCGATTGATAATATTCTCTGTAAGAATATGATATTGATAGGAAATACTATACTTTTCTAATACGGAAATTGCTTCTTTAGAAAGGACTTCTGCATATACTTCTTTTACACCTAAACAAGCATAAAGGAATGCTGCTGCTTTTCCCACAATCTTATCTGCAGCACTATATCCTTTAAAATTATAACCTGATTCTATAAATTCAATTAGTGGCATAACTCCACGCTTTTGACTTACAAAATACATCTCATCTTTAACGAGACAGACTGTATTGCCATCTAGCCTTTCCTTTGCGTATTCTAAATCTGTCATATTAAATTCCTTTAAAATACTTTGCAATCTCTTGTATTCTAGATTGTTGTTTTACTTTAAATGGGCAACGCTTTTCACAATGTCCACATTTTAGACAGGCAGTAGCCTTAATCACAAGCTTATCATAATGGTTAGCAGCCATTTGATCTCCTGCTAAAGATAAATCATAATATTTATTGACTAAGCCAATATCAATTCCTGCAGGACATGGCTGGCAATGATTACAATATACACAATTTCCTACTGCAGCCTCTGGAGTAAATTCTCCAATTAAAGAATAATCTCGTTCTTCTTGTGAAGAGGAGGGATAGGCTAGCAATTCATCTAAATCCTTTAGACTACGAACACCAGGTACAACAGTAAGTACAGCAGGTCTATCTAAACAATATTGAATACATTGATTCTTGGTAAGCTCTTTATGGAAAGGGGAAGTCTTTTCAGATAAAAGCTGTCCACCATGAAATGGCTTCATTACAGAAATACCAACACCTTCCTTTTCACATCTTTTGAAAAGAGTAGAGCGTTCTAAAGTTGTTCCTATACCATATTCATCTCCACATTCCAAATCATAAGCTGGGTTAATAGAAAACATCATCAAATCAATTAATCCGGTATCTAATACTTTTTCAGCAACAGATGGAGTATGGGAAGAAAAACCAATGTGTTTTACAATTCCTTTTTCCTTTAAATCCTTAACGTAATCTAAGATACCATTTTTCTTGATATCTTCAAAATCACTTTCCTCATCGATACAATGCAAAAAACCAAAATCAACATAATTTGTTTGAAGGGCTTTTAATTCCCATTCAAAGGTATTCTTTATTGTATTCAAATCACGAGACCAACCATATTCTCCATTTTCTTTATATACTGCCCCAAAATGAACCTGTAAATAAACTTGTTCTCTTTTTCCTAACATAGCACGACCAAACGGTTCATATACACTTTTTCCACCTGCACATAAATCAAAAAATGTAATCCCATGTGCAATCGCCTTTTGAATCACTTGCTCGATTTCATTTGGTGAACTATTCTGTATACCACCCATTCCAAGACCAAGCGTACTAATCTTTTCTTTTCCGTGAGGCAAAATTCTATACTCCATATTATCCCTCAAACTCCTTAGCAACATCCTTTAGTAATTTTCGAATCGGTAAATGCTGTGGGCATGCCTTCTCACATTTTCCACATTCAATACAATCTGACGCTTTACCACCTGATTTGGTATGAACGTTAGTATAATAGTAATTTGCGTTCCAATCGTGATAAATATTTTTTGTATTCATACAAGAAAATAAATCCGGAATAGAAATATGCTTAGGACATCCATCTATACAGTAGCGACATGCTGTACAATCAATTAAATGCATATTGTGAAATACAGCACAAACTTTCGTTACAGCTTCTTTTTCTTTATCATTTAATGATTTAAAGTCTTTCATATAGGAAATATTATCTAGCATTTGTTCCATATTACTCATACCAGATAAAACCATAAATACGCCTTCAAACCCAGCAGCAAACCTTATGGCGTAGCTTGCGTTACTTCCGCCTTGTAATTCATCAAAAATCTTTTGTGCATCATTTGGAAGATTAACTAGGTTTCCACCCTTAACTGGTTCCATAATAATTACAGGCTTATTATGCTTTCTACATACCTCGTAGCATTTTCTTGATTGTACTGCAGAATCATCAAAGTCCACATAATTAAGTTGAATCTGTACTACTTCAATCTGAGGATATTCAGATAGGATTTGATCTAATACATCTGCAGTATCATGAAAGGATATACCAACATGCTTGATTTTACCTTCCTTCTTTAATTCAAAAGCTGTTTCATAAGCCTTGCATTCTTTAAACTTTAAAAAATTATTTTTATTCTGTGCATGCATCAAATAAAAATCAAAATATTCAACACCACATGCTTCTAGCTGACTTTCAAAAAAAGGACGTATTTCTTCTTGGTTATTAAAAAAAGGATCTGTAAGCTTATTGGTTAATATAAATTTATCTCTTGGATATCTTTTAGCAAGACACTCTCTAACTGCAATTTCACTCATTTTGTCGACATAGCCATGAGCTGTATCAAAATAGTTGAATCCATTTTCTATAAACGTATCAACCATTTTATTGAGTTCCTCATAATCTACTTCTTTATCCTTCATTGGTAGACGCATACACCCAAATCCAAAGTTTTTCTTTACACCATCAAAATACATTTTAAACACCTCTTTCTATTTTCTTATTTATATAGATTTTTTCAACCATGCTGCAACCAAGCCTTTAGATTCCTTTGCTTCAGCGCCATGAATGGAAAGACCAGGTTTCACAGTTGCTCCTTTACAAATTTTCTTTAAATCACTTTCGCTACTTCCCATTCCACTACCTTCATTTGTACAAAATGGCAAAATGGTTTTTCCCGTAAAATTATAATGCTCTAAAAAAGTAAATACTGCCATAGGCATTGTTCCCCACCAGTTTGGATAACCCACAAAGATTGTATCGTATTGCTCAAGACTATCCATAAAGGATTTCAACTCTGGACGTTCATCTTCGTGTAGTTCCTTGCGAGCTTCATCAATACATTTATGATAGTCTAAAGAATAGTCTTTCACAGTTTCAATTTCAAATAAATCTCCACCCGTATGCTTAGCTATTATTTCAGCTACAATTTCTGTATTTCCTTTTGCTAAATTTTTTATCGTTCCATTCCAGTAGTTCTCTCCCTTTCTAGAATAATATACAATTAAATTCTTCATAGTAATTTCTCCGTTCTATTCTGCATTTATTTTTAAAACTCAACATACAATTCGTTCGACAATTCTTTAAAGCTATATAATTTGTCTAAAACATTTTTTCCCAAAACAAATACATCATGCCTATCTCCCTAGTTATAATTTACTATATATTATAACATTTTTAAATCATATGAATCTATGCCTAAGAGGTCAAAAGAAAAAGCACCTATTCTTTTAATAAGTGCAATTCAACTATTTTGTTTTTCTTCTAAAGTGATGTCTTCTTTCCTTTTGTTTAACTGTTTGAAATAGTTCTGTTAGACGATTGGTATATTCTTTTGTGCAATCTAAAGAAGCCCCTTCTTTATGAAGACCATCTGCATCTAAAATATATTCCTCATCTATTACACCAACACAAATTCCATTTTTAATACCTATCACTGCAGGTACATTTAATCTTGGAATTAAAGTATCTTGTACAAGTGTATCGCTCTTGTATTGTAATTTTTCAATAAGATAGTAATAGTTTAGTTTTGTTTCTAAATCGCCACAATCTCTCAAATCCACTTCTTCTTTAAATACATCTATAAAGTGTGGATCATAATGAAGAATTGTTCTTACCTTATTTTTTTTAGCTGTTTTATTAATAATAGAAATTACAGCTTGACAGTTTTTACACCAAGCACCACCAATATATATAACACCTGTTTTAAACTTAGTAAACATTTGCATTACCTTATCATAGGTAGCACTACGAAATACATTAAATTTATCCTTTAATAATGGATACTCATCATTATAGCTCAAAGGAAAAACCTCCTTTATTATTTGTTTTTATACTCCAAGTAACCTTTATAAAGTTCGCTTTTATTGGAGTTGATTAATTTGGCAACCTCTTTGATTGCATCATTTGGTTTAAATCCTAAAGAAATTAATTCATCAATTTTTTGAAAAGGATTATCAATCTGATTCTCTTCTTTATACCCTTCTACAATAAGAACCATTTCTCCTTTTGTAGGAAGTTCTAATAGAATTTCTTCTATTGTTCCTCTTGCATATTCCTCAAAGGTTTTAGTTAATTCTCTTGCAAGAACAATTTGCCTGTTTCCAAAAACAGAAAGCATATCCTTCAAGGTTTCCTCTATTCTGTGAGGTGCTTCATAAAAAATAATTGTATGAGGAATATATTTTAAATCATCTAATTCTTTTATTTTTTTTGTATGCTTAGCATCTAAAAAACCATAGAAGGTATATGGCATAGGAGCAAGACCTGATGCAATGAGAGCACTGATTCCTGCAGAAGCTCCTGGTATGGTGGATACAGCAATCCCATTTTCTATGGCAAGCGTAACTAGCTTATATCCTGGATCTGAAATGACTGGTAGTCCTGCATCAGACATAATTGCTAGCTTCATACCCGAGTTCAATTCATTTAAAACTTGATCAGCTTTTAAATCCTGATTGTACTCATGATAGCTTTCAAGTTTTGTATGGATGTCATAATGCGATAATAAAACACCAGAGGTTCTTGTATCCTCAGCATAAATCTTATCTACACTCTGTAACACTTCAATTGCTCTAAAGGTCATATCCTTTAAATTCCCTATTGGTGTTGCAACCAAATAAAGAATTGCCTTATCAGCATCAAAACTACGTATTTTCATTAGTTCTTAATAATACGATTTGCCTTTTCTCTTAAATCACGTTCTGCATAAACGATAGAAATTAATTCACGACGCTTTTCTGCAGAAATATCTAACTTCTTTTGAATCTTTTCCAAGAATAAAAGCTCAGAGGTGTTGTACAAATCATCCTCCATAGATATGATGACAAGGTTTAAATAAACAACATTCTTTACAACCTTATTTGTGTGAGCAAAGAAATCTATTGTGTTTTCAACAGAATCAGTTAAACGGAAGGAATATTCATCCTTGATTTCGTCTAGCTCAGCAATCATCTTGTTTAGGATACGCTTTTCATATTGTGTAGGCTCTCCATCAATGTCAACCATATAGATGGCCAAGTCTAAAAATTTAAGCATTTCCTTTTTATTTAATAAACTTAAGAACATAATCCTCACTCCTTTTCATAATTATATATTCTTAATACTTCTTTTGTCCACTGATTATTATCATCATATACGATGAGTGGTGGTAAAACAACAAGTCCTCCAGAAGAACCATCCTTTATTCCTTCAATCAAAATATGATTACAAGGACTTCCTAACTTAGGATAACAAAATCTCAGTCGCTTAGGTTCGATATGATATTTTCTAAAGACCTCTATAATTTCTAATAGACGATCTGGTCTATGCACCATTGCAAGTCTTCCTTTGGAATTGAGCAATTTTGCTGATTCACAAACGATATCCTCTAGCTTAGCCAAAACCTCATGTCTGGCAATTGCCTTTTTATCGTTTGGATTTATATTATTATCCCCCACCTTAAAAAATGGAGGATTACAGGTAACAACTTCATAACAATTCTTTCCTATTTTAGAAGATATGCCAATTAAGTTATCTAATACCATTGTGATTTGATTTTCTAAATGATTTTCTTCTATGGATTTGATTGCTAAATCATAAGATTCCTTTTGTACCTCTACACCTATAATATGAGCATTCGTTCTTAAAGTAAGATATAAAGGTATAGGCGCATTTCCACTACATAAATCACAAATATGCTTCGTTTTAGATGGTACAGTTACGAAATCAGCAAGAAGCATAGTGTCGATAGAAAAGTTAAATCCTTCTGTATCCTGATAAATTTCTAGTGCGGGTCTGCCAAGCAAATCATTCTTCACTATCGGCATCATCATCACCCTTGTGTTTATCCATAGAACGAACAAATTCAATATCATCCAATTTTAAATATCCAAATTTATTATCTTCTTCTATGTATTTCACTTTACAGGTTTTATTTAGTACATCACAGGATAATACCTTTGCAGGTCCCTCTTCTGTTTTGACAATATCTCCAATATCAGGAGCAAACTTCTTTAACTCCTTATAGAGTTCATTTTCATAATTAATACAACAAAGCAGCTTTCCACAATTTCCACTAATCTTTACAGGATTTAAGGAAAGATTTTGATTCTTTGCCATTTTTACACTTACGTTATCAAACTCAGTAATAAAGGTACGGCAGCATACAATTAAGCCACAAGGTCCTATTCCACCAAATACCTTAGCACCATCTCTAGATCCTACCTGACGTAATTCTATTCTAGTATGATAGATTTCTGCAAGTCGTTTCACGAGTTCACGGAAATCAATTCTATTTTCTGCTTCAAAATAAATAATCAACTTAGATCGATCTAAAGTATATTCTGCTTCTAAAACCTTTATTGGAAGCTCGAGCTCCTTAGAAATCCCTTTTGTCTTAGATATAATCTCAGGTTGATCCTTTTTGTTTTTCTCATGTGCTTCCAAATCTTGTTTGGTTGCAAGACGAACAATATCTTTAAGCTCAGCGGTTAAGTCTTTTTCATCTAAGTCAAATATGTCACCACAACAAAAGCCAAGCTCTGTTCCTCGGATTGTACTGACTATAACTGGATCTCCATCCTTTAACTCATAATTTGCAGTACCAAAGAAATAGCGTTTGCCTACTGGCTTAAATTTCACACGTATTGCTTTCAAATTTATCACATCCTAAAATAATTTAGAAATTAATTCATGAAATATATTTTTTGCAGAAACGTTATAGTTCAGCTTTGAATATGAATCTAAAATGAGTTGAAATTGACCATAAACAACTGAATTTTCCATTTTTGCATACATTAATATTTTATCATATAAGCTTGTTAAAATCAAATCTTCTTTATTTTCTATCTTGAAGATATCCTCATAAAAAGCAATCAACCATTTGAAAAACAATCTCATATTTTCAATATTGAATTTAGACGCTTGATTAATATATAATAGCACAGCTTGTTTTTTATTTTTTAAAGAAAGAAATTCTAAAAAGAAACTTTTCATATCTGCATACTCTTTTGTTTGAATCAGTTCCTTTGCCTCCATTATATTATTCGTTGTTACACTAGAAAGTGTAGCATCCAAGCTATCTATTCCTTCCTTTTCAAGCTGTGTAATTAGTTTTTTCACTTCAATTGAAGGAAAGTGTATTAATGAACAACGAGATACAATTGTAGATACAACATTTGCTAAATCAGTAGCAATAAATATACCAATGGTGGGTGTATTATTGATAGGCTCTTCTATAAACTTTAAAAGACTATTTTGAGCTGAAGCTGAAGCAGTATCTATTCCATCTACAATATAAATTCTTGGACCTTCTAATAAAGAGGTCTTAGAAAATTCCTCTTGAAGCTCAGTAATTTGTTCCTTAGAAATCAGCTTCTTTGATTCTAATACTCCAATATAGGTAACATTTAAATGCTGATCATTGATAATATTTTGGCAAGTCTCACAGGATAAACAACCATCATACTCACAATAAAATAAGCAAGCTAAAGCATAAGCCATTTCCTTCTTGCCAACACCTTCATCACCATAAAACAAATACGCATGAGATAAGCGATCATTGATTTTATTCTGTTTTAAAACATCATAGATATGTTGTTGATTTGAAATCATATCTAAAACATTCACATAAATCACCTACCTATAAACTCTAGTATAATTGAGACACATTCCTCTACAATAACTTCTAATTCTCTATTACCATCAATTCTTCTAATCCGATCGGGATACATTTGACATACCTGATGATATCCATCATAGACATTTTGATGGAACTCTAGTTCTTCTAAATCCAAACGATCGGATTTATTTCTATTTCCTAAACGCTTTAATGCAACTTCTGGCTTAACATCAATGAACAAAGTTAAATCTGGTAAATGGTCTAATGCAAAGTGATTGATCTTTAAGATAGCATCCATTCCTAGTTTTCTTGCATAACCTTGATATGCTAAAGAGGAATCTAAGAAGCGATCACAAATTACAATATCTCCACGTTCAATTGCAGGAATAACACGTTCCTTTAAATGCTGCATTCTGCTTGCTGCATAAAGTAAAGCCTCTGTCTCTTCTGTCATAGCTGTATTCTTTACATCTAGAATAATACTTCGAATCTGTTCAGCAATATCAATTCCGCCCGGTTCTCTAGTAGAGATATAAGAGATCCCTTTTTCCTCTAATACCTTGCATAGTGTTTTTATAATTGTAGTTTTACCACTACATTCTCCACCTTCAAATGTAATAAATAATCCCTTCATTTTCGCTACCTCTTTCATTTTATCCAAGCTTTTGTTTCTTCATACGTATGCTTAACCTTTTCTATTTCATTGGCAAATAATTCTTTAAAGTCATCCTTGTCATTTGCTAAAAGAAATAATGACTTTTTTCGTTCTGGCGTTTTATAAACATAAAGTGTATTTTTATTCACACTTAAAAATAAAACATCCTTAGGTAAATCCTCTAAAATAATTTCATCATTTTTAGTTGTGTAAATAGAGGCTTCTCCTTTGGTTGGAATCACTTTATATTGTTCCACATTTTTTAGTTTCTTTGCAGTAACAAAGAATTCCATAGGAAATACACTTACATTTTTAAATACATATAATTCATATCTACTATCCTGTGAAAATAAAGATTCTTTTTCAAATGTGCAAAGATAATACTCAAAATCAATATCCTCAATCTTTCCTTTAATTCCATCCTTTGAAGAAGGCTTCATAGTTAATTCATATGGATGCATACTCTCTTCTACTATATCTAAGATGGGAGCCCCTTCCTCATAATTATATTCTCCGTCCACAACTTTATTTAATTCTTCAACTATATTTTTAGCGATTTTGTTTTGAAATTTTGATATAAAAATTAGAACCGGGAAGTTAATAACTACCAAAGCTAATGCAACAACAAAAAGTATTCCCGCAATATCATTTTCTATTTCTGCAAGAAATTCTAAAGCAATTCCTGCAACCAAAGCTATACCTGCTAAAACAAACAGAATGACAGTCAATATATTATATCGTTTTTTGGTTTTTATAAACTCTTTCATATAGCAACCTCACTATCTAATATCTTACCATATTTAGACAAATAAATAAAGAACGAAATCATGTGAAACGCAAAAAAAGAGTTTTAAAAAAATTCAGTCTTACAATTTTCTAAAACTCTTTAAATTTTTGTATTTATTTCTTAGTAATCAGTATAGAAACTTCTTGATTAATTTCTGCAGAAGAATCATGTAGATAAATCAAATAATACGTTCCTGCATTTAATGAAGTAGAATCGTACCCCAATTTTACATATCTGAAGTCTTCATTATAAATCTCTATCATATCATTGAAGTGGTAGATGCCATCCTCCTCAACGTGTAGGATTAAATAATCTTCATCTCTTGCCCAATCTTTTTTCAGAATTAATTCCTCACCTATTTTAATCTCCTTCATTTGATTAGGATTTGAAGTCGTTTCCAATGTATCGTTCACAATTCCAATTTTATAGGTAGTTGACCAATCATAGTAATAGCTACCTATTCCTTCTATCAAATAATAATATTCTCCTTGAGATAAATAAATGGTTCTATAATAACGGTTCTCAAAATAGAAAACAGGTGTTCCATCCTTTTGATATACTTGAACACTAGGTTCAAAAACAATCAAAGTATCTTCATTTAATGTGAAATTACATATTACCTTTTGTGTTCTACCAACATTTTGAGCTTTTACAGTTGGGAAATCATCAGAAAGAAGCTCTGATAAACTACTCTCTTCAAGAGTTACATTGATTTCTTTATCCTCAATTTCTATGGCAGTGTATTTGATTTGACATTCATGAAAATCAGAATAGGAATTTATTTCTACAATATACTTTCCAGAATCTAGCTCATAAATGTTATTGTCAAAAGAATAATATTGATTTCCTTCTGGGTCTGTAACAATTGCATAAATATCAGATGAAGAACCATCCTTCGATTGGAATTCAAAATGAATAATACTTTTAGTCTCTACATCAAAGGATAATCTAGGATTAGGAAGAGAATTCCCTGCTAGATAGGTTAAATCGGAAAAATCAGTAGTAACCCTTTTCAAATCCTCATAGTTTTCTTCGTATCCATTTTCTAAAATATATTTTTTTGTGACAAATTCATATTCAAATGGTTCTATATAATAATGAAAATCACTACTAATAATAAACTTATTTTCACCTTCGTGTAAGTTGATTATGATTTCATCATCTATATTCCTCAACACGATAAAAGGTTCATTATTATAATCTATATACTCACAATACATTAAAGGAATTGGAGATTCTCCTGTATTTTTAAATAAAAGCGTTTCTCCTTCTTTTCCGTTAATCGTGAAAACATCAAAATCATATTCTCCCTCAATTTTCCCCTTGTATGAAGCAGGAACTTCTTGTGTATCTTCAAATCCTATTGTATTATAGTTCAGTTTATTAATGCACATATCCATATCTGCACTAATATCTGACCAAACACGTAAATAATATGTTCCAGGTTCATTTATATAAAATGTTTTTTCTGGGAAATTGGTTGCATAAGGATACATTCCCATTCCCATAGGTATTTCTTCATAATTTTCATTATATAGTTTTAACTCCAATTGATGGACTGACCAGTCATCTATCCAGTTCCCTGTTCCTGTCCCTAATTCAGTTGTTGCATAAAACCCATATTGTCCTTTTTCTAAATCAAATTTAAAGTAATTCGTTGTAAAGCTGGGTATTTGTATAACTTTTCCAACAGAAGAAAATTGATAAACATTCTCTATAGTTCCTGGATGCAATACGACGTAATTGGGGGTGTTCTGAAGGTCTATTCTTTCAAATTTTTGATTATCAAAACTTGTATCCATAATGATGGATATATTTATTCCTTCATACTTGCATTCCATCTTTATTTTTAAATTCGCAGTAGTTTTAGAAAAACTCATACTAAGTGTTACCCAAAACTGTTTAAAAACGTCCTCATCTGCACCTAAAGAACTTATGATGTCTTTCACACTTTCATCATCTGAATTCTGAAGATAATCATACATATTAACTTTAAATGTATAAACGTCTTCTTCAAAACTCATCTCCATATTTTCTACATTTAATCCTGACAATGGGTCCTCGTTATAATAAGAATCTTCCACACTATCAATAGAATTCATTTCTCCATAATAGTTTCTTTCTAAATAATTTATCCCTTTTGATGAAGATGAAACCATATAACTATAAAGTTTGCCTTGTTCCTCTTGAATGATTATGAGTTCTTCACCCTGTACGGCTTCCAAATAAAAAGGACTTTTACAAATCTTGGCTTCTCCTCGTGCTTTTTCTTTTGTCAAAAACTGAAGTGAGCCTTGTTCCTTCGCAGAAATTTCTACATCCATAACCATGCTGAATTGATCCGTTGTAAAGAATTCTTCCCAATGATTGCTTGCTTCTTCATAAAGTCTTAGCTTCTCCTCACTTGTCATATCCGCACAAGAACACAAAAAGATAGTTGACAAAATAACAAATAAAAAAACAATCTTTTTCATAACATTATTCCTCCTAAAGCATTCTGTAAATCTTACTACTTACTATTTTACCACAATACTTCCTATATTGTCTATAATTTCTACTAGTCATATTTTATTGATAAAAATTTAATAAGAACTATTCTTAAAGTGAATTTTTAAAAAGATTTTGATAAAAATTAAACAAAAAGAAAAGCAAATACTTTAGAGTTAGTATTTGCTTATTAATTTCTTTTGATTTTTGATTGTCTATTAATTGATGCTTAAAATATAAAAATCTATTATTATGATAATAAATCTTTACTTGACTATTATTTTATTAATATTGAAACTTCATTGTTATCTTCTGTTGAAAAATTAGAATGATTAAAAATTAAGTAATACACCCCTGCTCTTAATTCGGTAGACTCCTCGAAATTAGTTTCAGTAATCAATCTGAAATTCTCATTATATATACTCATAATATGACTGAACTGATATTGACCGTCCTCTTGGGTACGAAAAACTAAATACTCTACATCATATTCCCAATCTCTTTTCAATACCAGCTCTTGCCCCACTTCGATTTCTTTTATTCTGTCAATAGTAAAGACCGTATCAAAATCATCAACAACAATTCCAAATTTATATTCTCTGGATGGATTATAATAACTCCCTTCTCCTTCTATCAAAAAATAATATGCTCCTTGTGGCAAATAAATTGTCTTATAATAATTCTCTGGGCCAAAATAGAAAACTGGAGTTCCATCTTTTTGAAATAATTTAATACCCATTTCAAAAGAAATTAAGGTATCTTCACTTAAGATAAAATTATATTTTACCTTTTGAGTGCTGCCAACATTTTGAGCTTTTATAGTTGGAAAACTTGATAGACTTGATAAATTTCCTTCTTCAAGAGTCACATCGATTTCTTTATCCTCAATTTCTGTGACATTGTATTTGACTTGACACTCAGCAAAAACATAAGAGGAATCAATTTCTACAATATACTTTCCGGGATCTAGTTCATAAATATTTCCTGTAATAGGAGTATATTCGTTACCTTTTAGATCTTTAACAATGGCACAAATTTCTGACTGAGAAGCTACATTTGTTAGAAACCGAAAATCAATAATGCTTTTTTTATCGACCTCAAAAGCCAGTCTAGGATTAGGAAGGGAATTCCCTATCACATAGGTTAAATCAGAGAATTCTATAGTGACCTTCTTTAAATCCTCATAATTTTCTTCATACCCATTTTCTAATAAATATTTTTGGGTAGTGAACTCATATTCAAATGGTGCTGTGTAATAGACAAAGTCACTACAAATAATAAACTTATTTTCTCCTTCTTGCAGTTCTATTACTTTCTCGTCAGTAATAATTTCTAAATGGGAGTATGACTTCTTATCTTTGTAATAAATCGGAATTGGATTTTGGCCAGTGTTTTTAAATAAAATAGCTTCTCCTTTTTGACCATTTGTTGTGAAAAGATCAAAATCATATTCTCCTTCTATGATTCCTTTTCCTGAAATAAATTCTTGAACACTTTCAAATCCTATAGTTTCATAATCCAATTGATTCAAACGAACTTCAGTATCTTCAGAATCCTTAGACTTAACGCATAAATAATAGATTCCTGATTTATTAATATAAAATGTCTTTTGAGGAAAATCATTTGCATAAGGATTAGACTTTATTCCCATCCCCACAGAAACTTCTTCTTGATTTTCATTATATAACTTTATATCCATTTGTGAACCATAAGAAAAACCATTTCCTGTTCCTAATCTATTTGCATAAAAACCATATTGCCCTTTTTCTAAACTAAATTTAAAGTAGTTGGTTGTAAACCTTGGGATTTGTATGGCTTTCCCAACATAAGAAAACTGATAAATATCGTCTATGGTTTTTGGATTTAGTACTACACAATATGGAAGATTGTAAACATCCATTTTCTCAAAAGCCTGATTATCAAGTTTCGTATCCATAATAATAGATAGACATATCCCCATACATCTTAATTCATATACTTTGTTCCCATTTCTTCTTTTGTGATAGGCAATGGTTAAAGTTCTTCCACAATTCTCACACTTCACAATACCTTTAAATAGATTTTGAAAATCATACTTACAAGGTCTTTGTCTGTTCTTAATTAGATCTTGAACCTTGTAGAAATCCTCATACTCTATAATAGCTTCATGTGTGTTTCTTACAATGATATGCTCCTCTTTAGGTACTTTGGTAAGTCGTTTCGTTTTATAGTTCTTAACCTCAAACTTATGATTTTCCATATCTCCTATATAGACAATATCTCTTAATATCTTGCCAACAGTTACTGTGTTCCAGTTTTCTATGTCATAGTTCTTGTATAGCCGTTTTCTTGTTTCTACAAGCTTGATGAATCGTATGTCTCCTGATTCAGCTTTATAGACACTTGGTGATTTAATTTTACGATTGTTTAATTCTCTTACAATCTTTACTACACCAATGTTTGTTAACGCCAGTCGAAATATTTCTTTAACCACCTTACTTGCCTCCTCATCAATAATAAGCTGATTCTTATTGAGTGGATTTGGTTTATATCCATATGGAGCTTGTGAAGCTACAAACATTCCTTTATACATTCTTTGACGTTTGGCTGATTTAATTTTTCTTGAGATGTCTTTGGCATACATATCATTTAAGATGTTTTTAAATGGAGCTATATCATTATTATCCTTATTTGTATCTATCCCATCATTTACGGCTATATACCTTACTCCTTTATCACTAAAATAAATCTCTGTATAATAGCCTGTCATAATGTAATCTCTACCTAATCTAGATAAATCCTTTGTAAGAACTAGATTAATCTTTCCTTCATCTATATCATTTAGCATTCTTTGAAACGCAGGTCGATTGAAGTTTAATCCAGAATAACCATCATCTACATAAAAATCATTTATGATATATCCATTTTCATTTGCATAGTTTTCTAACATCATTTTTTGGGTTTGAATACTTGATGAATCACCTTCCATTTTGTCGTCTTGAGATAAACGACAATATATTGCTGTTTTGTATAATTCCACTTGTTTTTTCCTCCATAAAAAACAAATGGACCTTAGACATTATCATTATACCATACATAAATATCTTTAGTCCATTCTTTGTCTTATTTTTTCTCTTCTTCTAAAATCATCTTTTCTAGAATTTCATTCAATGTCCTTTTTCCTTTAAAGGCTTCTAATACTATTAATTTAGATGATTTCTCTTGAACAACTGAAGTTTGCTTTTTAAATTCTATTTCTTTTTCCTCTATATATAATGTCCTCCTTTTGAGAGCATTATATATAAGCCGTTGGGACAATGGGTGTCCTAACGGAAATCTTTTTTGTTTTTTATAAAGAAAAAATCCAACTCTTTCAAGTTGGATTAGTATATTAAATTAAAGACTATTTTCTTTCGTATTCCCCTGTCCAGAATTCATAGGGAATACCAACATTTCTATCACCAACATTAAACTCATTTCTTAAGTAATCATATAAATAATCAAACTCAGTTCCAAGTGCTCCATGTACTCTATTATAATATTCACTAGCTTCATGGATTCCATAATAATCTTCATCCTGCAACTGAAATTCTATAGTATGAGATAATTCATGAGCGAAAAAACTGATTCGTTCAACCCAGCCTTGATAAATTCCTGGGTAAAATAAATCTAAATCATATTTTGTCTCTTCTCCTAAAAACTCTAAATGCATATCACCATATTTTTTTCCGGCTGAGCCTGCGGTAATATGTAATTTATTTTCATAATCATTCAAATGGAATGAAGTTAATACACTATCATAATCTTCTAAAATGTCATTCACTTCAGGTATTCTTCCTTCTTCCGTTCTTGTTCCAAAATCATCGAGTAATTTATTACCATTTAGAGTTGTAATGCCTTTAAAGAAACTCTTTTCATTCACAGGTTCTTTTGTGTAGTATGTATCAACCTGAAAATCTACTGTTCCATTTAATATAGCTTCTAAGTATTCTTCAAGTCTTATTGCGATAAGGTCAAAACGCTTTTTTTCAAAATCACTCATCATATAATCAACTTGAATTGTTCCATAATATGTTGATTCTAAAGAGGCATGTATTTCAGTAAGATATATAAGTAGAATTTTATAAATAGGAACTTCTTTTATTGGTTTCCATCTTGCAAATAGCTTCATATCAGGATTTGTTCGGTCATAAAATATATAATCATTAGTAAACCAATCCCTATCTACTAGCATCTTCCCCGTTTCATCAGTTACTTGCACTGTATGAAACCAGTCAGAATACCAACCAACAAATTCATAACCTTCTCTTTGTGGTATAGGTAAGTATTGTTCTTTTTCCATATCATCTAAATAGAAAGTATATTCAGTTAACTCAGTATTTGATGTAGCTTCATTATACTCAAGTTTAAAGTTTCTCTTATATCTTTCAAATTCAGCCTTGATTACGGAATCCCACATATTAGTGACACAATTATTGTCTCTTTCTGCCTCAGTTTCTCCATCACTCCATCTTACAAATCTAAAGTCCTCATCAGCTATTGCAGTGACAGGTAATCCTTTACCTCCATACAAAACTTCCTGATATAATAGTCCTTCAACTCTACCACCTTGTGTTGCTCTAAAATCCATATAACAAGTAATAGGTCCTTGAAAAACTGCTATTGCAGTTATGTTATCTTGAACATTAGTATCTACTCTAGTTATTTCATCAGAACGCTCAATTTCGTAGTTACCCTCACCTTTCATCCAACCAACAAACCGATAACCTATATTAGTGACTACAGTTACAGGTGTTGTGTCTGTTCCGCGTTCTATGACCTGATGTGTTTCCCCTATTAGTGTTCCTGCAAATTCTTTATCTATTTTATAATTGACTACTGCAGTAAGAATTCCACTCCACTTTGCATACAAGGTTATATTCTTAGATAAGACAGCTCCAGCAGTTGCCTCTGTTTTAAAATTTTTATCAAAATACCAACCCTCAAATTTCCACCATTTTTCACTCAACTCTGGAAGTGGGTCAGGTATATTCGTTTGTTCTATCAGATTCTCTGGTTGTTCTCCATGACCGTTGATGACATATGTTATACTATAGGTTTCTTGTGGTTTTTCTTGTGGATCTTCTACTTGTTTATGGCAAGAACACAAAACAAAAAAGCAAGTCAAAAAGAAAACTATAAATATTTTTTTCATTTTTTTACCATTTAATATACGCATATATATAACACCTCCAGTCATCTCTTATGCTTCTATTTTACTATAAATATGAAATAGTTTCAATTTGAATTCACTGGAAATGAAATAGATGAAAAGAAAAGTGTTGTTTTTTTGTGGCAAAATCTTCAAAAAAATTGGCAGGATAAGAAAAGTGCAACACTTTTGTATTTTAAACAATTGGGAAACCCAATTTTTATTATTGTTCTGCCATAAAAAATACCAACCACAAAAACTCGTGATTGGTATTAAAATCGTCTAAGGTCCAATGTAAAATTGTTTTATTTCCTTTTTAATACCTATATATATTTTTTTATAAAAGACCTATACTATTTCATTCAAAAGAAATTTTCTATTTAAACTTCTATATATTTTTTTATAATTTCAAGTAACGCACTTACTTTATCACAAAAATTCTGTTCAATAAAGTTTTCATTTTGTTGCTTAATCAAAAAATAAACTTCCTTATTGTTTAAAGCTATTGAAAAATTAGATTCAAGACTAATATCATCAAGAATACAATGAGCAAAATCGAATAATGCTTCATAATATTCCATAGTATCAACATTTGAATTATGCTTTTTATTGAATTCTTCATTATAATCATAAATGTAATCTGGAATCTTACAATCAATAAAGTCTTTTGCAACTTGCTTTTCCTCATTAGTATAAGTCATATTTATCCTCCCATATTTAGAAAAATGAAAATATTATTCCTGCTAAATCAAAGAAACCTCCAGCACTATGTCCAGCAAAAGATGCTCTAATAACATAATTTCCACTACTAGTTAATTTCATTAAAGCACTATTGCTTTTAAAGAAGTTGCTAGCATTTTTTGTATATTGAATAACATTCTTTCCAAGATAACTATGTCCATCTCCGATTACATGCTTATTGAAATGATGAATCATATTCTCTTGCGCTGTTCTACCACCTGCAGAACCCCATTGACTAACTGCACTCGTATATTGAAATGCACCTACACTTCCTCCAGCAATAGCACCGATAATAGCTCCGCCACCAAAGCCGATACCCATTCCAACTAATATGCCTTCAGCAGACCAATTTGTAGTTGCACCACCAATTATACCACCAGCAACGACTCCAATTCCTGCACCAATCAATGTCCCTATAGCAGCACCATGTATAACTGCACCAGCCATAGTAGTTGCCATGATTGTTGTCCCTACTCCCATAGTTAGTGCAGTAATCGCACCCACTACAAGAATAGCGCCTACCACAGCTAATCCTATAGCCAATCCCTGTAACCATTTCGGCATATGTCCATCAGGATCAACGTAATTAACAGGATTGTTATAGCAGTATGCATACAGATTCATTCCATTAATGCTACTAGGGTCTAAATACTCAATAGAGTCAGGACTGATAAATCTACACCATTCTGGATTGTAGTATCTTGTAGTTACTAGATATAGACCCGTTTCTATATCAAAATAATATGATCTATATCGAATTGGATTGATATTAGCTATATCATCCTTGTTGATAAGTATTCTATGATTTCCATAAGCATCATATGTATACTTTCCTACTAGATTACTTTCCTCATCATAGATTTCTAAGATATCTCCTGAAATATTCTTATTATAGTAATATCTTTTCTTAGTTCCATCCTTGATGTGATCAAATCCTATAATTCCTTGATTACTATAGATATATTCTATTTCTTCTTCATAGGTATCTATATATAACCCTTCTTCTATATAGCTTTCTAGACGGGTTGGATAATATTTTCTTTTTTCTTTTAGAATTCTTGTACCATCTAAGATATATTCTACTGCTTTATCCGAAGTCTTCTTTTGAGTTCTTATATGGTTTATATTATAACTATATTCTATATCCCCATATTTTTTAAGTTCCCTTTGATTCCATACAAGCGGTATATCTTTATAAATAGTAGGATTTCCTAAAGAATCATACTTGATTTCTCTCCCATTAAATTTTGTTAAATAGTCATTGAAATCATTATAATTATACTCTATGATAGATTTATTTTCAAGGTTATCTGTTTGGGTATAATCGTATATTTCTTTAGTTTGTATATTTCCATTGGAATCATAAGAATATAATATAGTTTGATTGTATTCTTCATTATCTTCTCTTATGAGTCTATTTAAATTATCATAAATATATCTGGTAGATTTATGATTTTCCTTTTTATGTGTGATGTTACCTTCTTTATCATAAGTGTAGTTATATCTTTGTTGTACATCTTTGATATTCTTTTGTAAGGAGGATATTAAATTGGTTGTTCTTCCGTTTTTAGAGAGATAGGTATATTTATTTTTAATTATAGTGTTATCTACTTCTTTTATTCTATCTAATTTATCATAAGTATAGTTTTCTTCAAATGAAACAGTATCGTTCACACTATAACTATATTTTATTGCTTTAGCAAAATCATCGCAAGTAGTTTTGTTACCATAGAATATATCACCCATTTTATAAATAATATTTGAGTTATGCAGTTCTTGATTGAAATATTTAGTATAATCTTTTGTTGCAGAGGCAACTAAAGTGTCATCTATATAATTATAACCAATTACTTCCGTTTGTTCTAGATGATGTACTTCTTGATACATTCTATCACTTCTATCATAACTATAAGTAATACAAGGACAATATTGATTATGAGAAATTTTTCCTACTTCTAGTGTTTTACCATATTGATCTGTTGTCTTTCTATACCCTGTATTATCATTAAAAAGAGTAGTATAAGAAATGGTAGTCCCTGATTTTTCTAAAGAAAAACTGCAATAAAGTTTATCATTGATAAAGAGCTCCTTTTCCCTTCCAAATTCATCATAAGTATACCGGTAATTCATACCTTCTGCTTGATATTCGATCAATCTACCTTTTTCATAAACACAATTATTATAATTACTTTGTCCATTCACTTCTGCAGATAACGCATTAGCCTTATTACTAGAATGAGTATATAAAATATTTCCATTTGGAGTAGTTACAGATGCTAAAGAATCATTTAAATAAGTATACTCTTTTTTATACCCTAATTCGTTTGTTTCTTTTAGTACAGCTCCGTTTGTGTCATATTCTACCTCTTCTATGTATGCTTCATTTGGCATAGAGATATGATAGTTTTTCTTTTGTATACAGGCCCCTTGTGAATCATATACATATTCACAAACCTTCCCATTAGAGTCTTGTTCTTTAAGAAGCTTCCCTTGCTTATTGTAACAATAAGAGGTTACTGCTTCTGCCTTATCATTATGAACAATCATATCATCATTATCGTATATAAGTGTTCTCGTTTTAAGTGTTTCCTCTTCAAGAAGATCCTTTGAATTATAGGAATAATCTATTTCATTCTTTTGAACCATCTTTTGTTTCTTTTCAAATAATTCAGCTTGAATAGTGCAAGTTTCACTAAAAGATTCATGTATTTTATGATGAGCTTCATCGTATTCACAATAGATATAATCTCCTTGAACTAAAGCTATTTTGTGGATCATGCATTTTTCATTATTATTTCTATAATCCATAAATGATACTATGTCTTTGGGAATTAAAACATTTCCTTGACTATCTTCATCAAATGTAATCGGCAGAGCTAAAAATTGCTTCCCTTTTATACTTGGATTAAAAGAAGAATAATATGTCTTTTTATAATTATCATATGTTAATTCACACCGTAATTCAAAATAGACATTTGAATCACTTTCTTCATGACTACAATAAGCTGTTTTTCTTCCTTTTCTTATAGTATTCAAACTATCTGCTTCTACAAGAGCATAAAGCATATAATCCGAGGAATATGAATTCGGACGTAAGCCTTTATATGTGCGAATTCCTAACATCGAATCATTCCCTAAAGAAAATAATTGTCTGTGTTTTTTATTTGTATGCATACTAAAACTGCAATGATCAGATTCATACTCATATGTAGCAATCTCGTCTATCTCGCCCTCTTTTACAATATACTCTGTAGTTAATGAGTTTGATTCATCAAATAAATAATTGGTTTGTAGCCCATTCATATTGTCTGTAATAGTGACTTGGTTCTCCAAATAAGAAAATGATAAATCTTCATCTATTTTATTTGTTTCAAAAGAAATCAATTTCAAACCAGATAAAAGATCATTCGTATAATCCAATTTATATCCTATTGAGTCAATATCAATAATATCTACTAAATTTTCTTCAGAATAATTTAATGTAAAAACATCTTTGTTTTGATAACAGATTTTCTTTAGAAAGTCTCCTTCATACTCATAATCAATGTAATTATCTTTTTCATCTATTATCCTTATTAATTGGTTTTTGCCGTTATATATGAATTCAATTTTTTGATTGTTAGAATAAAGAATTTCTTTTAATTGATTTCTGTCATTATAATAAATTGTTGCATGATTCTCATAGGCATCAAATATATAACACAGTTTTCCAAATGTATTATATCCATAAACCACCCCATCCTCCTTGTATAAAAACAATTCTGGAATCTGCTTTATAAGTTCTTTCCTTTGATATTCCTTAGAGGCCTTTAGATTTTTATAACTTCTAATTTGAATAAATGCTCTAGTATCTAGTTTTTTATAGTATTCACTTAAAGTCTTATTATACTCATCTTCATAGTCTTTTTTTGCATTTAAATAAACTGTATTCTTTTTATTATATTTTTCTTTTAATTCATATAATGCAGCTTGATTCTTTCGATTCTTCTCCTCTAGTTCTTTACTAAGAACTTCCAATTCTTGATTAATCTTATCTATTTCAAAAGTATATTGTTGCTCATAATACTCTGCTTTTTTGGCAGAATCAGTTAGGAGATCATATCTGCTATTATTATCCTGGATTTTTTCAAAATAATAATCATATCTCTTCTCGGATTCTGCTACTCTTGCTGAATAGTTTGTTGGCATATATTTCAAAACCATACCAGGTGTATAGACTGTAACTAAATTTCCCTGATCAAATTCTTCTCTTGTAGTGACTCCAAAGGTTTCAATAGGTTCTTTCTTTGCTAAGTCTTGATATTCACTCTTCTTGTTGTAATATTGCGTGTTAAGATCCTCGTCTTCCTTGTACTGCAAAACCTCGCTATCATTAATGTCCTTAGAAAGACTTTCTAATTCATCTTGGGCTTTTATCATAGCAAGATATTTTGTATTACTAAGTCGAGCGTATTCGTTTCGATTATATTCTAAATCTTCAATGCTTCCTTCGAGCTGCCTAATTTCCTCTGTTAAAGAAACCAAATCCTCATGTCTTAATTCTATTTTATCGCTATCAATAAAATCTTTATAATCGCTTCTTAAAGTGAAACCCGTGTCTGTTTTTAAATCGACATAAATTAAATGATCATTATACTTCAAAGTGCCATCTAAGGATAAAGTTATATCCCTTCTTTTAAACTTTGTCCCTATATCTGTTTTATAGATTTTTTTATCATTTTCATCTTTATAATAATAAACCTCTTCAAAGATTTCTTCACTACCATCAGCTAAAGTAAGCACATACTTTGATGTATCAAATATTTTAGATATGGTTTGATCTAAATTTATATTAAAGCCTTTCCCATATCCTTTGTCTATTCCGTTATTCTGATAAACATGTGAAATTGAAATAGGAATGTTTCCGTTCGTACTATTAAAATCTAAATGAAAAAAATTTAATCTGTTTTCATTTAAATTTAAGTTAAGCTTACCTCTTTGGCTGGTAGGATAGGTTAGTATTTTCTTTTTCATATTATAACCAGTCCTTCCTGTTTTCTTTAGCATTCACATTTTTTGTTAACTCAATCATTTCTTCTAATTTTTCAGAAATAGTATCGGAAGAAAAGGGAATCTTATTATCTATAGAATATTGATTTATTTTAGTTAAAACATAATTTTTCTTTTCATCGCCAGTATAGTTTTTAAACTGTTCAGCTTCTATCATTAATCGAGATATTTCATTTGTAATCTTTAGCATCTGCTCAGCGGTTTTTCGAACTTTTTTATTTTTACTAAGCTTAAGAATTAAGGTGAAAACACTTATCATAAAGCCTAATATAGTTCCTAAAAGTGAAAGAAATACTTCTAAATTCATTTTTCTTCTCCCATATAAGCTAAGATTTCTTTAGGTGGATTAGATAAACTATCACCTACAGAATTCTCTAACTCATCATGCCATAATAAAACTTTTTGATGAACATCTTTATCTACTATAACTTTACCATAAAAAACATCATTTTTATACTGATTGAATGCTTGTTCTAAGCTGTCCTTTTCATAGGTCTTCTTCATATCATTAGTTCCTACCAAAGAGTTTTTCTTACATAATTTATGTTCTCTACAAGTGTAGTCCCCAGATAATATATCTAAAGGAATATTCTCTACTTCAACGTATTCTTCATTTAAATCTATTGGGAAAGTTCTATATCCCACAATAACATCATTTTTTAATTTAATATTAATTTGCATATGTTTACCTCTTTCCTAAAATTCATACAATGTACGAATATATTGATTGCCATCAGATTGACCATTCGAATTAAATTTTAACACTTCTATAGAAGCATCATATTGGTCATCACCATCATTTTGAATAATTTTATAATAACTTCCATCTGTACCATCAACTAGTTTGACTTGATCAGTTCCAATTTCGTTACCTCGGAATAAAATTGATTTCTTTGAATCATTTACAGAAGACGAAAATTCTATTTGATAAAGTTTAGAGCTACCAGAAAGATTATAATATATTGCAGTATCACAACCTGAATATAGTAAAGTTTTATTTGCGTACTTTTCAAAATATCTTTTAAACTCATCCTCAAAGTATTTATTTAATTCTGTTTGGAAATATTTCGTTACACATTCTTTATACATATTCTCAAAATGTCTATCTAATTCTGATTGGAAATTTCTATTTAGATACGATCCAAAATTGTTTTCAAAAAAAGATTGTATATATGAATTTACTGTATTTTCATCTATTACTTCATACTGACCATCATTTTGATAGAAACAACCATCTATTCCGACATAAAGTTGACCATTTTGTTCTCTAAATTGAATCTCGCCACCTGTTGCTGTTTTCCAATCGGTTACATATGTACCCTTTTTTCCTATATTGCCCCATGTAGCAGAAAGTTCTCTTTTGTCAAATCCCTTTGGATGTGTAACAGGAATAATTACATCATTTATACGGATAGTACCATCTTTATCAATTTGGAAAATTTTCTTACCATTTTTTTTATCACTTACATCTTGTAATCTAACATAATCTGAGTAAAATTGAAGTCTAAAGTTATGATTACCATAAGAAGCATCTTGCAAATCACTATGACAATTGAACTTAGTCAAATTGTCGGCCTCTTCAATTTTTGTGTTATTAGAGGAAATACTGAGGAAAGGCCCTTTTAACTTTATACCTGACTCTGTGCCTGTGGCCTCTAATTTGATTTCACCCTTAGTATTAATTCCTATAGAAGCACCACTTGCATTCATTGAAGCTTTCGTCTCTGAGAATTCGTATTTTTTGATCCCCTTGATATTCATAACTATAGTTCCTGTATTATTTATATCAATATAAGTTCCATCTGCTTCATACGTATTATTTTTTTCTTGACGAGTTGGAATTGCACCAATAAGCATTTCTTTTGCAAAAAAATTTGCATTCTTATTTATTGAAAAAAATTCAAATGTTTTTTCAAGATTATAATTTGTATTATTCTTTTTTAATAAAGTGTCAAAATCAGAACTTCCTAATGGGAAAGCTTCCTTTAAACCCGTTGGCGGAATACACCAAACTTCTCCATTGGATTTACATACAACTTGGGTGATACCTTCTTTTGAAGAGGGTAATGTATTTGAGTTTAAAGGAATAAACTCTATACCGGAATCATCTTTCCAATTCAATTTGCCAATTACATCTGGTGTTATTTCAGTTCCTTCAGCAACCACATTACCTTCAGCCTCTTCTAACAAGACATATAGGGGTTCTCCTATTATTTCATTTCCAAATTCATCTGTTTTTGTAAGTTTTTTTAATTTTTGATTCCTTCTTTTTCGTAAATCTACTTTCATTGCTTTCTCCTTGATTTTTAATTTTATCTTCATTAGTAGTTAACTAATACAAATTCATTTTATAGCATTCTTCTTTTTGAGACCATACCAAAAAATGTCCTTGTCTAACGGGATAAAATATGCTTATTATTTTAAATATTTATTTAAAGCAGCATACTGATTTTCATTTTTAATTAATTTAAAAAGAATATCTTCTGTAGATTTTTTAAATCTATAAATTGTTTTTGATTCCATAAATATAAAGCTTGCTATTGCTTCTAGACTATAATATTCTTTTGTAAGATATAGATAATAAAAAATATTTTGATGTATTGTAGTATTTTCTTTTAAATCTTTAATATAATAAAAATCATAAATTCTATGTTTAATATTCTCTACTAATCGTTTTTCCTCTTCAGAGAGAATAAAATCAAAATCTAATAAACTCTTCGTTCTAAACATTTAAAACACCTCCCTTCTTTGGGAGGTGGAAATTTTTCATTCTTTATCCAAGAATGAATTTATATATACATCATCTCTTTTCCAATTTACTCACGTCCCAGTCAAAATTTTACAAATTTCGTCAAGTATTTACAAGGCGTGCGAATGATTTTAAAGATTTATGAAAGAAAAGACTAGATTTTATTCGAAATTTAGTCTTTTTTCTTTATTTTTTTATTTCTTTATAAATATATTTTATACCTCTATATTTATATAACTTATCTATTCCAACAGCTATATAAAATCCAACAATTCCAGCAATAGCTATGATCATATCCATCATAGTATCATAAACAGGTGTATGTCCCTGGGCAATGGATTCTTGAACTCTTTGGGCATCGCCATTTAGAAGCCTATCCATAATAAACTCATAGATTTCCCATAAACCAGCCACTCCCATAGTAACAAAGAAAATAATAGCAAAGAATAAAATCGGATTTATCTTTTCACAACCATAATTCAGTAGGATGATAAAAACAAATGTACTACAAACAAAACCAAAGTACCCATGAAGAATCATATCCCAACAAGCAAATTCATCATAATACCCCATGCCACTTCCTAAAACTAAAGCCATTACCAAATGAATCAAAAGTAAATAGTGAAATACTAAGGGAATGCGTATTTTCTTTGTCATATTCAATACTTGTAGCAGCAATAAGAGTATTGGTACAATAAGGATTTGTACACATGTTAATGGAATTACCTCTTTCGATATAACAACATATATAATCAGCCCTAGTATGGAAATATTTAATCCCAGCATACTTGGTATGAAATACTTTATCTTCGTCATAGAATCAACCCCTAACCACTTCTATTATTTTACAAAAAACAATTTAAGATATCGTAAAAGATATGTAAGAATTTTGTAAAACAAAGACGAATACTACTATTTATTGTAGCATTGACTCCTACAACTTGTAAAGAAAAATAATATCTAAGTTAACATTAGAATATTATAGACTGAATGAAATATCTCATAAAGAATTTCACCTTTATAAATCTTTGTCAAATCCAGTTTTAAGATTCTCCCTTATTTTCTACTAATTATTCTATACTTCGACAATTCTAATATGAATTTTAGGTTTTTATTATTAGATTAAAGTCGATTTATAGAAAAAATTATTAAATAAAATGAAAAAAGATGTTTATAAACACTAATATAGTTTTTAGTGTCTACAAACATCTTACCACTTCAAAAAATAGCGACTTTATTTATTATTTCATAAAAAATTGAATCAGTTTTCTTTTCTTCTTTGTGTATGGAGTATATCGTATAGGTAAATCAATCCAGTTGGCTTTAGATAAAATAGATTTATAATGACTGAAGGTTTCAAAACTCTTCTTCCCGTGATAGCTACCTATACCAGATTGACGTACACCTCCAAATGGTAATTCATTTGTAGCTAAGTGAATGATAGTATCATTAACACAACCACCACCAAATTGAACGTGTGAGGTAATCCAGTTGATATTTTTCTTATTAGTTGAAAAAATATATAGTGCCAATGGATTAGGATGCTTACGGATAGTACTTAATAAATCTTCATTTGTTTTATAGGTTAAAATTGGCAATACAGGGCCGAAGATTTCCTCCTGCATTACTTCTTCATCTAAGCTAGAGTTTAATAATGTAGGTTCTATTTTTAAAGAATCTAGTGAAGAATTACCACCATAAATTATTTGATTAGCAGTTTGAATATAACTTAAAACTCGATTATAATGATGCTCATTAATCATTTTTACATAGTTAGAATTCTCTAAACTATTGGGATAAAGCTTTTTAATCCAGTTTGTTAAAGCTTGAATTAATTCTTCTTTTTTAGATTCATGAACTAAGACATAGTCAGGAGCCACACAGGTTTGCCCAGCATTTAAAAATTTACCAAAGACAATTCTCTTTGCGGCTAGATTTATCTTTGCCGTACTATCTACAATAACTGGACTTTTCCCACCTAGTTCTAATGTCATAGGTGTTAGATACTTGCTGGCAGCCAAGGCTACCTTTTGACCAATTTTGGTTCCTCCCGTGAAGAAGATATAATCAAATTCATTATCAAGCAGCTTAGCAGCTACTGATGCATCACCTAACACTACTGATGCATATTCTTCTGGAAATACTTCAGAAATTAATTCCTTTAAAACAGCGCTTGTTTCTATAGAATATTCTGATGGTTTTAGGATAACTGTATTTCCAGCAGCTATTGCTCCAACAAAAGGCTCTAAGGATAATAGGATAGGGTAATTCCAGGGAGCAATCACAAGTGTATTTCCATAAGGAGATGGTTCTATATAGCTCTTCCCTTTAAACTGAGCTAAAGGTGTTTTCTTGTGTTTCTTCTTCATATTCTTTTTTAAATGTTTGATTTGATAGTTTAAATCACTTAAAACTAAACCAATTTCACACATAAAGCTTTCTGTTTCAGATTTATTTAAATCCTTATATAAAGCTTGATATAGCTTAGGCTCATATTTTAAAATCGCTTTTCTAAACTCTCGTAAGAAATTTTTTCTTGTTTTATAGCTTAAGGTTTTCCCTTGTTCAAAAAATTCTTTTTGTCTCTTTATTAATGTTTCTATTTCCATTATTCTTTCACCTTATAATATAATTTTACTAATTCTTTTTTCCCCATTAAAACTGGAACTGGGTAAAGTGGATTTCCCTCTTGGTTTGCGTAAGTTGCCATTTGATCAATATCACTTTCTATGATTCCTGGAACTTTTTTTGGAATATTCATAGTTTCATTCATTTCATAAATCCAGGCAATAAACTTTTTAGCAGCTACCTCTTTAGAATCCTTGACTTCTGCAATATTACATTTTTTTGCTAGAACAGATAAACGCTTATATATCTTATGTCCATATTCTTCTAAAATAATAGGAAGTAGAATCGCATTTGCAAGACCATGTGGTAAATGATATTGACCACCCAAGGAATGTGCAATGGCATGAATATAGCCTACATAGCTTTTGGTAAAGGCAATCCCTGCATAATGAGCAGCATAAAGCATACCTCTTCTATCTTCAGCACTTTCAGGATGGAAATAACAATTTAGTAAATGCTTATGAATCAAGCGGACAGCCTCGATAGACATCTTCTTTGTTTGAGGTGTTCTAGATTTACCAATGAAAGCTTCTACTGCATGAGTTAAGGCATCCATGCCTGTTGTTGATGTAATAGATTGTGGTAACGACAATGTCATATGATAATCTAAGACAGCATACTTAGGAATTAATGAGAAATCATTAATTGGATATTTATGATGTGTCTGGCTATCTACAATAACAGCAGCAAGAGTTGTTTCACTTCCTGTGCCTGCTGTAGTTGGTACGGCAAAAAGTAGTGGCAGCTTCTTTCTTACATGAAGTAATCCTTTCATCTTTTTTACAGATTTTTTAGGACGTACAATTCTAGCTCCCATAGCCTTAGCTAAATCCATAGGGCTTCCACCACCCACAGCAACTATAGCCTGACAATGTTCCTCTAAATAAAGTGTTCTCGCTTCTTCCACTTGATCAATTGTTGGATTAGGTATAGTTTTATCATATGCGGAATAGAAAATTTCATTATCCACTAATATTTTATAAAAATCGTCTAATAAATGATTCCTTTGAATCCCCTGATCTGTAATAATACAAATGTGTTTGATTTTCTTACTTTTCAATATTGGGATAATATCTTCTAATGTACTTAATATTTTAGGTGTTCGATAAGGTAAAAAAGGAATAGCTATTTTCATCACAAGCTGAAAGCTTCTACAATATATTTTCTTAAATAGATTCATGATAATCTCCTTGATATCTTTTGTGATATTCTTATAAAGTCTTGTTGATCCTTTTCATCTAATACATCAAATACTGGCTCCAAATACATAAAGGTCTCTTTATGAATTTCTAAATACTCCTTTACTTTATCAGGATTTAAATAGACAACCACTTGATTGCCATCTAATTCTCTTCTTAAAAAATCCTTATCCATTAAAAGATTTATTGTTCTGTTACATAAGGATTTCAACATCCTTGTTTTCTTAATGATTTCCTGCATATACAAGCCTTCATTTTTCAAATAGGCATGATATGCATAATTTAAAATGATTGCCTCATTGTAGCTTACACGCTTTGTAACACGATTGTTTTTTATAATTGCTGTAAGCTCAATCCAGCTTTGAATTAATTCCTCTTTCATAGTTCCTCCTCTTTTGTTCACTTTGTGAACATAAGTGTATTATACTAAAGAACCAAGAAAAAGAAAAGTATTTTTTCTTCTTAAATGAAAAAAGGCTATATAGATAGCCCTTTAATTCTTATATTCTTTGTAATGATTGATTTCGTTTTTATACTTCCCAACAATCTCATATCCCCCAGCAAGAGAAAACACTATTAAATCAATGTGCTTTGTTTGCAAAGAACTTATCTAACCCAATCATTAAGCTAAATAATCCGAAGCCAATTAAAAATCCACCTAAACAATCTGTTATCCAGTGCATTGATGATAAGATTCTGCCTAATACACATATAAATACTAAACTAGAAAAGCCTGCATAACCCAATATGGTATGAATAAGGTTTTTGGATTCTCTTTTAGTTATACAATATCCACTGGATAATAGTATAAAGGTTGATAACATAACATGCGTAGATGGGAAGGAGGCTTCTGCTTCCATTTTGACTAATATTGGCCTATAGTTTATAATCAAGATTTTATCAAATAGAATCCAGAAAAAAATAATAATCAAAATTCCACAACCTACAAATAAAATATCCTTATCTACTTTTAATAAATTCTTCTTGTTCGATACTTGATATAAACCATATATAGCAAGTCCTACCAAAAAGCCTAAGCTTATATATAATATAACATCTGAAAGGCCATCCCAGCTTTCTTTATATTGATTTACTAAAAATGTTTTATTCAATCCATATAATCCGATTTGACCTTCTACATTCCCTTTTCTATCTACAGTTAGCAATAGAATTAAAAGAATGAAAAACAATCCTATAGAGCTTAAACCGATGATTATATTTCTATTCAATATTTTTTTCATGACTTCACCCCTTATGGAATAAACTTTATTACAATTATAGCATGATTTTAAGGTTTTATCTACATATATTACCAACTTTACAAGCTTAAAATCTATTGAAATTTAATCAATTCTATACTATAATTAAATCAATAGAAAGGGGTGCTGATTTACAATGAAATTCTAAAGCCAATATATGCTAAAAAATTATAGATTTAAAAACGTCTCATCGAAATGAGGTGTTTTGTATATGAAATTAAATGATATAACATTGGAATTAAAAAGCGGAAGGAAAATTGTAAAGAATTTGACCTTTACTTTAAATCCTAATGATAAATTAGCAATTATTGGTGAAGAGGGCAATGGTAAATCCACTCTTTTAAAATACGTTTATGATGAAAAATTAATAGAAAGCTATTGTTATTTTAGCGGGGTTAAGGATATATCTAAAGAACAAATTGGTTACTTAGAACAATCCTTAAATACTGCTTGGTATTCCTATGGGGCTTTGGATTATATACTTACGCCTACTATAGGCGAAGACCCCTATTATGAATTATATAATAAGCTATATCAAATAGAGACGTTTTTTAAAACCTATAATTTAAATCTTAGCATATTATCCGAAAATCAAATCATAAATACTTTATCTGGTGGCGAAAAGATAAAATTACAACTCATAAAAATTTTAATTCATGAACCTGAGCTTATCTTATTAGATGAACCAACAAATGATATTGATTTAGATACCATTCTACTTCTAGAAAACTTTATAAAAACAACTTCTACTCCTATCATCTATGTCAGTCATGATGAGGAACTTCTAGCAAATACTGCAAATACCATTCTGCACCTAGAACAGATTAAAAGAAAAACTGAAATGAAATTTACATATCTGAAAGCAGATTATTCTTCATATATTGATTTAAGATCAAGATCCCTTATTCAACAAAATAAAGATGCTTATCGCACAAGAAAGGAAAAGGAAGAAAAAAGACAAAACCTAATGCATCAACACCTTCTTGTTGAGAATGATTTAGATAGAGCGGTTAGAGCGCCTGAATGGGGACGTGTTCTTGCCAAGAAAATGAAGAATGTAAAGGCTATGGAAAAGAAACTAGAGAAAATGCCTGTTGTAGATTACGCACAACCTGAAGAAGCAATTAATGTTTTCTTTAATCCTAATGTGGCATTTCCAAACGGGAAAACGCTACTTGAACTGAACAACTTTACTTTAGCTATAGAGAATCGAATTCTTACCTCTTCTATTCATCTTAAAATCGTGGGTCCAAAGCATATTTGTATTATTGGGAAAAATGGATGTGGTAAAACTACACTCATCCGCCACATCTATCAACAATTAAAAGATAGAATAGATATAAAGCTAGGATATATGCCTCAAAACTACGAGGATGAGCTTGAATTAAATCTTACGCCTGTTGCGTATTTACAAACCTTTATGGGTTATGATAAAGATATCAAAAGTAAAATAATGTCCTGTTTAGCAGCAATGAATTATCAAGCCTTTGAAATGGAAAACAAAATACAAGATTTATCTGGTGGCCAAAAGGCTAAGCTTTTCTTAATGAAAATGATCCTATTAGAATACAATGTCTTGTTATTAGATGAGCCCACTAGAAATCTATCCCCTTTATCTAATCCTGTGATTCGTGGCATTTTAAAAAATTATAATGGAGCCATCATTGCAGTTTCACATGATAGAAAATTTTTGAGTGATGTAGCCGAAGAAATTTATGAATTAACTACAAATGATCTGATTATAAAAAATCAATTTTGACAAAACAAAAAGTCCCAAACCGAGAAATTTTGGGACTTTTCCTATTTTTATACAATTTCCAATATGCAAAATTAACGCTTTGAGAATTGTGGAGCACGTCTTGCTTTCTTTAAACCATACTTCTTACGCTCTTTACAACGTGAATCACGTGTAATTAAGCCTGCAGGTTTTAAGATGGCACGATACTCTGGATTAACTTCCATTAATGCACGAGCAATACCTAAACGGATAGCTCCTGCTTGACCTGTTAAGCCTCCACCATAAACGTTAACTAAAACATCAAACTTATTAGTTGTTTCTGTAGCCTCAAGTGGTTGTAGTACATCTAGACGAATTGCTGCTGAAGGAATATATTCCTCAAATGAACGACCATTAATTGTAATAGTTCCTTTACCTGAGCGTAAATATACTCTAGCAACTGAACTCTTACGACGACCTGTTCCATGATATTGAACTAAATTCTTTGCCATTAACCTTTTCCTCCTATTATGCCTTTACTACGAATTCTACTGGTTTTTGTGCAGCATGTGGATGTGTAGCTGATGCATACACATACAATTGCTTTCTCATTTGATCTCCTAGCTTAGTATGTGGAAGCATGCCATAAATTGCATGCTCTACCATTCTAGTAGGATACTTTGCCATCACAGTCTCAGCAGTAAGTGTTCTTAAACCACCATTGTACTCAGAGTGATTGTGATAAAGCTTATCTTGCCACTTATGACCAGTTAATACGACTTTGTCAGCGTTAATAACGATGACATTATCTCCGCAGTTTACATGTGGAGTATAAATTGGTTTGTGCTTACCTCTTAATAGAGAAGCTACTACAGTTGCTAAACGTCCTAATGTTAAACCAGCTGCATCTACAACATACCAACCATGTTGTACAGTTTGATTGTTTGCCATGAATGTATTATTCATTGTTTTTTCCTCCTAAATTATATTCATAATATAGGGCAATCGTGGATAATTGCTTTAAAAATGTACCAATAAATATTTTATAAAATTTCAAGGATAATGTCAAGAGGTTTTTATAACTTCAATTTCTAATTTATACAACAAAAAACCTTGAATTCTTTATAGCATTTTCTACTTATAAAAACTTAAGGTTCCTTTATTCTTTAACTCTTATATTGAAAAAACAGTTTTTGTTATAACATACAAAATTCCTGATATTTTTTAAACATTGCATCGCTATAGAAATGAAAATCCGTTTCCTTTTCTATCTTATAATTTTTCTTAATTTCTAATGCAAAATCTAATATTTCATTTTTATCAATACATTCTAATTCATTTTCTCTGGCATTTTTCCAAGGTTCTTCCTTATGTGTAAAAAAAGATAAAACATTTCCGCTATAGCATCCAAAACATTTAATTACACTATCCACCAACGAAATAAGTTCTGAACTTAATCGATTATTATATTCTTCTAATGTTATTGGATCTTTACCAAAATCCTTGAAAATGTAATAAATTCTTGCGTATACTGGTCCATGTGTCCATGCTCTACACTCACTTTTGAATAATGGTTTCCCATAAAACATGCTGTAAAGAACTTCCACATAATATAATAGTTTCTGTAAAACAAGTGGTGTGGTTTCTAAATTATGCATTAAAATATATTCTGCCACATCTTCTAATAGCGGATCATTCTCATTTATATTCAACAGTTTTTCTACAGCGTGTTTTGATTTTTTATAGGCCACCGCTGTTATTTTATCTTTATTTTTGTTTAAAAGATTGTAATATTCTTCTGGATTCTTTTTTATTTTTTTCAAAAACTCAGAATTTTTAGGAGAGGGAATGTAGCCATCCAAATATCTTGTCATTGTAAGTTCTCCTAATTCTAGCACAATAGATAGTGGACGCTTCCCGATTCGATACATATCTATTATTTCTTTGATTTCAGATACATCAATTATGCTATTCGCTTCTTTATAAGCCTTTTCAAATTCTTGTTGATTATAGTCTTCAACCTCATCAATAAGAATTTCTTCCCCACAACTTGCGCATTTAGCCACCTTCCCTAGATATTTCAACTCTTTATTTTCTAAACACAACTCAAACTCTTTTTCTTCAACACAAACATTTACTTCTTTTTCACAATGTACACAATACGTTTTCATTCGGTTTCCTCTTCTCTTTTATAATCTTCATGAAAGGATATTACGGGAATACGATTTTTTTGCATGACATTAAATTTTTATATTGGAAGTTTTAAATTAAATGTTTATTCTTTCTCTTCTGATTTTTCTACAAAGCTTACAAAGATCGAGAAAAATTCTAAGAAAAGCAAAAGAAATACAAATACCATATACGTAATAGAAAAAGGATCCCCAGCTAAGGCAACCTCTTCTACCTCAAACAAATTTCCCAAATGAATCATAGAAAGAATGATACAACAGGACAATATCCTAAGAATAAAAATAACGAGCCATATGATTTTAAATTCATCGTTTTTCTTATGAAGCACGTATCCTCTTTTTTTATAGATATGCTGTATAAGACTATGATAAGTAAATACCAATCCTAAATGAATTAAGAATGCAATAATAAAGTAATACAATTGATGAACATAGATGAATTGAGCTAATATAAGAATAGTCAGCAAAAAGGTTATACAAGATAAAATAATATTACAAATGCGATTTAATTTTTTTAAAGACGTGTATGACATTAGTTTATAAAATACTCCTTGTATGCTGCTTTCTCATTTTCATCTAGTTCGGATACTGTATAATAATCATACTTCAATTTTGCAACCACCTTAAGCTTAGCTTTTTCTACTTCAACCATACTAGATAAATATTTTTCAACATATTCATTTTCCAAAATGATAGAAATAATATTATCCGCTTGAAATTCAATATATATTGGTAAAAGATTTGTACAAGAAATTTCTACATCAACATCGAGCGTTAAGTCAGTATCTATTTCTTTAAAAATCAAATTTGCAGGAACATGTAATCGTAAGGTAAAAGAATCTCTTGTTGTTTTACAAATCGTGATATGGTAAGTATCTATCAATTCATTATACTCTGGTAATATGTCTAAAGGATTATAATACTTCATTAAATCAATATAAGAAGATATTAATGCTTTATATTGATTTGTAAAAGCTTCAATATTTACTTTATCCTTTATAGAAAGACGATTATTTTCTTCCTCTAAGCTTCCCTTTAAATATGCATATTCATCATCATTGATAAATTCCAAAAGAAGCTTATTCTTTGTCTTAAAGGATAAACTAGCAGAATCTGTATTTGTGAAGCCAGTTAACAAAACTGAACCATTCATTCTATATTTTTTTAAATTTGTAATAGCATCAATTTCAAGTGTATATCCCAAATCTATAGTTCTTACCTCTTGATTGGTTACAATAATCTTTCCCTCAAGTCCTGTTTTAAAATCTATAGCTACCCCATTAAACTCCATATCAAGCTTAGCAGAATGTAAATTCTTGAAAATTTCTTTTACTTCATCTAGATGATCTGTTTTATGAATTTGGTAGTTTGTTTCTTCTTGATTCTCATCTATCAGTGTGATATTTGCTGGAGCTTCCTTAGAACCGCAGCTAGTACAAAATAAACTTAATATCATCACGAAGGATAGGATTATTTTTTTCATAACTGCTCCTTATTTTTTATGGCAACCTCTAATTGGTTAAATGGTATTTCGATACCATTCTCATCAAAGGCCTTTTTAATTTCAACCAATAAATAATTTTGAATCGTCCAGTAATCTTTATTATTACACCATGCTCTAATATTCAAATCTACACTAGAACTAGAATATTCTTTTATTCCTACAAATGGTGCTGGATCTGTAAAAATAAGTGGATTCTGCTTACATACAGCATTAATCACATCTGTGGCCTTATTTAAATCTGCATCATAGGCAATGGACATAACCACCTCTACTCTTCTTGTTTCTTTAATAGAGGTATTTACAATAACATTATTTGCAAGTGCTCCATTAGGAACATGTACCACCTTATTATCTGCAGTAACTAATACCGTATAAAACATATGAATGTCTTCTACAGTTCCTGATTCTCCATTGGTTGTAATTTTATCTCCAATTCGAAACGGTCTCATCACAATAATAATGATTCCACCCGCAAAATTAGATAAAGAACCTTGTAGAGCCAAACCAACAGAAACTCCTGCAGAAGCAATCAACGCTGTAATAGAGGCTGTCTCAATTCCGATATAGCCTACAAAGCAAATCAAACAAACCACTTTTATTACAACACGAATCACTTGTGTTCCAACTCTAGAAAGAGTTTCATCGGCTTGTCTTTTTTGTAAACGTTTATAAAGTTTTTTTGTTAAAATGTTTGTTATTTTAAATATAATAAATAATAGAACTAATCCTATAATAAGCTTAATTCCCGTAGTGGCACACCAATTCAACAAAGTGTTCCAAAGAGCCTTCCAATCAATTGGATTTGTTTCTTCTGCTAAAAACATAATTTACTTCTTCCTTTACATAATTTCACATTTTAATTTCGTAATTACTATATATTTTTCTTGTATACTATAGGTGTCAAAAGACAGAAAGGAGTTTTACTTTTATCGACAACTACAATCTCCCCTTTTATTAAGTCGATACAATGCTCTAGGAAACTAGAGCCTTTTTATTTTACTGGCTTTAAAACTTCTACTCCACCCATATAAGGCTGTAAGGCCTTAGGTACAGAAACACTTCCATCTGCATTATAATTATTTTCTAATACTGCAATTAAACCTCTAGGTGTTGCAAGAACTGTATTATTTAATGTGTGTACTAAATAAGTTCCGTTTTCATTCTTTGTACGAATGCCTAAACGTCTAGCCTGTGCATCACCTAAAGTTGAACAAGAACCAACCTCAAAGTATTTTTGTTGTCTAGGACTCCAAGCCTCTACATCACAGGATTTTACCTTTAGATCAGCTAAATCTCCTGTACAACATTCTAAGGTACGAACAGGAACATCTAGACTTCTAAAGAATTCTACGGTATAACTCCACATCTTGTTATACCAATCCATACTTTCTTCTGGCTTACATAAAACAATCATTTCTTGTTTTTCAAATTGATGTACACGATAAATTCCTCTTTCTTCAATACCATGAGCACCTACTTCTTTTCTAAAGCATGGAGAATATGAAGTAAGTGTAATAGGAAGCTCGGCTTCTTTAACAATCTGTCCTTTAAAACGTCCAATCATAGAATGCTCAGAGGTTCCAATTAAATACAAATCTTCTCCTTCAATCTTATACATCATGTTTTCCATTTCAGCAAAGCTCATAACACCAGTAACAACATCAGAACGAATCATAAATGGAGGAATACAATATGTAAATCCTTTGTTAATCATAAAATCTCTTGCATAGCTTAGCATAGCAGAATGTAGTCTTGCAATATCTCCTACAAGATAATAAAAGCCATTTCCACTTGTTCTACCTGATGCATCCTTATCCAAACCATTAAATCTTGCGATAATATCTGCATGATATGGAATTTCATAGGCAGGGACAACAGGCTCCCCAAATTTTTCAATTTCTACATTTTCAGAATCATCCTTACCTACTGGAACACTTGCGTCTACAATTTGAGGAATCACAAGCATCTTCTTATTTAACTCTGCTTGAAGTTCTTCTAGCTTAGGTTCAATTTCAGCAATTCTTTCATTGTTCTTCGTTACAGTAGCTTTTGCTTCATCGGCTTTATCTAGTTCTTTGTTTTTCATATAAAAGCCAATCTGCTTACTGATTTCATTTCTAGATGCTCTCAAGGTTTCTGCCTCTAGTTTTAAGGCACGAATATCCTTATCTAACACAATAACCTCATCTACTAAATGTAATTTTGCATCTTGAAATTTCTTTTTCAAATTCTCTTTTACCACTTCTGGATTTTCTCTAATAAACTTAATATCTAACATTTTCTTTCCCTCTCTTTTTTAAAAATAAAAGTCCTTAAGTATAAAACCTAAGGACGATAATAACCGTGGTGCCACCTTAATTCTAGTAATCACTAGCACTTAAATCCTTTAACGCAGGAATACGTTTCTTATCCGAGGTAGATTCACCTAATGTGATTAACTAGCTTCCACCAACCGCTAGCTCTCTATCTAATCTTTCATTAGACTACTTAGTCTCTTCACTTAAGATTACTGAAATTATACCATTATTCTAAGTATAATTCAATTGGAAATTATTGGACAATAGTTTCTTCTGGCATTTCTTCTTTTGGTTGATTTTTTCTAATCTCACCTCTAATCCAAAAATATCCTATAACAGAACCAATGCCAACGATAACAATTACAATGATAAGCGTAACATACCATAAATGCCATGCCGAATACGACCAGATTCCATATACCAAGGAAGCAAGTATCGTATAAACAATGGCTATGCAAATATTCACATAATTCTTTTTTATATGTTCTAGCATTTTTATCACCTATGGATATTATATCACAATTTACTCTTTAGTCAAATTGAATTCTTTTCAGATATTCACAAAACAAAATTACTCATTATCTTTTATTACTTCATAATGTCTGATTCTATAATTTACAAGTATAGGCTTTAAAAACCCATTATTAGATAACTCTGTACACCAATTGATAATGGTCCTGTTGGTCACTCCTAAATTCTTAGATATATCGATGGGTGTAAATACATCCATTTGATTTGTTCTAAGATAAGACAAAAATGTTTTACTTTTAGCCGAAAGGCGAGATTCTCTTACTTGTTTATCTTCCTTTACTTCTTTACTTGCAATTTGTAAAACTCTATTTGTATATAATGAGAATACCTTTAAAAAATATTTTATCCATATATCTGGGTGTGGTGGATTATTTCTTCCATCATAATAGAGTGCAGGCAATCCCATTTGTAAGCAAGTATAATATTCTTCTATATCATAAGCAAAATATTCTTCTAGTGACCCAATATCCTTAAAACCATAACCATAATAGGAAAGAACATAATTGGATAATATTCTTGCTGTTCTACCATTCCCATCTTCAAAGGGATGTATGGTAACCAATTGATAATGTAATACTGCTGCCTTTAAAACAGGATGATCAGTGGAGGTTTTTATATACTCAACCAATTCCTCTAACAAATCTAAAACTTCACTATACTCAGGTGGAATATATTCTGGTTGATGTGTTTGCTGATTCCATACAGCAAATAACACACCTGGCGGCATGGCTCCTCTTAATCCAATTTTTTCTTTAGGTTTTCCATAACATATCAGCTTTTGAACCTCTAAAATCATTTCAATAGAAAAAGGTTCTTTTTTATTTAACTTCTCTTCTAACAATGTCAAGGCTAAATAATAGTTTCTGATTTCCTGTTCTGGTTTTAGAAAATGCCTGTCTTGTGCTTCTAAAATTTCATTTGCTTGATCAAATGTTAAAGGATTCCCTTCGATTTTATTAGAAGCATAAGAGCTTCTTTTCTTTGTGTTTTTCCGAAATCTATTTGATAAGAAAACAGGTATGTTTATTTGATAAATTGCATCTTTATTCTTTTCAATCTTCAAAATTGAATTCAGTATCTCATTATCTAAAACCACTTTTATCATTTTTATCACCTAATAATAGTATACCATAATTTCACTATTTTTTCACTATTTTCTAAAACAAAAAAGAATTAGGATTTTTAAGATAGTCCTAATTCTTGTAATATTTAGAATATAATCTATATGTGACAATCCCATCAATCAAGGTTGCACAAAAGACTATGCCTAATATCACAGCTACACCTCTAGCACCTTTGATGCGAACAAATACTTCTGCAAATCCATCTCGTGGAAGACCTAGCCAAAACAATAACAAGAAGGATATTCCAAGTAAGACTTCTATTCCCCATACAAACAAAAACCTTTTTTTAAAATTACTTTCTTTCATACTTAATAAACAATTCATTCCTGCTGTATAGGTAATAAAACTAAAAGCCAAAAAGCAAGCACTAATGATTGAAACGAAATCTGCAGACGTTACCTTTTCTGCCTGCCTTGGATTTTGTGGATTTACATAGATTTCTGTAAATGATCCTATTGCTCCCTGCTCGATATATTGATGTCCTACTCGATCAGTAAATGTATAGTCTTTTCCTTCATACGTGTAAGAAATCACATAAAAATAATATGTATTTGTTCCGTGGTTACTACCAGATGAGCTATGTTCTTGTTTCACATCAACAATCTCACCTTGTGTTCTTACATATTTCAATTCATAATTACGCATTCTAATTGTATGCCAACAAAAAAAGCCTACAAAAACAAGGAATAACAAAACGGATACAGCAATAAAAACAGTTGCAGGTTGTCTTTTTTCATTATATATATTTTCTTTTACATCTTTTTGTTTCATGCTGAATTTGACACCCGATTCTTCTAGTTCTTTTTATAATTAGATTATATTTTATTCAATTTGCAATGTCAACTTCTTAAGATGAAAGATAAAAGGCTATTGAAACTTATCAATAGCCTTTGAATACTTTTATTTTAATTTGATTGGATTAACAGATCCATCATCATTTGGATGTTCATCCAAATATTTTCTGATAGCCTCTGGTTTTCCAGATTTTAATCCTGGTTTACAAAGACTTAAATTTTCAGCAGTTTGATTCACGATAGCTTCTGCAAAACCTGCACATCCAGGATATCCACATGCACCACAGTTTGCGTTTGGTAGGATTCCTGTAATGTCTTCTATTCTTGTGTCCACTTTAACATACAAGAATTTTGCAGCTATAGCTAGTCCAAATCCAAAAAGCAATCCTAATCCTGCTAATATTCCTATTGCGATAAATACTTCTTTCATTCTTCATTATCCTCGCTTTCTGTTTCTAGTTCTTTTTTGATTTTTTCTAAATCTAATTTTTCATGTATTTTGCATTCTGTGTTTGTACAATTCAAGCAAAACTCCTCAGAGATTTTAATGTTTTCACATCCCTTAGGAACTGGTGTTCTTTTGTTTAAAACATAAGACACAATGAATAGTACAACTAAACAAGCTATGATTGTAATAGCTAATCCTAAAAATGGATTCATATTATCCAATCATTCCTGATAAGCCTAAGAAGGCTAAGCTCATTAGAGCTGCAGTTGCTAAAGCAATAGGGATTCCCTTAAATGCCTTAGGCACATTAGCAGCATCTAAACGATAACGAATACATGAAAATACGAAGATAACTAAAGCAAATCCTAGTCCTGTACCAATAGCTTCTGCCATAGACATTCCAAAGCTTAAGCCTTGAGATGAGTTTCCTTGAGCCACACCTAATACAGCACAGTTTGTAGTAATTAAAGGTAAATATACACCAAGGGATTTATATAAGGAAGGTGAGAACTTTTTAATAAACATCTCAACCAATTGCACAATAGATGCAATTACTAAGATATAAGTGATTGTATCCATATAGGCTATACCACAGAAATCTAAAAGCTGATAGATTGGCCAGCAGATTGCGGCAGCAAGTACAATAACAAATGTAACTGCAACACCCATACCTAAAGCTGATGAAGATTTTTTAGATACACCTAAGAAAGGACATACACCGTAAAATCTTGAAAGTGTAACGTTATTGATTAGCATTGCGTTTGCAACAGCTAATAGAAATGCAACAATTAAATTCCAAATCATTTTACTTGTCCTCCTTTGCTTGTGCTTCTTTAGCAGCTAATTCAGCTGCTTTCTTTGCTTTTAATTCTTCTATTCTTTTCTTTTCAGCTAGCAATTTCTTTTCTTCCTTATGATTTCTATAAAATGCCATCACTGCTAAGATACACCCTAATGTTAAGAAACCACCAGCAGGAAGAACGAATAGCTTAATTGCATAATTAGATAAAGGTGTGAAGCTTGTATAAGGAATAAATGTAAAGTATACACCAAAGGTTAATCCACCAGTTCCTAATATCTCACGAATAATACCCATAATGCATAGAGCCATTGTAAAACCAATTCCCATACCTAATGCATCTAACAAAGACAATAATGGCCCATTCTTAGAGGCAAAGGCTTCTGCTCTACCTAGGATAATACAATTTACAACGATCAGGGAAATGAATACACCTAAGCTAGCATATAGTTCTGGTAAGAATGCTTCTGCAAACATCTTAATTATAGTAACGAAGGTTGCGATAATTACAATGTAACAAGGAATTTTTACTTCTGAAGGAATAATCTTTCTAAGTAAAGAAATAAGCACGTTTGAACCAATTAAAGTAAGAATAACTAGAATACCCATACCAAAGGCTGATTCTAATGACTTAGTTGTTGCCAAGGTTGGACACATACCAAGCAAACCAACAAGTACAGGATTTTCTTTAATGATACCAGCTAAGAAAGCTTTTAGTCGATTAGATTTTTCTTTTACTGGTTTTTCTTTTGTCTGTTCCATTAGTTCGCACCTCCTTCTCTTGTTTTTGCATCATCGAAGGCAGCTTTAACAAGACTACGAATTAATTTAGATGCATAAGTAGCACCTGCCGTAACATCTGATTTTTTCAAATCCAAATTATCTACATCTGTTTCTGTCATATCTGTTATATACTGAGTATTTAAATGTTTATCTGCCTCACTTGAGAAAGATTGTCCATTTGTTATAAAACGTACACCTGAAAGTTTAGATTCAGGAGTAATACCTAATAATAATTTAATTTGTCCATAGGCATTAGATCCATCTACAGTATAAATAAATCCTAGAAAGTTTCCAGCTTCATCATATGCAACAATTACCTCTTTAACACTTGAAGAAGAAAAACCTTCTGTTATAGTAGTAGATTTGCTTGCATCATAGGTCTCAAATACTTCTTGACAAAGCTTTGCCTTTTTTGCCTCATTATTTTTAGTAATAATAGGCGCAGTAAGTAAATTAATACAAGCAATCAATGCTGCACAAACACCAGCAATTAAAGTTAATACAAGGGCAGTTAAAGTATATTTTTTCATCTTCTTACCCTCCTATATCTTTATTTGGTGAGCAACAGAGAAGCCTACAATTAAACAGATGACAACCATAGCTACTCCTAAGCCTAAAAGTTGTTTCCAAGTGTAGGTATTCTTCTTGCCACGCATTAAATGATCCATTGCAGGTGCAAACATATTTGCGATGAGAATAGAGAAGGCAACACCTTCTGGATATGCTCCACAATACCGAACTAATGCTGTAATAATACCAGCCATTGCACCAAATGCAATTCTACCAAACTTTGTAGTTGGTGATGTTACAGGGTCTGTAATCATAAACACAGCACCGAATAACAATCCACCAGAAAGCATTTCATACATAAATAAATCAAATACATTCCAGTTTGCATCAATTGATGTATCATGTGCTTGATTACTCCAAACACAATATGCCACAATGCTTACAACAAGTGTAATGATAGCAAAGCTTCCTATCATAGATAAACAAGCTCTTAAATCAGCACTTCTTCTTACGAATAAATAAATTCCACCAATGATAATCAATAAGGAACAAACTTCACCCATAGATCCTGGAATTTGTCCTAAGAATAAATCTAGCAAGCTATATTCATTTAAGGCTTGTCCAACCATTCCTAGATTTTCCTTTACTGCAGCAAGTGGTGTACCAGATGCTGCAACATCGACTCCACCTTGGCCATAAACAAGCTTAGAACCAAAGCAGACACCCACAAATACACGTCCTGTGGCAGCAGGGTTAAATATATTACTACCCAAACCACCAAAAATCATTTTACCAATCAGCATACCAAATAATGCACCAATAAGTACAACATACCAATTACAGCCTACTGGCATTATTAATGCATATATTATTGCAGAAATAAGTGGTGCAATAATATTATTAATTGTATATTGATTTTTTAATTTAATAAATCCTTCTTTACTGAAAAGTTCTTTAATCTTCATACCACTAGGCCATTTAATGAACATGTGACAAACAAGTTCTGTAATAAGCATAGTAGCTACTGAGATTAAAACAACATAAATTCCATTCCATCCATTTTGGATACAAGCGAATAATAGTACGGGTACTAATGCAATTAATACATCTAGCATCATTCGCTTAACAGATACCGGCTTACGAATGTATGGAGCACTTTGAGCAACTAACTTCATAACTTTCCCTCCTATACCATTCTCTTTGCCTTACGACAATAATCTGTTAAATGTATTTTAGATGTACATGTGTAAGAACACATACCACATAAGATACAAGCTTTAATATTTAACTTATTTAATGCATCCTTATCCTTGTTCTTTACCGCCTGCATAATTTGAATTGGCTGGAGTCCTGCCGGACAAGAATATACACAGGACGCACATCTTACACAAGGCTCCTCATGAATTGGACGTTCATTTAAAACAATAGTTGAGGTACAAGTCTTAGTGATAACTGCATCATCTCTTACAAGGTTGGCTCCCATCATAGGTCCACCCATAATAAGAACTTTATTTTCATCACCCTTATATCCACCACAGACATCAATTAGTTCCTTTAAGGATGTTCCTATTCTTAAACGAATATTTTGAGGAATATTGATTCCGTCTCCTGAAAGTGTATAGTTTCTCTTAGTAACAGGCTGATTATATTTAATCGCACGATATAATCCAACTGTTGTAGAAACGTTAAATACCATTAAACCAAGCTTAGCAGGTAATACTCCTGCAGGAACTTTGATTCCTAAAGCTGATTTAATCATTTCAATTTCCCAGCCTTGTGGATAATAATTTCCAACTCTACATACTTCAATATTCAAATCTGGGAATCTTGTTAACTCTGCAGTTAAACAATCATATAAATCTTGATATTTCTTCTTAATACAAATTAAGCCCTTCTTCGCTTTAAAAGCCTTCATTGCATAGCTTGCGCCTAAGATAACACGTCTTGGATGCTCTAGCATCATACGATGGTCTGAAGAAATATATGGCTCACATTCAACACCATTAATTAATATTGTGTGGATTGGATCCTTGGTCTGGAACTTAATATATGTTGGGAAAGAACTACCACCCAAACCAACTAAAGAAACATCCTTTGTAATTCTTGCAAAATCCTCTAAGGTTAATTGATCAATTTCCTCATCACTTCTTGGAATTTCAGGACTAATCCACTCATCCTTTTTATCATTCTTAATTTGTATAAACTCTGTTAACTTTCCACTACGATGGAACTTCTTGACAAAGCCCACCACTTCTCCAGAAACTGTTGAGTGAATAGGTTGTTCAAAAAATGGTCCTTTTCTTACGCCAAGCTTTTGGCCAATTTTAACCTTATCGCCAACCTTAACAAAAATATCGCTATCAGCACATCTGGCATTTGTTATAGCCATATAAATATACTCAGGCTCTAAATACCTTAGTGTAGGTAAACTTGTAGTAGAAACCGCACCAGTTATTTGTCTTGTTTTAGCTATCACTATAATCCCTCCTTCTTTACTTCTTTTTAATGATAATTTCGAGTTTATCAATAATATCTTTTAAAATCTCAATAAACACTTCAGCGTTCTTAAACATATTATCAAATAACATATTTAAATTCTCTTCAAAATTTTCAGGTAATATCTTACATTCTTTTTTACAAATGGAGATAAGTCTTTTCTCTCCTGGATGTGTCATATAATTTAAGGCAAAAATAATATCAAAATAACTAGCCAAAAATTCTGTGGTTCTATGATTGATACTTACTTTGTCCTCTCTCTTTACTGCTTTTTTGATTTGGTCAAAATAACTCGGTAAAAATCCATTTAATAATGCACTATTTTTAGAAATAATATTAGAACGCAATTGTTGTGGATAGGGTATATTGAACTTATCCTGCATTCTTTTAAAGTTACCTGCTTTATCACTAAAAATATTAGAATGCAATACATTATGCCACAAGCATGTAGTATAGCCATTAAAGGCACAATGTTTGAAAACAACCTCTTCTAATCCCTTCTCAAAGGATTGTAAATTCCTATAGATAATGTCAATAGGGATATCATCATTCAGTACACAATTATCTTCGGTTTCCCAAAAGGTGTTATTACATTCAATCTGTTTACAATATTTTTTTAAAATAAGTAATCTTTCCTCTGGAGCAATAGGTGTAGTATAATAGACATAAACATCATAATCTGATGCCTTATCTGCATAACCGCTAGCTCTTGATCCTCCAATCGCTATCGCTTCTACCCCTGCAATATGACTTAACTCTTTCAAAAGCTCTTCAACTATCATATCTGACTCCTTTACTTCGCAATTATATAATAACGCTTACATTACTATTTTAAAACATTTAAACAAGAAAATCTAGGAAAAAAGATATTTTCCTAGATTTTTTTTCTAACTTGTATAAAAATGGCTCTTTTTAACATATTCCATCACTTGAATATCTGGTACTATTTCCTCTAATATAATACTTATCCATTTCTTTTTGTTCATATGGTAGGCCTGGTAAAAACCTTTCTGCGTTAATATTTTATTTAACTCTTCTTCTTTTATTTTCAAATTTAGGACTTCGGTCATTCCAGAAGCATTTTTTTCTATCCTGCTTCTATCTACATAAAGTATTGCTGCATACCATTTTTTATTTTCTGGATGGCGAAATATGGCATGGTCTGGAGCAGATTCCCAAAGAAACTCGGGCTCATTATGATATGTGTCGATGATTTCTTTTGCGATACGATTGGCTTGTGGCGTCATAAAATATAACTTCTCACAGCATTTATCTGCAATATCTAATAATATATTTTTATATTCTTCTCTAATCGAATTTACAAATTCTCCTTTGAGACTTTCAACACGAAAATTCGTATATTCTTCCTCTAAACCCGGCTCATATATACTGCCTGTAAGTGTATTAAATTCATCGTAAACCAACTTTACTGTAAAACCATTCTTCATTTTACAATTATATTTATAGCAATTGCCATCTAAATTAAATCCATAACTTAATAATTTATCTTTACAAAACTTCATTTTCTTAAATACTTCAGACTCAATGCTCATATGCAATCCTCCATAATTATTATAGCATATTTATTAAATATATGATATAATGAATCTATGGGAAATAATAAAGTAAATGTTTGGTGTAAACTATTATTACAATTTAAAAAAACACTATAGGCTTATCCGAAAGGGTAAGCCTTTATTATTTCTCAAAAAAGGAGGAAATTAATATGTTAAATAACAAAAACAACTATGATTTAATCAAATTTGAAGATGGGGAATTCTCGCTTGATGTCAATGTGAGTCCACAAGAGGATACTGTTTGGTTAACTCAAAAAGAAATCTCTTTACTATATGGAAAAGCAAGAAATACTATCACGGAACATATTCGCTCTATATTTAAAGAAATGGAACTAGACGAATTTTCAGTGTGTCGGAAAACCCGACATACTGCTACAGATGGAAAAACATATGCTCTTACTTATTATAATCTAGATGTTATTTTGGCAGTGGGTTATCGAGTAAAATCAAAAAGAGGTATCCTCTTCCGTAAATGGGCTACCTCTATCTTAAAACAATATATGTTGAATGGATATTCAATTAATGAAAAACGTTGTTTGGAATGCCAAGAAAATCTAGTTAGCTTGAATAATAAGGTAGAGCATTTATTGAATGAAAATCATTCTACTCTCCAAAGATTAGATTCTTTAGAA
>JAIDZC010000027.1 GCA_029057785.1 Anaeroplasmataceae bacterium
ATGGAATATAATATAACTGGAGTATATAGGACGTATAATGGAGCATTAGAGAAATTAAGAAGAGTGTTAGAGTAAATGGAGGGAGAACGAAGATGCAAGAGGAAGAAAAGACAGAGATAGTAGAAGAGGTAGCGAAGGATTCAGCTTTAGATTTAGCTAGGAAAGCGTTAAGAAGAGATATAAGAGTAAAGAAGATATCAAAGATATGTAGTATAATGATACCAGTACTAATCGGAATAATGATTATATGTATTCCAATCTTAACACACAATGTGAATGTGAGTAAGAATGATAGATATTGGAAAAGTATGATAAGTTCAACAGAGATTAATTATAATGACTTAGTCAAAGAAGATAGTGAAACAATAGAAGAGATAAATGATAAGAACAAAGGTGCATTCTATTGGATAGGAAATGCTGAAGTTACAGAAACATATGTCTTGAAACAAGAAGACAAAATAGTAGTAATAGAGGAACATTATCTGTATGAGGGTATTGAGTGTGTATTATATATAGTTAATTTTGCAAGTGACATCGATGAAATAGAAGCAAATTCAAGCATATTAAACGATACTTTTATGGTAGGAACCTATTATATAAATTATGGTTTAAAAGACGATAAATCTTATGGACAATTTTTAAATGAGTATAAGTATTGTTTGACTATTCATTCTACAGATACATCAACAATAGAGACAATATTATCTAATTTAAGAAATAACTAGCCAAAAAAATTTGGCTAGTTTTTTAATATATCTGAAAATAAAGTCTTCTAAAAAACGTATAATTAATGAATGGTGGTAGTAGTATGAAAAAGATATATACAATAGTATTAATAGGATTAAGTCTAATAGGACTCTGTTTTATTGGTGGAATACAAGCAGAGGCTAAAGAAGTAACACTGAGAAATAGTTGTGAAAAGATAGTAGACTTTATAAAAACACATTTAAGTGAATTTAAAGAAGAATACAACAAATTAAATGAAGAACCATTAAAGGCAGTTGGAATAGAAGGATATAGCTTAGTATATATTATAGATTCAAAAGAGTATGGAGTATATCTAGATTTCAATGATGATAATGGATATTTAGTAAGTTCATTTACATTTGATTTACACGCTATAGAGACTGAAGGAGATATAGAGTATTTAAAGAATGTTGATTTCACCTACTATAGTGTTATTGATGGATTCTTATATCATGATGGGACATCTTATCAAAAATATGAGAAAGAAACTAGAGAAGCTGAAATGGTATATGGATATAATGGACAAAATGGAACTGGTGAAGCTGGTATATATAACTTAGACAATTATATGGCGGATAGGTATCCTAGTTATAACTTAGTGAACACATTTGAAGAGACATTACATAGTGGGAAGTATATTCCTACTAATATGCTGGAAACGAGTTACTTTATCAAGAAGGTATCTAAAGATGGAGGATATACATATAACTATTCAGAGTCTGAATCTAATTGTGCATTAACTGCAGACTTCAATGTGATGTCAAGTTGGAAACAAATGGGTTTCTTTGATAAGTTTCCTTTAAAGACTGTCATTAAGGATATGAGAGAGAAAGTAAAAGAAGATCCAAATTATGCAGTATATGGAACAGGAATTGGTGGAGTAGGAATAGAATCCTATTGGACTACGAATACAGAAGGCAGATTACAGTATATGTCTGAGCTATATTATTATGCAAGATATTATGCAGTAGCTGCGAATAATTATACACCTGAAAGCGGACTCACAACCACTGAGGCAAAGGGCGTTATTACCTTCTGTACAAACCAGTACATAGGAGGAACGATATATCCGAAGACATCTACGAACTTCTCAGATGTTATGGATCGTTTACAAAATGGACGAGCAGTCTTTATGGGAGTATCTGGGAGTCAAAGTTTTGGTGGAGACCACGCAGTAGCGTTATTGGGTTATAGACAATATACATATAAGAGTGGAGTATGGATTTTTGCACAAACAAAAACTGCATACTTTTATATGATAGATGATGGGCAAATTGAAGCAGTAACTTATTTTGACCCAAACTGCAATTCTAAGCTATCTTACGAATTCATTTATGCTT
>JAIDZC010000028.1 GCA_029057785.1 Anaeroplasmataceae bacterium
ATATTTATAGGTGTAGCTATTTTAATTTTTGTATTACTCTCAATTCTAAGTATAAAAACTAAACATTAAAAAATACAACTCACTTAGAGTTCTTAGAACATAGGTAAACAAGTTTAAAACTATAAAAACAAAAAAGGAGAGTTTTTCTCTCCTTTTTAATTTTTATGTACTTGCCCCATTTATATGGACAAATATGTTACAATAAGTGGGGGGGTAAGATCATTTTAATTGGCAGGGGTAGTAGGATTCGAACCCACACTAAAGGTTTTGGAGACCCGCGTGCTACCATTGACACCATACCCCTATTTATGCATAGAAAAGTATAGCACAGATTTAAGTATTTTGCAAATGTTTTTTAAAAAGATGGTGCGTTTTTGGTTTTTATTTGATTTTATTATTGTTGATTAGATATTTTTTTGGTACAATAGGGATATATTGTCTATGGAGGAGGTGCTTTTATGGACATGATAAAATTCTTAATTACATGGGGACCAACATTTTTATTTATTTTCACAGTCTTATGTGGAATTTTAGTTGGTTGTATCCGTGGCTTTAGAAAGAGTTTAATTTTGTTTATTCATATGTTGGCAGCTGGTGTGATTTGCTTAATTGTGTACTTATGTATAGTTAATAATCCTAATCTAGATGCAAATATGGTTAATTTTATAAATGGTATATTAGGAAAATTTGGAACTAGTTTACAAGATATTATGTCAGTAAATAAAGACTATCTAACATTACATGAGATGCTGATGCAGAAAATTGTTGATGGTATGACTGATAAACAATCTATACAGTATTGGTTTATAGTAGAAAATGCTGCTTATATTAATACTTTAGTAGATATGGCATATCATCTAGTTGTTGCAATTCTATGCTATATTTTATATGGATTCTTACTATTCTTCTTATATATAATTTATTTAATTGCATACCCTTTAAGAAGAAAAATTAGAAAAGAGAATAAGAAGTATCAAAATGGAGAAGTAAATCATCCATATAAGCGAAGAAGACTTTTAGGAAGTTTGATTGGTGGAGTGAGAGCTACATTTACTGCAATTATTTGTTTTTCTTTTTTAGGAAGTTTAATATATATTGTTACAGGTGGAACTAATCTTCCTCAAAGAGATCAACTAAAGGAAGAACAGACAGTTGATTTTGAAAATACAGGATGGAATGAAGCATATGACTATTATAGTTATGTATGCGCTATGGGAAATACAGGAATCTTCCAAGTACTAAATTCAATAAAGGATACAAGCCACACCCCATTTTATTTTTACTTTGCAGATATTGTTTTACAAGGTAGATTGAATGATGAAAATCTTGGTGTTGAAAATGAAAAGTTTTATTTAAGAGATGAAGTGGGTGAATATGTTCATTTCATAAATAGCACCTTAGCTTTAATGCTGAAATATGGCAATCCAAGTGATATAGAGGATTTAGTTTCTGGAAATGCTGATTCTGACCGTCAGATGAAGATTTTAATCTCTACAATGGGGGATGAAGGATTTGCAGAAGAATTTTCTAAGTTGATTGATGAGTTTGACGGAAAAACCTTTATGTCAAATTTATGTTTGTCAGCTTTGACTACTTTAGTAAATCATATTGATAAGGTTGTGTCTGATGAGAAAATTATTGGTCTTGTAAATCAATTATTTAAAGGAGAAGATGGAATAAAGGTAACAGATTTAGCAACTGAGGCTGATATGAAGAATCTATTTAAAGGCCTAGTTCAAGTGGTTGCAGAAGTGAATGCTGCTCAGAACGAGGTTTCTACAATGTCAGAGAATTCAAGTGAAGAAGACTCCAAACCAGAAGCAACTGAGCTTGTCTCTACTAAGCAAATGATTTTAATTGCTAAAAACTTTATTCCTACAATTCAAGAATTGTCATTATTTCAAACAAGAACAGATATAGGGAATAAAGTGATTGCAGGCCTATATACATATGCTTCAACCTCTTTGACTGAAGAACCGATAGATTTCGATATTCCTGATGATATTGATTGGATTAAAGAATTTAACATCTTATTAAATGCCTGTGATCCATTACTTACTATTGCGTATGAAGTTTATGATAAAGACAATAATAAGCTGATTGAAAATCTTGCTTACCTATTTGAAAGAGAGAATGCAGATGATATGGAAGCTGCATTTGATGAACTGGCTCTCCAATTAGAATCTTCTTTGGTATTAGATGTGGTTTTTAAATCTTCTCTAGTGGGAAAAGAAATCGATAAAGTTATATTGAATATTACAAAGGATGAAACAGTTACAATTCCTAAAAACATTGACTATGTTGGTAAAGAAGGAGAATGCAGTATCCTTCTTTCTTCAGTAAAAATGCTTCTTAAAAATGGCGGAGGTTCTGTACTGATTGCTATGATGAATTCTGGAGGGAAAATTGAGTCAGAGCAAATCAGAAAAATGCTAGAAGTTTTGGCTAAGGAAGTTACCATTGAGGGAAAAACTACAACACTGATTAAAAATATTACAGAGTCTAAGTTAGTATATTATATGTTATCTACTTATTTAACATATGCTGATTTTGGTGGCAGTGGATTTAAACTATATTTACCAGAATCAGTAATGGAAGATATTGAAGGATGTAAAATTATTAAACGTAGTGAAATTGAAATTGTTACTGATCTATTATCTAATTGTACTGATTTAATTGTAGAGGTTATGGATCATCCTGATGATTTAGATTATGCTCATATCTTCTCTAATGATTATATCGATATGAAACTCAAAGAGTCATTATTATTACAAGGTACTCTTGCAAATGTTATTATTGGAGTTTCCTCTTCACAACAACAGATTATTTTACCTGTAACCTACGATCAGCCTGAAAGCTGGATTAATGAGGATGGAAACGGAGAAATATGTATTCTTCTTGATGCTATTCACGACCTTTCGCATGTAACAATAGAAGAAGAAAAATATTTGATAAACGAATTACTCAACGGAAATATTAATCCTTCTGATCTTCTCAATTTAGATAAGGAATTATTAGATCAAATTTGTTCTTCTAAGGTTTTGAGATATACTATAAGTGATATGATTACAGATTTAAATGGGTTTGAGATTGTGGTGGCAAGAGCTTCATTGGAAGAAGTGAATGCTCAAACCACTACAGATAAGCTTGTAAATGTCATTCAGGCAAGTGAGCTTAGTGATATTTTTGTTGACATTCAAAGAATTGTTTTCTTTGATGAAGCAAAAGAAATGAAAATAAATTATAACGCTATTTTTGAAAATAAAGCAGAGTTAAGTAAGAGTAAAACGATTACGGCTACATTGATTCAATTAATGATGGATAAAAATGAGGAAGGATTCCTAGTTATACCAGAACCATATCAAATCGATTTTGAGAAATTTAAAACAGACTTTGATTTAACTGGTAATATATGGCTTGGCACCTCAGAGGATACTTCTGATGATGAAATCTTCTTAATGCTAAAAGCTGTAGAAACCTTTATTGATAAAGATGAAAACGGAAAAATTCCATCCGAATTTAATTTTGAAACTTTACAGGATGATTTGAAATTAAGAGAAAATGGAATAGATGATATTTGTGCTTCAGCAATATTAAACGCATCCTTAAGCAATAAAATCACCCAAATTTTCCATGTTCCTACAGAGCTTTACAAGAATAATCTCGTTGAACAAAAAGATTTAAATGATTTATTTAAAGCTATATTCAAACTATTTAATCGAACTGAGATAGTTGTAAAAGAATTAGATGATGATCTATTTGATTTGACATTTAGAGCTGATGCAACGCCAATCATTTTAAACTCTGTTATTCTTCGTAGTACAATTACAAATAAGATCTCTCGATTGCCACAAATTTATGTACCATTGACCTCTGCTACAGCTTCTGATTTCATTGATAAAGAATCTGGTTATATTATAAGCAAGGAAGAACTTACTGATCTATTTGAAGCTATGTTTAAGCTTTTAGAATCTGATGTGATTATGGTCAATGATTTAGATAATCAACTTACAAGCTTAAAGATTAAGAAAGAAGCAATTCCTTATATCACGAAATCTAATATTTTAAATGCTACCGTATCTTCTAAGTTGTCTGAAAATGATCAAATAGTCATTTTAGAACAATATGCTGTAAGAGAACAAATGTTAAATGATATGATTCTTCATGATATTAATTCAAATGAATTGGCTAATCTTTTGAATTTGATGTTTATTATTTTAGGGGAAGATACGATTGCTGTTGATGACATCAGTAATGAATTTAATGATTTAACTATAGCTAAAAAGGATATAGCGTTATTACTTAATTCGAACATCATTACTGCAACCATTTCTCATAAACTAGTTGAGATGAATGAGTTATCTATTCCTAGTAGTCAAGCAACAGAAGAATTATCAATTCATAATCAAAAAGAGTATTTCATTGATAAAACAGAAATCCAAAATCTATTATCTGCATTATTTGTTTTATTTGATACAGAGCGTTTGGAAATGATGAATTTGAATTCAAATTTAGGAAATATTGAACTTACAGCTTCCAAGGTAGATTCAATTTTAGAATCACAAATTCTTCAATTAACACTATCAGATAAGTTTGTTACAGTTCAAGATTTAGTGATTCCACATATTGTAATACGTTCGGTGGATACTTTGAAAAACGAAACAAAGGATCAAATTGATAAGGTAGAACTTAAAGCATTCTTTGCTGCAATCTTTGCAACAACAGAAAACTCAATAAATGCAAGTCAATTTGAACTTAGCCATTTGACTTTACCAAACACTAAGGAAGAGTCTGATATAATGACTGAGTCTATTATCGTATCTGCTACACTATCAAATAAGATTATGGTGGATACCTCCTCTATTTGTATCATTGATGAGCTTAAAGATTTTTATACTTATCAAAGTCAAATCTCAACCGAAAAGTATATTGTTCAAGAGGAGTTATCAAATCTATTACTAGCTTTAACTGTAGGAATTGGTTTGAATGACCCTACAAATTTAAGCTTTAATGATATTGCTATCCCTACAACTGCAGAGGCAAAACAAGCTTTAGTAAATAGTGAAATTATAAGAACTACAATATCTCAAAAGGTTCTAGACCAAGATACGGTTAATATAGGTCAAGATAGTGCCAATTTAGATACATCAAAGCATTATAATGAAGATTCTGTTGGAATTCTTAGTAAAGTGGAAATATTGAATATCATTAGGGGTATTGAACTTCTAAATCCTGATAATGGTAGCTTTGATCATCTTGTTTTAGATGTTGGAGAGATTTTGAAGATGTCAAATAAGGAAATTGTTTTAAAAGCAATTTCAGAATCTGATGTCTACCTATATATTATTTCTCAAACATTAGGAGAAGATAAGGATTTAGGGTTAAAGGCTTATCAATGGTTTACAACAACATCTAGAACGGTAAATATTGATGGAGTGGAGTATGAATATCAATCTAGTTATATACCAGGAAGATATAATATTAACTATCCATCAGTTTCAAAAGATGTGTATACATCCTTTAGATTGTCACAGGATTCTAAAATTGTGTGTGATAGAATAGATATTCTGGCTCTAGAGTATACTATACAATCAAATTAAATTTAAGAAATTAGGCAGGATTTTCCTGCCTTTTTTTCTTGTTTAACTTTATGAAAAAAGTAAAAACTGCATTATAAATAAAATTTATAGAATTCATAGGTAAAAATGTCAAAATTCCTATAATAAGGGCGTTTTTCAGTATAGTTTACCTTACATTTGACTTGTCAAGACAAAAACCGATAAAATTTATTTATAGAAAAACCAAAAAAAATTAAATAGAATAATAATGCTATTTACATATTGTTTTCATTATATTGTGGTGCTATTATTGAGGTACTTTTATCAAGCAAAGAAATTTTTAGGAGGTTATAATTATGAAAATCATCAAGAGAAGTGGAACAGAAGTTAAATTTGATATCAAGAAGATAACTGATGCTATTCGTAAAGCAAATAGCGAGGTTATGGAAAAGGAACAATTAGATGATGAAACCATATTAGAACTTTCTAATAATGTTTTAAAAGCTTGTAAAAAGGCAAAGTATGCATTAGGTGTTGAAGAAATTCAGAATCTAGTTGAAAATGAATTAATGCGTATTCATGCATACAATGTTGCAAGAAAATATATTACGTATCGTTATAAAAGAGCGTTAATCCGTAAGTCAAATTCTACGGATGAACAAATCTTAAGCTTGATAGAATGTAATAATGAAGAAGTAAAACAAGAGAATTCTAATAAGAATCCAACTGTAAATAGTGTTCAAAGAGACTATATGGCTGGTGAAGTTAGTAAAGATATCACAAAGCGTTTCTTATTGCCTGAAGAAATTGTAAAGGCGCATGAAGAAGGAATCATTCATTTCCATGATTCTGATTACTTTGCACAGCATATGCATAATTGTTGTTTAGTAAATTTGGAAGATATGTTACAGAATGGTACAGTTATCAGTGAAACTATGATTGAAAAGCCAAAAAGCTTTTCTACAGCTTGTAATGTTGCGACTCAGATTATTGCTCAGATTGCTTCAAGCCAGTATGGTGGACAATCTATTACTTTATCTCATTTAGCACCGTTTGTGGACATTTCTAGACAGAAGCTAATTAAGGAAGTTCGCCAAGAATTTGCTGAACAAGGAATTACTGCTACAGAAGAACAAATCGCTAAGGTCGCAGAAATGCGTGTAAGAAATGAAGTTAAAAAGAGTTGCCAAATCATTCAGTATCAGGTTGTGACCTTAATGACAACAAATGGCCAAGCTCCTTTTGTGACTGTATATATGTATTTAAATGAGGTGCCAGCTGGAAGACTTAGAGATGATCTAGCTATGATTATAGAAGAAATGCTTCATCAAAGAATTCTAGGTGTTAAAAATGAAAAAGGCGTTTATATTACACCTGCTTTCCCTAAATTGATTTATGTTTTAGAAGAAAACAATATCTATCCAGATTCTGAATATTACTATTTGACAGAACTAGCTGCAAAATGTACTGCAAAGAGAATGGTTCCAGACTATATTTCTGAAAAGGTAATGAAGAACTTAAAGATTAATGAGAATGGTGAAGGAGATTGCTATCCTTGTATGGGATGCCGTTCCTTCCTTACTCCAGACTCTACAATTCATTTAGGAAATATTGCAAATGCGGGAAACTATGTTGAAGGTAAAGGTAAGTATTATGGAAGATTCAATCAAGGTGTAGTTACTTTGAATTTGGTTGATATTGCATGTTCTTCAGGTAAGGATATGAATAAGTTCTGGCAGTTGATGGAAGAGCGCCTAGAATTATGTTATCGTGCTTTAATGTGTCGTCATAAGAGATTACTTGGAACCCCTTCTGATGTTGCTCCAATTCTTTGGCAGCATGGTGGGCTTGCAAGACTAAAGAAAGGTGAAGTTATCGATCGTCTATTATTTGACGGATATTCTACAATTTCTCTAGGTTATGCAGGTTTAAGCGAGTGTGTAAAGTATTTGATTGATGAATCTCATACCACTGAAAAAGGCTCTAAGCTAGGCTTAGAGATTATGCAAAAACTAAATGATGCTTGTGCTAAATGGCGTAAGGATACAAATATTGCATTTAGTGTATATGGTACACCACTTGAGTCTACTACTTATAAGTTTGCAAAATGTCTACAAAAGCGTTTTGGGATCATCCCAGGAGTAACAGATAAGAATTATATTACAAACAGCTATCATGTCCATGTAACAGAAGAAATTGATGCCTTTAGCAAATTAACTTTAGAAGCTAAATTCCAAAAGCTTTCTCCAGGTGGAGCTGTAAGCTATGTTGAAGTTCCAAATCTACAAAATAATATTCCTGCTGTTATCGCTCTAATGCAGCATATCTACGAAACCATTATGTATGCTGAATTAAATACGAAGAGTGATTTCTGTCAGTGCTGTGGATATACTGGTGAAATAGTAATTGAAACAGATGCAGATGATAAATTAATTTGGAAATGTCCAAATTGTGGAAATACAGATGAATCTAAATTGAATGTTGCACGTCGTACTTGTGGCTATATTGGTACACAGTTCTGGAATCAAGGTAGAACTCAAGAAATTAAAGAAAGAGTTCTTCACCTATAATGAATTATGCAACGATAAAGAAATATGATATAGCCAATGGCTTAGGAGTTCGAGTTTCTTTATTTGTCAGTGGTTGTACCCATCATTGCAAAAATTGCTTTAATGCAGTGGCTTGGGATTTTCAATATGGCAATCTCTTTACAAAAGAGGTTGAAGATGAAATCATTGCTGCTTTGAAGCAACCGATGATTACAGGATTAACGTTATTAGGTGGAGAGCCTATGGAGCCTCAAAATCAAAATGGACTATATGAGTTTTTGAAGCGTGTGAAGAAGGAAGTTCCTAATAAGGATATATGGTGTTATACAGGATATACATTAGAAACAGACTTGTTAGTTGGGAAAGCACATATAGAGATTACCGATGATTTTCTAACTATGATTGATGTTTTAGTTGATGGAAAGTTTGTAGAGAAACTCAAGGATATTACCTTGAAATTTAGAGGTTCTTCCAATCAAAGAGTAATTGATTTAAAAAAGACTTTGGCTACTAACCAAATAACAATAATAAATTTCGATTAATTGTGGCTAAAATAACCACAATTTTTCCATTTTATGGTATAATCTTACTAGTTAAGAAAAAATAATAAATGAGGGATATTGTGAACGCATTAGAACGTATTAATGAATTAAAAGAAATATTGAATCAAGCCTCCTATGAGTACTATGTTTTAGATCAACCAACTATAGAAGATTATGAATATGACCGCTATATGGAGGAATTGATTCGTTTAGAAAATGAACACCCAGATTTAAAGACTGCGGATTCTCCAACAAATAAGATTGGCGGAGAGGTACTAACAAAATTTGAAAAGGTTGTTCATACTTCAAAAATGATGAGTTTAAGTGATGCTTTTAGCTTTGATGAATTGAAGGAATTTGATGCTAGAGTAAAGAAGGAGGCTCCAACTGCTACTTATTGTTGTGAACTTAAGATTGATGGTCTTTCTGTTGCCCTACGATATGAAAATGGTGTATTGACATTAGGTGCCACTCGTGGAAACGGAGAAATCGGAGAAAATATTACGAACAATGTAAAGACAATCAAAAGTATCCCATTAAGTTTGAAAGGTAATGAGACCTTAGAGGTGCGTGGAGAAATTTTTATGCCTAAAAAAAGTTTTCATGCCTTAAATGAAGAACGTGCCTTAAATGAAGAAGAGCTTTTCGCAAACTGTAGAAATGCTGCAGCTGGTTCTATTCGTCAGTTAGATAGTAAAATTGCTGCAAAACGTAATTTAGATGCCTTTTTATATTATTTATTAGATGATACAAGTTCAACCCAAAAGGATGCTTTAGAGGCAATGAGAAAGCTAGGATTTAAGGTGAACACCCTATATCGGCATTGCCAGACAATGGAGGATGTATTTTCTTATATCAATGAAATGGCAGAAGTAAGACCAACACTTCCTTATGATATAGATGGAATTGTAATTAAAGTGAATGAGAAGAATCTGTATTCGATTATTGGGGAAACGGTTAAGTATCCAAAATGGGCAATTGCTTATAAATTTCCACCTGAGGAAGTTAAGACAAAACTTTTAAACATTACCTTTCAAGTGGGAAGGAGTGGTGTCATTACTCCGGTTGCTAACTTTAAGCCTGTATTTGTTCAAGGATCTTTAATTTCTAAGGCTACCTTGCATAATGAGGATTACATTTTAGCAAAGGATATTCATATCAATGACACTGTACTTATTCGTAAGGCGGGGGATGTCATTCCTGAGGTTGTTCGCCCAATTCAAGAGGATAGAACAGCTGATGCGGTTCCTTTTCAAATGATTGAGGTTTGTCCATGTTGTCATACTAAGCTTGTACGTAAACCAGGAGAGGCAGATTATTTTTGTATGAATCCAGATTGCAGTGAGAAGCAAGTCAATCGTTTAATTCACTTTGCATCTAAACCAGCTTATAATATTGATTCTTTAGGGGATAAGCTTGTTCTACAGCTTTTTGAGGCAGGTTTCTTAAAGACCATTGCAGATGTATTTAAGCTGAAAGATCATTATGAAGAGTTAATTACCTTACCAGGGTTAGGCGTGAAGAGTATTGATCATTTACTTGAAGCTATCGAAGGTTCTAAAAAGAATAATCTAAACCAACTTTTGTTTGGATTAGGTATAAAGCATTGTGGGGCAAAAATTTCTACATTAATATGTAAGAATTTTAAGACAATGGATAGAATAATGAATGCTACTTATGAAGAATTGGCCAATATCAATGATATAGGAGAAGCTATTGCCTATGAGCTTACTGAGTTTATGAAGCAAGAGGAAAATAGAGACTTGATTGAAGAGCTAAAGGGTGCTGACTTAACTATGGAATATCAAATGGCTGAGATTCATGAGAATTATTTTACGAATAAAAAATGTGTACTTACAGGTACGCTTGATTCTATGGGGAGAAGCGAAGCAAAGAAAATAATAGAAGGCTTTGGGGGAAGTCTATCTGAATCTGTTAGTGCTAAAACGGATATTCTTATTTTAGGAGCTAATCCTGGAAGTAAGTATGATAAGGCAAAAAAACTTGGAATCTATATTATGGAGGAACAAGAATTCTTATCTAAAATTAAAGAATAAATTTAGAGGTGGAGTATGGATTATATTACAATAAAAGGAGCTCGCGAGAATAATTTAAAAAATGTCTCTATTGAACTTCCTAAAAATAAATTTATAGTAATGACAGGTTTATCAGGCTCAGGCAAGTCCTCTTTGGCATTTGATACAATTTATCAAGAAGGACAAAGACGCTTTGTTGAATCTCTATCAAGCTATGCTAGACAGTTTATTGGTTCTATGGATAAACCAGATGTGGATAGCATTGAGGGTCTATCTCCTGCCATTTCTATTGATCAAAAATCTGCAAGTCATAATCCTCGTTCAACTGTTGGTACTGTAACAGAAATTTATGATTACTTGCGTGTCCTTTTTGCAAGAGTTGGAACACCTTATTGTCCTACACATCATATTCCCATTTCCTCATTTTCTAATGAACAGATTGTTAATAAAATTTTGGAATTGCCAGAAGGGACTAAAATCTTTATTACATCTCCAGTTGTGTTTAGAGAAAAAGGAGAGCATAAGGCAGTTTTTTCAAAGTATTTACAGGAAGGCTTTGTTAGAGCTATAGTAGATGGCCAAACTATAGAGCTAGATCAGCCAGTTACTTTAGAAAAAACAAAGAAGCATACGATTGAAATTGTTGTTGAGCGTTTAATTTTAAAGGAAGGTGTTCGCAGTAGAATTGCTGAGGCAGTAGAGCTTGCAGTAAAATATTCAAAAGGCTATGTTCAGGTATACTCCAATAACGAGCCAACCTTTTATTCTACTGTTCATGCTTGTCCAGAATGTGGATATTCCTTAGCAACCTTAGAGCCAAGAATCTTTTCTTTCAACAACCCTTTAGGTGCTTGTCCAGATTGTAATGGACTCGGAAAAAAGCTTACAGTTTCTCCCGATTTGGTTATTGATGAAGATAAGTCTTTAGAAAAAGGATGTATCGTACCTTATCGAAATCAAGACAAAGAAAATTTAAATAATGCTATGCTTGAACAAACCTGTAGCTATTATAACATTGATATGAAGAAACCATTTAAGGATTTAACTGAGGAACAAAAGAAGGTTATCCTTTATGGTTCTAAGGATTTAATTAGTTTTAAATTACGTTCTACGAGTGGACGTATTCATGATAAAAAGGATTTCTTTGAAGGTATTATCACAAACTTTCAAAGAAGATATGTAGAAACAAATAGTGATTGGATTAGGGATTGGATTGAAACCTATATGGTAGAACATCAATGTACAACCTGCAAAGGTGCTAGATTGAATCCAAGTATTTTAAATATTTTTATTGATGATAAAAACATTTATGATGTTTGTTCAATGCCGATTGATGAGCTTTATGACTGGTTTAAAAATTTAAGCTTAAGTGAAGAAAAGCAGGTTATTTCTAAGCTTGCGATTAAAGAGATTAGTGATAGATTAACCTTCCTTAAAAATGTAGGATTAGAATATTTAACTTTAAGTCGTTCTGCAGAGACCTTGTCTGGTGGAGAAGCTCAAAGAATAAGACTTGCTACGCAAATTGGTTCAAGACTTACTGGAGTTCTCTATGTATTAGATGAACCCTCTATTGGATTACATCAGCGTGATAATGCGAGATTAATTCGTACGTTAAAGGAAATGCGTGATTTAGGAAATACTTTAATTGTTGTAGAACACGATGATGAAACGATGAAGGCTTGTGATTACTTGGTTGATATTGGACCAAGAGCGGGGATTCATGGTGGAGAGGTTGTGGCAAAAGGAACACCAGAAGAGGTTATGGAAAACTCCAATAGTATTACAGGGGCTTACCTTTCTGGACGAATGAAAATTGAGGTTCCTAAGGCAAGAAGAAAAGGAAATAAAAAGTCCATTAAAATTATTGGAGCTAAAGAAAATAATTTAAAGAGTGTTAATGTTACTTTCCCTCTTGGTGTGATTACCTGTGTTACTGGTGTATCTGGTTCAGGAAAATCTACGCTGGTGAATGAGGTATTATATAAGAATGCCTATGTACGACTTTATTCTGCAAAGAAAGTATCTCCAGGTTCAGTTAAAAAAATAGAGGGATTAGAAAATATTGACAGAATCGTTCATATTTCTCAACAGCCAATAGGACGTACCCCTAGAAGTAATCCTGCCACATATACAGGCGTATTTGATGACATTCGTGATTTATTCAGTCAAACTACAGATGCCAAAATTAAAGGATATGACAAATCTAGATTCTCCTTTAATGTTAAAGGAGGTCGTTGTGAGGCATGCTCAGGAGATGGTGTGAAAAGAATTTCTATGCATTTCTTGCCAGATGTTTTTGTGCCATGTGAAGTATGTCATGGAACAAGATATCAACAGGAAACCTTAGATGTGAAATTTAAAGGGAAAAATATTGCAGATGTATTAGATATGACCGTTGAGGATGCAGTAGAATTCTTTGATGCTTTCCCAAAAATCAAGGCAAAGCTTCAAACGATTTATGATGTAGGATTAGGCTATATCAAGCTAGGTCAATCTTCAACTACATTATCTGGAGGAGAAGCTCAGCGTGTCAAGCTTGCTTATGAATTACATTCTAAGATTTCTCCTAAGTCTTTATATATTTTAGATGAACCAACTACAGGCTTGCATGTAGATGATATCAAACGTTTGATGGAAGTAATTTCAAGAATTGCCGATGCAGGAGCTACAGTAATTATTATTGAACATAATCTAGATGTTATTAAGCTTGCAGATTATATTATTGATTTAGGCCCTGAAGGTGGCAATCGTGGAGGTACTGTACAATTTGAAGGAACACCAGAAGAACTTGTGAAAAAGTGTAATTCTTACACCGCACAATATTTAAAACCATTATTAAAATGAGAAAATCTCTATTTTTAGAGATTTTTTTCTTTCATCAACTGAGATTAGGCAAATTTATTTGCTAAAACGGAATTATTATTATATAATAATAAAGTATGCTTAAATTTATTCAGGAGGTGAGGATAAGGATGAATGAGGATAAAAAAAATAGAATCAAAAATAATTTAGAGCTTGCAAAAAAAGAACTGGAAGAATTAAAATCAAAAAATCCAGATGGAAACTACGAGGATTTAGAATTTTTGATTGAAAAAATGAATGATGCTTTAAATATGACACAAACGAAATCTAGTATAAGCTTATTGTTTAAGCTATTGTTATTTTTTGTTTTAGCGTATGTTTTTTCTACAGTAGCTGTAGCAGTTGTTTTTGGATTCTCACATTCTTTACTAAGTCAAATACCACCCCTTCAGTTTATTACTATCATTCCTTTAACCTCTCTAGTTTTGTTTGTAGCCCTTCGAGTATTAAATTTTATAAGCAACAAAGCGAATAAACAGCCTTTATTTTTTATGGTATTCTTTGGAATCATAATGATTATAGGCTTAGCATTTTTAGATAATATGTGTATTCATTTATGCAGTAGCCTAGATAAGTCTTTATTGATGTCAACCGTGTTACTTTTAGTAACGATTTTAGTAGACTTGCTAGTAACCCAAAAAATATATTTAAGGATGTAGGAGATGAGTGTATGGACTATATTACGATTGAACAGCTTATGGTAGATAATAAACTTGAACTGATTAGTGGTGCAGCTGGTCTTTCTAGGCATTGTGTTGAGGATATGATTGCTCGTCCAGGTTTAGAGTTTTCGGGATTTTTTGATTATTTTGATTCAAAGCGTGTTGTATTGGTTGGTTCTAAGGATGCCACTTTCTTAAGTAAGCAGGATCCGAAAATCAGCGAAAAAAATGTTCGTAAAATATTTGAATATAAGCCACCTTGTATTATTTTCAGTACAAAGGTGGTTGTTCCAGAAATTTTTAAAAAATTTGGAGATGAATATGGAATATGTGTTTTTAAAAGTAACTTAAGAACCACACCGACTTCATCTAAAATTTATAATTACTTACAAGATCATTTGGCAGAAACTGTATCTATTCATGGAACATTCCTAGATATTAATGGTATGGGAACAATGATTATAGGTAAAAGTGGAATAGGTAAATCTGAAACCTCACTAGACTTAATTAAAAGAGGACATCAGTTGATTGCTGATGATTTAGTAGAAATTATGGAAAAAGAACCAGGAAATTTGATTGGTAGAGCTCCTGAGATTTTAAAGCGTTATATGGAGATTAGAGGAATTGGTATTGTAGATGTTGTTACGATGTTTGGTGCAGGAGCATACAGGGATCGTAAAAATTTACGTCTTGTTGTAGAGCTTGAAGCCTGGAATGAAGATAAATACTATGACAGATTAGGCTTAGAGGAGCAGAAAATCAAATATTTCAATACAGAAATCACTAAGATAACTATCCCAGTCTTACCTGGTAGAACAGTGTCCTTACTAGTTGAATCAGCAGCAATGAATGAAAAATTAAAGCTTTTAGGACATAATGCTGCTTTGGAGTTTATTCAAAAGGTAGATAAAAAAGCATCCAAAGGAGGAGAAAACAATGATTAATTATATCAAACCATCCTTTTCTATTTTTGGATTAGAGATCTATTGGTATGCAATTTGTATTTTAATTGGTGTAATTCTTGCAGTCCTTGCAGGAGTAAGAGAAGGTAAAAAAATAGGAATTCCTAGTGATTATATCTACACAGGTGTGGTCATTGTTTTACCTTGTGCTATATTAGGTGCTCGCCTTTGGTGGGATATCTTTAATGCAGATAAGATTCATTCCTTTGTGGATGTTTTTGCAATATGGGATGGTGGACTAGCCATTCAGGGTGGTGTATTAGCTGCCTTACTCACAATCTATATATATTGTAGAGTACGGAAATTTTCCTTTTATAGAATTTTAGACGTTGTGGCTCCTGGATTTTTAATTGGACAAATTTGTGGCCGATGGGGTAATTTTTGTAATCATGAGTTATATGGACCAGCAATCAAAAACGTTCAATTATTTAAAAATTTACTTCCTAGCTTTATTACAGAAAATATGTATATAGGAGGAGAATACTATCATCCAACCTTTTTATATGAATCCTTATTGAATTTAGTAGGACTTGTCCTTATGCTAGTTGCAAGAAGAAAATTTAAAAGATTAGAATCTGGAGACTTAATTGGTGGGTATCTAGCTTGGTATGGAGTGGTTAGAATCCCTATTGAACTTTTAAGAAGTAATAGTGGAGCAAATGAAATTCTTATGGCAGGTCCTGTGCCTATGTCTATTTTAATTAGTATAATCTTTATTGTTTGTGGGATTACTCTCTTAGTTGTCAAACGATTTGTGGGACCTAGAGTAAATTATAGTGAGCTAATGAAAACAATAAAAGAAAATCGATATGATACAATTTTATTTGATTTAGATGGTACTCTTTTAAATACAAGAGAATTAATTAATAGAAGCTTTGTTCATACCTTTGAGCATTTCCGTCCAGACAAAGTATTGACTGATGAAGAACTTGATTCTTTCTTTGGACCTTCTTTGCGTCAAACCTTCTCTAGATTTAGTGAGGATGAACAAGAAATTGAAGAAATGGTAAAGTATTACAGAGAGTATAATGTGACTGTTCACGATGAAATCGTTACTGCCTTTCCAGGAGCCAAGAGTTTGATTAAGACCTTGGCTAGAAAAGGATATAAGGTAGGAGTGGTATCCTCAAAGAAAACCGATTTGGTAGAACATGGTTTGGAGCTATTTGGTATGCTTGAGAATGTTCGCGTTGTCATTGGTGAAGAAGATGTGAAGAAACCTAAGCCAGATCCTGAAGGAATTCTTATGGCTATGGAGATGCTCCATAGTAAAAAGGCTCTATATGTAGGTGATGGTGTAGGAGATATAGAAGCGGGTAAAAATGCAGGCATAGATACTGTAGGTGTATTATATTCCAATCGTAAGGAACAAATTCTTGCGGCTGAACCAACCTATACAATTCAAAATTTAAACGATATGTTAACAATTTTAGTGGAGTAGAGTATGAGCTTTTCATTTGATGTAAAGGAAGATATATTAAAAGTGAATATGGATGCTTCCTCACATCTTGTAGAGCTTGAGGGTTGGCTAAGACTTGTAGGAGAGATTCATTTAAATCCTCTGCGTCTTGTGTTTTCTAGTACAAACCTTCATATTCTTAGGTATTATGTTGGAATTTTAAAACAGCTGTATAGCAATACTAGTTTTGAGATAGCTTCCAAACAACAACAAAAATTAAATCGTAAGACTATATATTCTTGCATTATTGAAGCTACAGCTGAGACGATTATAGAAGATATCAGTTTATTAGAGCCCATATCCATGCATAAGGATGAAATTCTCAATGAAACGAAAATGTCACTGGCTTATCTTAGAGGAGCCTTTTTAGCTAAGGGTAGTGTAAATGATCCAAATACCTCTAATTATCATTTGGAGATTTCAACTGATAAGGAACTAGAAGCTTTGTTTATTCAAAGACTTATGAATCTTTACAATTTAAATGCACGTATTGCCAAAAGAAGAAATCATCTTATTGTATATATTAAGGAAAAGGATTGTATCGTAGAATTTTTGAGGCGTATCGGTGCTAATGTCACAATGAATGAATTTGAAAATGAAATCATCAAACGTGAAATCTCAGCTAATATTAATAGGGCTTTAAATACGGATGTTGCAAATCAACAGAAAACGAATCGAAGTTCTGTTGAACAAATCAAATATATCACATATTTGGAATATAATTACCCTTTAGAGCGTTTAGACTCAAAGCTTTTACTTGTGATGAAGGTAAGAAAAGAAAACCCTGAGGCTTCTTTAAATGAGCTTGTTGAGTTAATAAATGAAACCTATAATGAGCAAATTACGAAGTCGGGATTAAATCACCGATTCCGTAAAATTAAAGAAATTGCTTTAGATTATAAAACAAGAAAGGGAGAATAGTATGCGTGTTGGGATAGACCTGGTTGAGCATAAGGATATAGAACATAAGGATGAACGTTTTATTAAACACATTCTGACAGAACAAGAATTGTCCTATTATAATACGATTACAAATAAAAAAAGAAGGATAGAATATCTATCCTCTCGTTTTGCCTGTAAGGAGGCAATCTTCAAATGCTATCAAACAGGAGTAGCATTTCAAGATATAACTATCCTAAACGATAAGCTTGGTGTTCCCTACGCTCTTATTCACAACAAGAGAGTTGAACTAAGCTTAAGCTTATCTCATACAGATAATTATAGTGTTGCTGTGGCTATTCTTCCATCAAATGATGACGATTAGGTAAGAATAAAGCTACAATATTAAATAGGGCACAAATTCCAATGAAAATATATACAATTCTTGTTAGAACAGAGCCTTCTTGAAATAACCATGTAACAATATTAAAATTAAATATTCCTACTACAGCCCATGCTATACCACCGATAATGGTGAATACAAGGGCTATTTTTTGTATTATAGACATTTCTTTACTTCCTCCTTTATACATAGTTTTAACAAAAAGAAGTAACTTTATGCATAGTTCAATGGATTAAAGCATATTGTTTAGTGATTATAAAAGATGGGTGGAAAAATGAAAAAAATATTTGGTTTAATTTTATTGAGTTTATTAGTATTAGTAGGATGTAAAAACAAAGACAATATTGATGAGGTTACGAGAGTTACCAACTATCTATCTGGTTTAAGTTCTTATAGCTTGACATCTAAGATGACAATCCAAAGACCAGACAAAAATGTAAGTGTCAATGTTGCGGTGGATTATTTATCTCCAGCATATTACAAGGTAAGCTTCAAAGGAGATAATGAGCAACTCATTATCAAAAATGATACGGGTGTTTATGTGATTACTCCTTCCTTAAATAAGGAATTCCGTTTTGATAGCAATTGGCCATTAAATAGTTCACATGCTTATTTGTTAGAAGCTATCAATAAGGATATCAAGGCTGATACAGAGGCTACTGGAAGCCAAGAAGGCACAGATATTGTCATTGAATGTAAGATAGCACATAAGACAAATCAAAAGCTAAATAAGATGAAATATACTTGTGATGCGAACTTCAAGCCAAAAAAGACGGTATTTCTAAATGATAAAAATGAGGAATGCATTGTAGTAGATTTCGATACCTTTACTCCAAATAGTAACTTAGGTAAGGATAATTTCAATGAAAAGAAATACTTAGGTGCACAGGAGGAAAAGCCTAATGAGGAAGAAACCTCTCTAACTCTTACTGCTGGATATGTTGTGGAAGGAAGCCAGCTTGCTTCCTCTAGTAAGAAGGACGATACAACAATTCTTTGCTACAGTGGAGAAAGTTCTTATACCATTATTGTTTCACTTGTAGAGGTTACAGATGAGGTAGTAGCCATTGATACATATGATAGTATAGAATTCCTTGCTTGTGGATTAGGTTTCATCAATGAAAATACAATGAAGTTCTATAATGGAAGCTATGAGATTACAATCTTCTCAAATCAGCTTACAATTGATGATTATATCAATGTTGCTAATAGTATAACATTAGCTTAACAGTGTAAAAGGCATTCCTTTTGGAATGTCTTTTTGATTTCATATAAGATATTTTAAACTTATAAATGAAAAATGGTCTTTTTCCTTGAAATTTTTACCATTTTATTTTATAATATATTAGATGTAAAATATAGGAGGGATTCACCTTGGCAAGAGCAGTTCGTAAGGTATCTCGTGCAACAACGAAGGACCAGAAAAAAGAAAGTAAAATCAATAAAAAATGGCTTATCATTATTCTATCCATAGTTTTAGTAATTGGTATAGGATTAGGTGTAGGACTTGGGGTATATTATGGAACCAAACAGGATAGTACATATGTATCTGATAAGGTTTATTTTAATGAAGAAGTATTAGTTGATAATGAAAATAAGATTAAATTCAACAAAGAAAATTATCAAACAATTGTAAGACATTTAGATCGTGGAGATAACGCAGAAGATATTTTCATTTTTGTTTATGATGGTAAAGCATTTTATGCTGATGAAAAGGATGAAGATCATTATAATAAGGACTACGTTGAACTTATTACACGTTTAGCACAACTTCAATTAGAAGTAGATAAGGCAAAGGCAAAGGGTGTGTCTGTTGAGTTATATGTAGTTGATGTTTCAGTGGATAGTGCTACAAATGCTTCCATTCTTATGGATTCTACATTTGGCGGCTTATATTCAGAGGATGCATTAAATTATGAACCTGCATTTATCTATATTAAGGATGGAAAATATCAACAAAAGATTGAATATGAAGATGATGAAACTGGTAAACAGAGCCATATCATTTCTACTAAAACTTGGACAGATGTTTTCAATTCATCTATCCGTTATGCAATGAATTATCTAAAGACTTTATAAGATATTAAATAAGCCTCAGTATAGAGGCTTTCTTTTTTAGGAGGAATAAAAAATGAATGAAGAAATCATTAAAAGTATTGCAAAGGAATTAAAAGTAAAGGAAGAACAGGTAAAGGCCGTTTTAGAGTTATTGGAAAATGATGCAACTGTTGCTTTTATTGCTAGATACCGTAAAGAGGTGACTGGCGGTTTAGATGAAGAACAGATTCGTGTTATTGATGATGAATATCAATATGGACTTTCTTTACAAAAGCGTAAGGATGATGTAATTCGTTTGATTGAAGAAAAAGGTCTTATGACAGATGAACTAAAAGAAGAAATTTTAAAAGCTTCTAAGCTCATTGAAGTAGAAGATTTGTATCGTCCATATAAAGAAAAGAAAAAGACGAAGGCTACAACAGCTATTGCCCTTGGTTTAGAGCCTTTAGCTGATATTATGCTAAGTCTTCCACGTACAGGAGATAAGTTCGAGATTGCGAAGGAATATATTACAGAAAAGGTGCCTACAGTGGAAGAAGCCATCACTCAAGCAAAGTACATCGTCGCTGAGAAGATTTCTGATAATGCAGAATATCGTAAGCATATTAGAGAGACTTCCTTAAAATATGGTACAATCAGCTGTAAAAAGAAAAATAATGATTTAGACCCTGAAGAAAAATATAAGAATTATTATGAAGCTACAGAAAAGCTTGCTTTCATTAAGCCTCATAGAGTTCTTGCAATCAATCGTGCTGAAAATGAGGATGTCATAGCAGTTACAGTTGGTTTACAGCCTGAGCGTGATGTTGAGCATATCCGCTATCATGTGACACATAATTATAATTCTATCTTTAATGAAGAATTAGTGGATTCTATTCAAGATGCCTACAAGCGTTTGATTGCTCCATCAATTCAAAGAGAAATTCGTGTGATTTTAACTGAAAAGGCAGAAGAACAGGCAATTCATATCTTCTCTATTAATCTTCAGCATTTATTATTACAGGCCCCTATGAAGGGACATGTTGTATTAGGAGTTGACCCTGCTTTCCGTACAGGATGTAAGCTTGCAGTTATTTCTCCTAATTCTAAGGTTCTTGAGATAGGAGTAATTTACCCAAATGAAAAGGCAAAGGGAGCTACCATTGATCCAAGAGTATTAGAAAAGTCAAAGAAAACGATTATTGATTTGATTACCAAATATAAGGTGGAAATTATTGCAATTGGTAATGGAACAGCTAGTAGAGAAACAGAGAGTTTCATTGCAGAAGTAATTAATGAAAACCATCTACCTGCAAAATATGTTGTTGTAAGTGAAGCAGGAGCTTCAGTATACTCAGCCTCTCCGTTAGCCATGGAGGAATTCCCAGATTTATCTGTAGAACAACGTTCTGCAATTTCTATTGCTAGAAGAATTCAGGATCCTTTAGCAGAGTTGGTTAAAATAGAACCCAAGTCAATTGGTGTAGGACAATATCAGCATGATATTGCACAGAATAGACTTAGTAAGTCTTTAGAGGATGTTGTTGTAGATGCAGTAAACAAGGTTGGAGTAAATTTAAATACTTGCTCGCCATCCCTTTTAAGCTATGTATCAGGATTATCTAAGGGTGTTGCTAAAAACATTATTGATTATCGTGAAAAGAATGACAAGTTCCATAGTCGTGAGGAATTAAAGAAGGTTGCAAAGCTAGGACCTAAAACTTATGAACAATGTGTAGGATTCCTAAGAATTCTTGAGGGGGCAAACCCTTTGGATATGACTTCAATCCATCCAGAAAGCTATGATAAAGCAGAAGCGATTTTAAAGAAAATGAACTTGAGTTCTAAGGATATTGGTAGTGAAGAGATGGCAGAGGCAGTAGCTAATCTTGATAAAGAAGCATTACATAAGGAATTCTCAATTGATATGTATACATTGAATGACATTTTAGACGCCTTTGTAGCCCCTTTAAGAGATATTCGTGATAGTTATCCAGGTTTAAAGCTAAGAAGCGATATAATGCATTTTGAGGACGTTAAAATCGGTGATGAACTAGATGGCATCGTTCGTAATGTGGTTGATTTTGGAGCCTTTATTGATTGTGGAGTGAAATATGATGGATTATTACATGTTTCTAAAATGTCTACTCAAAAAGTAAATCACCCAGCAGATTTGTTAAATGTGGGTGATGAAATTCATGTTCACGTAATAGACATTGATTATGACAAGCATAAGATGGCTTTATCCTTATATAAAATGTAATTTTACCTAGCAGGTTTTGGCTCACATTAAGATGGTATTTCAAATACCATCTTTTTTTCTTAGAATTTGCAAAAGAAAAAACCTGTAAAATAAATTACAGGTTTTAAATGATTAGTTTTCGTATGGTCTAGACCAGTCTATCGAAGTACTATACCAAGAATCAAAATCATCCTCTGTTTTATAATCTTGAGATACTCGTTTTAAATACGCTTCATAATTTGCTAATTGTTCAGTTAATGAAGTTGATTCTGAAACTATATTTAAATCTCTAAACAATAGGAAATTTTGGAATGAAGATGAAGTATAACGAGATATAGCATCATCAAACATAGAACTCAATACTTGACGTAAGGAAGAGTCAAGTGAAGAAGTAGCACCTTTTTGTTTTTGTACATAGTATACAAATAACTGATTCATTGTAGCAGTGTCTTCTAAATCATTGTAAGTATCTGAAATAGTAACAAAGATATTATCATCTGTTGTTCCAGTGTCCTTCTCATTTAATAACACTTCAATATTTTTATAGTAACCATATTGGTCAGAAGATGCTAAGCTCTTAGTAGTAGAAGGTTTAGTATAGCTATTTACAACAATCATGTGATAACCAAATTGAGTTGCACATAAATCTTCAAATTTGCTTGGATTCTTTTCTAGACTTTCTGTAAAGTAGAATGTAGATTTCTTATCTTCAATCTTTAAATCATTCTCTACAGCCTTCTTATAAAGTGCCTTAACATAAGTTCCGAATTCTTCAACATAAGTACCTACATTGCTCTGCGTTGTATCCCCACTAGAAGATAGAGACTCTGCAGTTAATAAGAAATTGTACTTCTTATAATTTTCCCAAGTTTGATCAGGATGAGAGAATAATTTTTCGTTACGATTATAAGCACCAACGATATACTTAAGGATATCTAAGATGGAATTAGATTTTGTTAATTCTTCACAATTAGCTTCATCATAAATTGCATTTGCTAAAGCTAATAAGGCTTGATTAAATTCTTCTTTTTGAACTTCACTGAAGTTCTTTAAGAAATCTTTAGGATCATCTGGACTACCATCTCCATCATCATCAATGAAAATTAAGATATGATCAATGTTGATAGAGAAAAGGTTAGAGTAATTCTTATTTCCAGCATCTAATATATTTTTTAAAATATTTAATTTAGTAGTGTCTACTGTATGAGAATCAGGATATGTACCATCTTCAAGCTTTTCAGCCCATTCATCAAATACACTTTGACTTAAATATTTATTTAATATAGCATTAGAAGCTAACTTATTATATTTTAATACATCTTCCTTATTTGTATAGCCAAAGCTTCCAAGAAGATAGGTTTCTAATCCGACAGAAGAAGGGTAAGCAGAATTTTCATTTTTATTGAATGAAGTAATAGCTTTATTTAAATCTTCTTCAATATCACTAATTTGATCGTCTTCTAATAAAATGTCTTTAAATTTATATACATATTCTAATTGGAAATATTCAACAACAATAGATAAAGCACTTTGTCTGAATTGTTCTTGATAGAATTCCTCTACAGTATATTCAGTAGTAGAAGCAATCTTAGTATCTGGATTAGTGTAAGTTAATTTGAAAATAAGATTATTATTAAACTTTGCAGGTTTAATCAATTCATATTCATCAGAATAAGAATTTTTAAATTGATATTCAAAGTAAGGATCATAGATTTCAATTTCTGAATTATTAAGTCTCTTTTCTAATACTGTGCTAGAATAAGAACTTATTTTTCCATCGATTAAATTATCTCTAACATCCTCTTTGATTTCATTAAATGCAACTTGATGCTCCTTTAAATCATTCCATTCAATTTGTTCATTATATGGAGAGATATTATAGGTTTTATTTAATTCAAACTCTGTAGCACCTCTATAAATCATTACATATTTATTATTTTGATTGAAAGGTTGCTTGATGTATAATCCATCTTCATTTAAAGTAGTAGTAACTAAATTAGATATAGCAGAAGACATCTCAGATAACTCATTCTTATCCTTATTGACAACGAATACAGTCTTAGAATCCTCAGTAGAATTGCCGAAAGGATTTTGTGCATTTAATGGAGTTCTGTAATTATAATATGTATTATAAAGATTTACATAGAACTCTAATGCAAAGTCATCTGCATTGGCATCTGTAAGAGAATGACCCATCTTTGCTTCAACAGAAGAAATCACATTACGTGCTTCATTTAAATTGTTGAATTGAATGATTATAGCACGATATGTACCATATGTCTTCTGATGGGATGCATAATAGCTAGAATAGTTAGAATCGGAAATGTAATTGCTATTCACTACCAACTTATCATCTTCGTCAGTAATCTTTTCCTCATCAACAATTTTATCTAACGCATCTTTTGTAGCTTTGTCTTGAGCAAAGGAAAGAAGCTTTTCTTCAATTATTTCTTGAGGGATGTAAGAAAACTTGATTTTTTCTTGTTCGAAAGTATAACTCAAACAATTTTCTTTTGTTACAGTGATATCTCTAAGATAAGCATTATCAATAAACTTTTGAATGGACTTTTCTTTATCCTCATCATCAAAATCCTGAAGTTGAGTAACAGAAGAAGTTCCAAAAATTTCACTTGCATAAGAATCAAATAACTCTTGTTCCTCATCTGTAACGATAGAATCGTTTAGGTTGATTTGAGATTTTACAAATTCATATTCTTCAGCAAATAAAGATTTTTTAATTTGATTTACAACAGTGTTATATCCTTTAGAACGAAGTCTAGAATAGAATAAATCATTTTTTAATACAACATCGCCATTAGATGCGACTACAGAAGAAGTATTTAAATTGCCAAGAGGAACAGAAGTATTTCTCACTTCTTTTTTTCCACAAGAAGCTACAGAAAGTGCTAATAATCCAGCACTACATAGTAGGAATAATTTGTTATGCTTTCTCATTATGCATTCTCTCCTTCCGTTAATAGTATATCTGCAACAATTTCTTGAAGATTTTTCCACCAATTCTCATATGTTTTAAGAGTGTCTGTAGAATCTTCTTCAAAGTAAATTGAAATATATTCATCTGCTGAGTTGTGATTGATTTCTAAAATCTTTTGGTAACGATCATCATTTTCACCAAAGTTAAGAGCTCCAGCTTTTGTTTCAATTAAGTAAATAACAATATCTCTTTGAGTTTCATTTGCTGTATATCTTGTAATAACAGGAGATAAGAAGCTATTTAAAGCAGAAGATATAGCTGCCGGAGAAAGATTAGATGTCTGATTAGATACATATTCTAGAACATATAAACGAATTTGTTCAATAGTAAGAAGCTTATCATTATTATATACACTTCCAACTTGATGATATTCTTCGTTATAATATACAGATAAGTCCTTAAATATACCTAACTTATCATCCTCTTCTTTGAATTCAGCAGAAGTTTGGAAATCAGCTGCAGTTACAAGAAGTAAATTGTAACCATCTTTTGTTTGTAATATTTCAGTATTTGGATCTTGTAAATCCTCCATATACTCAGTAGGAGTAGTATTATTAATACTATAAGAAGGAGATTTAAAAATTTCTAATAATCTTGCTTTTAATGCGAAATCTAAAGAAGTAGTACTATTATCAGCTGAAATGTCTTCCATTTCAACGTTTAATCCAGCCTTACGGTATTCAGCCCATTTATTTTCAGGAGCAATTGGATTGTTTTCAAATTTAGCACGTGCTGACTCATTGATTTCTGTAACAATAGAAGATAATGCGTCAGCATGAGAACCAGTAGTGGAAGCAACCTCATTATAAATTTGACGGATAAGGTTTTGAGCTAATACCTTTTGATCAGCACGCCATTCAGTTACATCGTCCTTTACTGAATCATCATCAGCATCAAGATAGACTACTAATCTTTTACCACTAATTGAAAAATAGTTATTATAAATATTATCTGAATAAGATTTGAAAAATTCTAATAATTGATTTGAGTTATAGTTTGTTAAAATTTTTGCTGCAGCACCATTTACACGATATATTTCATTTACAATAAAGTTAATATCTACAGAATGGAAATAAAGCATCATAAAATTGTACTTACCAATAGAAGAAGAATAACCACTTGATGAATAATAATCATTAGAGAAAGCAGCTAATACAAATTCTATAGTTTCTTTATAGTCTTGGATATCTTTTTCTGTATCCTTATAAGCTTTTGTTTGTTTAACAACCTTTTTACTTAAAATATCAATAGCTGTTGTAATACCACTTTGTCTTTCAAGAATGTCATAAACGCCTTCATTTAAAGCTTTTTCATCTTCTTTATTTTCAACGATATTTAAATTCCATGTCTTCTTATCATATTTCAATGTTGCAATAACATTACTATTTGGAGCTTTGCCATAAGTCTTTGAATATTCAGAATGACTGGTTGCATAGGAAATTTCTAATGCTTCATCATAAATGTTAATTTCAACTTCATCAGTTCTTTCTTTTAAAGCTTCATTAATCTTTGATTCAGTCATTTTATCTTGCTTTAAAAGCTCTTCAATGGCCAATTTTAATTCTTCATTTGCAGCAATGCTATCATATAAATCGTCATCTACAGTATTTTTATTATAAAGATCTTCATATTGATCTGGCTCTTGACCGAATTTGAAGGCAATCCAATATGAACTATTATAGCTTTGAGTAGAAGTAGAATAGCATAGACTATCATCATCAGCTTCAGCCTTAAATGGTAAACATAATGTTTCATATAAATATGTAGCGAAAGAAGAACCGATATTATCAATTTCTTCTCTAGTGTAGAAAGAATCAACATCATATGAATCCTTTCGACTTGCTAATGCATCACGAATTCTATTTATATCTGCTTCTTGATCTAAAGATAACTGAGATTTATCGCTGATATCAGAAGTGATTTTAATTAAATCTTCTACATTATTAAAGTATTCAGCATAAGAATCATCATATAAATAGTCACGATATCCACCATATAGATAGTTATACATCTGAATATAAATTTGAGCGATAGCTAAAGGATTCAATAAATTATAGGAATCTTTTAATTCACTTGTAGTCATATCATCATAACGTGTACAATATTCTGTAAATGATTCAGTAGGAACACCCTTTTCATCAGTAAGAAGAGGAACGTAAACAAGATTGTTCTCATATACCTTTAATCCAAAGGAACGAAGAGTAGAAGTGAATTCCTGCTCAGTAGAGAAATGAATAAGGATTAAATTTAAGTCTGATTGATTTGCAAAATCTGATTTGAACTTATTTGTATACTCAGACTTTGTGAAATAACCTAAATCATCTTCATTGTCTGTATCTCTATTTTCATAAGCTTCCTTGATGTCATCATCTAATACAGAATATGCTAATAATTCTTTAGCTAAAGATTGATAGTATATAGTTTTTAGTTCTTTTGCTATAGTTACATAATTTTCTCTTTTATCAACAGCTTCAGTGACAAAATTTTGAAGAGGCTGATTGTTGATTTCCTTCAAATTGTAATTTGAATACATCTCATCACAATATTGAATGATTAATTTTTTTGCATCATACTTATTAGTATCTTTAATTTTGTCATAGCTATTGGTTGAATTATAATTGTAATTGTAAATATCTTCAATTACAAAATCTTCTAGACGACTTTCATAAGACTCTTTTAATTTGTCATAATCTTCATTAGAAAATTCATCTGCAAATAATTTCTTTTGGTCATCTGTAAGCTCCGCATAGGACTTGTCCATAATTAGACTAACCTTTTCAACATAGTCTTTCATAACAACTTCTGTAATTTTGTCTGTTAATACGGTGCTTGCATTCCAGCGAAGCTCGTTCCAAAGTTCACCTTTTGTGACTTTTTGATCACCTGCAGATAGATAAACAGTGTCCTTATCTAGGTTTCCTATTGGTTTACCCGCTGAACTACACCCAGACAGTGTTATAATTAAAACGAAGAAGGATACGATTAAGCCCAATCTTCGTGATTTAGATTTTAGTTTTTTAAACATATATCGCTAACTCCTTTTTTATTAGAATTTCAAACCATAGCACATTATATGATAACATTATTAGTTGTAAATTGCAACAACAAACTTTATTTTCAGTAAAAATAATTTCATATCTAGGCAAATAATACTAAATTAATTTATATTATTTCATAATATAGTAGTAGAAAGGAAAGGAGGTGCCACATCTATGGCAAACTGTAATTCTAATGAATATGGATATGCATTAATTTTAGTATTATTTATTTTACTTGTCATTATTGGTGCAGCTTGGTTAGCATAAGGCTTCCTGGAATATACTCTTTAGCCGAGTTCTCGGCTTTTTCTTTTGCAATAAAAGTCGAAGTATGCTATAATCTATTATGTTTTTGAGGTGAACTATAATGCGTATTGAAGTATTTGCTAGTGGCTCTACAGGAAATTGTACCTATGTTGAGACAGAAGACCATAAAATTTTAATTGATACGGGCATTAGTAAAAGATGTATAGAGGGTGAATTGAATAGGTTAAATTTAGACTTTTCACAAATTGATACACTTTTTATAACACATGAACATGAAGATCATATTCGTTCCTTATGTACAGTTTTGAAAAAAGGTAACCTCACCTGCTATATGACCAAAGGAACCTACCAAGCGCTTTTGAATGGAAAAAATGAATCTTTAAAGCCTGTTTTACAAGAAAAATTATCTTCAGGCAGTATTATATTATTAAATAGGTTGGCGAATTCTATACTCTATGAATCTATTTCTTTAGGTAAAACTGAGATTGAAGTGCTTCCTACATTTCATGATGCCTTAGAATCTGTAGGCTTTAAAATCAAGAATCAGCAACAAACCTTAGTTTATATAACAGATACAGGATATGTTCATCATTCTTTATTTGAAACTATTTCTAATGCGGATTGTTATGTTTTAGAATTTAATCACGATCCTTATATTTTGATGTCTTCTGATAGAACTTATTCTTTAAAACAACGTATTTTGTCGGATCATGGGCATTTATCGAATGAAGATGCAGCAGTGACTTTAGCTAAAGTTATGGGAGATAAGACTAGACTTGTGTTTTATGCACATATCTCTCAGGAATGTAATCTCTCAGAAATTATAGAACTTACGAGAAAAAAGGTAATGGAAGATTTGGGTATGGATACATCTAAGGTGGAATTTGTTATAACATCTCCACTTCCTACAAAGGTATATAGCTTATGAGAATAACAATCTTGAGTGTAGGGAATATTAAAGAAAAGTATCTTAAGGATGCTATTTTAGAATATTCTAAAAGAATATCTAAATTTTGTAAAGTGGAATTCATTTCAGTACCAGATGAGGTTATTAGTGATAATACGAGTGAAACAGACATTAAAAACAAAGAAGCCCTAAAGCTTCTTGCTAAACTACCTGAAAATTCTTATAAAATTGCGTTAAATTTAAAGGGTGAAATGCTTACAAGTCCTGAATTGGCAGAGAAAATATCTCATATTTTTTCCTATTACAATTCGCACATTGTTTTTGTGATAGGTGGATCTTTAGGTCTAGGAGATGAGCTTTTAAAGAAGATGGATTATCACTTATGTTTTTCTAAGATGACTTTTCCTCATCAGTTGATGCAGGTGATTCTATTAGAGCAGATTTATCGTTCTTTTAAGATTATAAATCATGAAACATATCATAAATAAGAGGTGATTGTTTTGATAAGATTATTTGATACGCAAAAGTTAGTCAAAGAGTCTGATAAACAAGGAGAAATTCCCAAATATTCTAAGGTTACAAAGGATGTAATGAAAATTGTTTGGCCTTCTATGGTAGAAGGCTTTTTAGTCGCGTTAGTGACTATGTTTGATGGAATTATGGTTTCTACTATTGGAAATGATGCAAACTCTGCAGTTACGATAACTAAACAGCCGATTTATTTTATGATTTGTTTTATTACAGCTTTAAACATTGCTTTAACTGCCATAGTTTCTAGAAGATTTGGTGCGAAAAATCAAGAGGCTGTGAATAGAACATTACATGAAGGCTTGAAGCTTTGTTTTGGAATTTCTGCGATTTTAAGTGTCCTTGTTGCCTGCTTGGCTCGTCCTTTATGTCAGTTTATGGGAGCAACCTCAAATACGATTGATTATGCGACTACCTATCTTACCATTATTGCTTCAGGCTTTATTTTTAATGGTTTAAGATTGACAATTAATGCCTGTCAAAGAGGTATTGGTAAAACAAAAATATCGATGTGGACAAACCTCGTGGCCAATTTAGTAAATATAGGACTGAATTGGCTATTGATTGAAGGGCATTGGGGCTTTCCAGAGTTAGGGATTGGTGGAGCCGCAATAGCTACAGTAATCGGTAATGCAGTTGCTTTCTTGATTTGTTTGGTTACTATTTTACTTCCTAAAGGATATTTGAAACTTCAGTTCAAACAATTATTTCATTTGGATAAAGAAACATTAAAGGATATAGGACATATTTTACCTTCATGCTTTATTGATCAGATTTTTATGAGAATTGGCTTTATTTTATTTGCATTAATTGTAAATTATTTAGGGGATGATGCAACCTATGTACATGGTATTTGTAATGATTTGAACTCCTTGATGTTTACCCTTGCAGATGGTTTTTCCATAGGTACAGCTGCAATTGTAGGGCATCGTCTTGGAGAAAAGCGTAAGGATTTGGCTATTGTCTATGCAAAGGTCAGTATGACTATATCGATATTTTGCGCAATTATTACTTGTGTCTTTATGCTATCTGCAAGAGATTTACTCATCAGTATGTATAAACCTGAGACAAAAGAACGTGCCAATATGGCATCAACTATAATGATTATTGCTGCATTTACAACTCTTCCACAAAATATTCAGTGGGTGATTACAGGTATTTTAAGAGGAAGTGGAGATACGAAGTTTACAGCAATAAGTTCTTTAGTAAGTGTAACCTGTATAAGACCTTTAGTTTCCTATCTATTATGCTATCCAATTGGATTTGGCGTAATAGGAGCGTGGATTGGAATGTTGATTGATCAAGCATTAAGAATGGGACTCAACATTTGGCGGTTTGGACAGAAAAAATGGCTCCAAATTCAAGTTTAAGTAAAGGGCTTTCATTTTTAATTGCTTATTCGTTGACTATTTGGTTTTAGCGTGGTAAAATTAAGTATATTATGGGCACTTTTTTTAAAAAATATAAAGTGTAATGGAGGATAGAACAGTGGAAAATATTAGTAGTAAGATTGTAAAAAAAGTTACACATCCAGTAAAAATTATGCAATTTGGTGAAGGGAACTTCCTAAGAGCTTTTATTGATTGGATTGTAGATTCTATGAACAAGAAGGCAAACTTTAATGCAGGTGTTGTTGTTGTGCAGCCTATGCCATTTGGACGTGTTAAGGAATTAAGTGAGGCAGATGGTTTATATACTTTATACCTACAAGGTATAAATAATGGGCAAACTGTAAAGACACATCAGGTTATTGATTGCTTAGAGGACTTTATTAATCCATTTACAGAATATCAAAAATATTTAGATTATGCTAAGAGTGAAGACTTAGAATATATCATTTCTAATACAACAGAGGCTGGTATTGCCTTTGATCCAAATGATACTGATTTTTCTAAGACTCCAAATAGCTTCCCTGGTAAGCTACTTGCTTTCTTAAAGGTACGTTATGACCACTTCAAAGGAGATGCTTCTAAGGGCTTAGAAATCATTCCATGTGAATTGATTGATCATAATGGTGATACATTAAAGGAAACTTTAGTTAAACTAGCAAATCATAATCATATGGATGCTAAATTTATTAGCTGGGTTGAAAATGCAAACCGTTATTACAATACATTAGTTGACCGTATCGTTCCAGGATATCCTAGAAATGAAGACAAGGAATTATGGGAACAATTAGGCTATATTGATAACAATATGGTTGTAGGTGAAATTTTCCATTTATGGGTAATTGATGGTAAGACAGTTAAGGATTTAGAAAAGAAGCTTCCAACTAAAGAAGCTGATTTAAATGTATTATTTGTTGAATCAATTAAGCCTTATAAGGAAAGAAAGGTTAAAATTTTAAATGGTTCTCATACTTGCTTAGTACCAGTTTCTTATCTATCTTGTATTGATACAGTACGTGAAACAATTGAGGATAAGCAATTAAATAAATTTGTATTAGATTTCATTTTTAATGAAGTCGTACCAACTATTAATATTCCAAGAGACCAAATGGACTCTTATGCAAATAGTGTATTAGAGCGCTATGGTAATCCATTTGTACGCCATGAATTAATGAGTATTGCCTTAAATTCTGTCACAAAATATAAGACAAGAATCTTACCTACAGTTTTACAAAATCTAGAGGATTTAAAGCATTTCCCTGACCATGCATTATTTAGCTTAGCAGCATTAATGGTATTCTATAGAGGAAAACGTGGAGCTGAGGATATTAAGCTTGCTGATGATGCTTGGGCATTAGATATGTTTAAGGAATTATGGGCTGGCTTTGATGGTTCTAAGGCTGCTTGTCAAAAGATAGCAAAACACGTATTAAGCTTAGAATCTCATTGGGAAGCAGATTTAACGAAGTATGATGGTGTATTAGACTTTGTTACAGAATGCTTATATGAAATCACATCAAGCTCTATGCGTGAAGCATTAGCTAAAATGGTAAAATAATTTAAAAAGGAAGATAATTTATGAAAGATTATATCATCATTAATCCGATAGATAATGTGGCAGTAGTATTACGTCCCTTTTCTAAAGGGGAAGCAGTAGAGGGTGTAGTATTATTAGAGGATATTCCTCAGGCACATAAGGTGGCATTAAAGACAATTAAAAAGGGTGAAAATGTCATCAAATATGGTTCTCCAATTGGACATGCAACTGCTGATGTAAAACCAGGAGAACATGTTCATACACATAATGTTGCTACGAACCTAGACGATGTAATAACCTATTCCTATGAACCAAAATATCCTGAAGTATTAGGATATAAGTCTGATCGTACGGTTGAGGTTTATGAGCGTTCTACTGGCGAATATGGTATCCGTAATGAGCTTTGGGTCATTCAAACGGTTGGCTGTGTTTCAGGTATGGCTAAGGATATGATTGAAAACTTTAAAGCAAAATATGGAACTGCAGGTATTGATGGAGTTTATACCTTCCAGCATCCATTTGGTTGTAGCCAAATGGGAGCGGACCTAGAATTAACTAGAACACTTTTGCAGGATATGGTAAAGCATCCAAATGCTGGTGGTGTTTTAGTATTAGGCTTAGGCTGTGAGGAAAACTTAGTTTCAACATTTAAAGAAACTCTAGGAGCATATGATACAAAAAGAACAAGATTTTTAATTGCTCAAGAGGTAGAAGATGAGGTTGAAGAGGGAACTAAGCTTCTAAAAGAATTATATGACCAAATGAAGCATGATAAGCGTGTGACAAAGCCTTTATCTGTTCTTCGTATTGGCTTAAAATGTGGTGGTTCTGATGGTATGTCAGGTATAACTGCAAACCCACTTTTAGGACGTTTTTCAGACTTCTTATCTTTAAATGGTGCTACAACAGTTTTAGGTGAAGTACCTGAAATGTTTGGAGCTGAAAAGCTTTTAATGGCTCGTGCTAAGGATGCACCAACATTTGAAAAGATTGTTGAATTAATTAACGATTTTAAAATATATTTTAAAAATCATAATCAGGTCATTTATGATAATCCATCTCCAGGAAATAAAAAGGGTGGTATTACAACTCTAGAGGATAAGTCTTTAGGCTGTACTCAAAAGGCTGGTGCTGCCGTAGTTCAGGATGTATTAAAGATGGGAGAAAGAATCAGAACAAATGGTTTAAACCTATTATGTACTCCAGGAAATGATTTAGTGGCAACAACAACTTTAGGCTGTAGTGGTTGTCAAATGGTATTATTTACTACAGGTAGAGGTACACCATTTGGTGGATTTATTCCAACAGTTAAGATTGCAACAAACACAGCTTTAGCTACTAAAAAATCTAACTGGATTGATTTTAATGCAGGAGACTTAGTAGATAAAAAGGATATGGATGAGCTTTTAGAGGACTTTATTGATTTATTATGTGATATTGCCTCTGGAAGAAAACAGGCTAAGAATGAACAAAACAACTTCCGTGAAATTTCAATTTTTAAAGACGGCGTTGTATTATAAGGAGGAAGAAAAATGAAAGAATTTATGGATAAGGATTTCTTATTAACTACAGAAACCGCTAAAAAACTTTATCATGAGCATGCTGAGCATATGCCTATTATTGACTATCACTGTCATCTTCAGCCAAAAGAAATTTATGAGGATAAAAAATTCCGTAATTTAGCTGAGGTTTGGCTTGGTGCTGGTGATCGTTATGGTGATCACTACAAGTGGAGAAGCTTGCGTGCAAGAGGCTATGAGGAGGATTCTATTTCTGGTCCAGATGATGACTACAAGAAATATATGCAATTTGTTGAGTCAATGCCTTATTTCGTAGGAAATCCATTATATCACTGGTCTCATTTAGAGATGAGAAGATATTTTGGTATTGAAGATATCATCAACGAAAAGAATGCAAAGAAGATTTGGGATGCTGCAAACAAAAAGTTAGAAACCTTAACTGCAAGAGAAATGATGTATAAGTTTAAGGTGGATACTGTTTGTACAACGGATGATCCTGTAGATAGCCTTGAATGGCATAAGAAGATGAATGCAGATGATACACTTAAGGTTCATGTTCGTCCTGCTTTCCGTCCTGATAAGGCAATTAATGTTGAATTATCTTGGTTTGCTGACTGGGTAAATCAGCTTGCAGGTGTTGTAGGCTATAAGATTAAGGAATTAAAGGATTTAGAGAAGGCTTTAGCTGAAAGAATTGATTTCTTCCATGAAATGGGTTCTCGTCTATCTGACCATGCACTTGATGTTGTTCATTATGCACCTTGTACTTATGACCAAGCGAATGCCGTATTTAAAAAGGGTATGGCTGGTAAAGAAGTTAGTGAGCTTGAACAGGATTGGTATAAGGGTTATGTTTTAGTGTTCTTAGGTAAGGAATACCATAAACATGGCTGGGTTCAACAATATCATATTGGAGCTTTAAGAAATAACTCTAAATCTATGCTTAAAAAGATTGGACCAGATACTGGTTTTGATGCGATTGAAGATCAAAACTATATGGCTAAGCTTTCTGCTTTACTAGGAGCTTTAGATGAAACTGATGAGTTACCTAAAACAATTCTTTACTGCTTAAATCCAAGAGATAATTATGCTTTAACTGTTCTTTCTGGATGCTTCCAAAAAGAAGGTGTAAAGGGTCGTGTTCAAGTAGGTACTGCTTGGTGGTTCCTAGATCAACAAGATGGTATGCGTCAAAACTTAGAAACCTTAATGCAGGTAGGTTTAGTTGCTCAATCTGTAGGTATGCTTACAGATTCAAGAAGCTTCTTAGCTTATCCTCGTCATGAGTACTATCGTCGTTTATTATGCCAAATGCTTGGTAGTTTAGTTGAGTCTGGACAATATCCACAAGAAGAATTAGAAACTCTTGGTAAGATTGTTGAAGACGTTTGTTATAATAACGCAAAGGAATTCTTTGGATTTTAATTTGATTTAGCCACCAAGTCGGTGGCTAATTTCTTTTAGGAGGAAATAAAATGGATTATCAAGAATTTAAAGAAGGATATTATAAGATGGTAAAAATAACAGAGCATAAGGATGACTTCATTCTTGCTCTTCCTCCCTTTCACCCCTTTACTTCAGACTGTCTTCAGATACGCTTTATAACACTTCCAGATGGCAGAGTAAAGCTTACAGATTGTGGGACAACCCTAGAGTATTTAGAGGAAGTGTATCTTACTTTAACTCCATACAAAGAAAAGGTGGATCGCATTTTAGAACGATTTAGTTGTAAATTAGAGGATGGGGTATTAATTTGTGAGCTTCCAACTGGATCAGCAAGTCAGGTCAGAAGCTGGGTAGGTAGTTTTATAGAAGCAATTGCTCTAATTGCAAATATAGATATATAACCAATCAAAATCCTAAACAAATATTTGACAGAAATTTCCTAAGATTCATCTTAGGACTTTTTATTTTTGACAATTTATAGTATAATAGTATAATAGCGGGGTAGTAAATATGGAAAGAAGAATGGAATTAATAGAAAAAATAAAAACTTCATCACAACACCAAAAAAATCATACTCGAGAGTTTTGGAAAAAATGCTTAAAAAAGACATTGATAGGAATCATCATTAGCTTAGTATTTACATTGGCATTTATTATTTGGTATGTATTAATGCCATCAGTAATGTTGTTATATTATTGTATAGCATGTCCATTAATCTTGTTTTTTATTATACTTATGGATGGAATATATCATTATAAACATTGTTTTGATAAATATAAATCCATTACTGCAATCCATATTTATGTCACTCATATTTCTCTTACATATACATTGAAAGGGATAATATACACGGAGCATTATCCATATAAGAATTTAAAGAGAATATATTTCAAAGAAAAAACGAATGAAATTATATTTGAGAAGCACAATGATATTATACTTGTAGATAAAGATGACATCTCTTCTGAAACATTCTCCTTTTTGCAGACATTATTTGAGTAGAAGAGAGGATTTTAGTTATGGAAACAGAAAAAGTTTTACTTGAAGAAATCTCCTTAGAAAGCAATTATGAACAAAGAAAGCTTTCTATCCAGTTTTGGTTGAAGTATTTAAAAAAATCCTGGCCAGTTTATATCATTATCATCAGCTTTACGATTTTATTTGTTGTACTTCATTTAATTTCAGGAAATGTTTTTCAATTATACGCTTCAATATTTTATCCTATTGCTGTACTTATGTTTTGTATTGGAGAAGGAATCTATAAAAATTTTAAATACTTGAAAAATATAGAAGAGAACTTGAAAAGCATTCAGCTTTCAATATACACTACGCATCTTGTGCTTAACAATCCTATCAATGGAATCAATCATAGTAGTGAACTTCCCTTTGATATTATGGAAAAAATTTTTTATGTCGCTGAAAAAGAAGAAATTGTTTTTGAAGTGCGCAAAAAAAAATATTTTACCATTTCAAAAAAAGATATCAAAGAAGAAACGTTTGAATTTTTAACTACGCTATTTTCTTGAAAATGAATTAGGTGAATTTAAAATGGAAAAAAAGGATATCGCTCAAGAAGAAACTAAGAAAAAAATAGATTCTCCTTGGAAAAAGTTTTTTAAAGACCAAATTTTTCTTATGATTGTTGGAATTTTGGCTTTTATCATTTATTTAATTATTTATTTTTTAAAAAATGATATTGTTTATTTATATCTATCCATTTGTACTCCTTGTATCATCATCATTTGGATTGGAATGCTAGCAGTATATATGGTTTTAAAAGAAAATAAAAAGAAGAAGTGTTTTGATCAAACTTCTGAGGATTAAGGAGGAATATTATGCTTAAAAAATTAAATATTATACATATTATTCTTTTGATTATAGATATTGCTGTTATACCCATCATTGGGTTTATTCAAGGCTTTGATTCGCCTGATACTTTTATAACGGTTTTAGCAACAATCCTTTTAGGGCATCCTCTTATCTATCTTATTATGATGCTAATAAAAACCTCTATGATTTTAGATTATGAGGCACCAAGATTTATGCCATTATGTATGATTTTAACAATTCTTTTAGGATGTTTAATTTGGTATTGTTTCTTTCATATCAACTTTGTATTTGTAAATACAATTGCCTTATGGTATGGACTTGTATTACTGGCTTTTGCAGTTCCTTATATCATATATAAAGTTGTGACCTGGGTAACAAATAGAAAACCTAAGGATGGACAAGGTCCTAAAATAATCAGAAATAAATAGGAGCGTTATTATGAAAAATTATGATCATATTGAAATAGAAAAAAAGTGGCAAAACTACTGGGATGAACACCAGACCTTTATTACAGATACAAAGGATTTTTCAAAACCAAAATTTTATGCTTTAGATATGTTTCCTTATCCATCTGGACAAGGACTTCATGTAGGTCATCCAGAGGGATATACAGCAACAGATATTGTATGTCGTAAGAAAAGAATGGAAGGGTATAATGTCTTACATCCAATGGGATGGGACGCTTTTGGTCTTCCTGCAGAGCAGTTTGCGATTACAACAGGACACCATCCTGAAGAATTTACAAAGGCAAATATTGCAAATTTCACAAGACAATTAAAAATGCTAGGATTTTCCTATGACTGGACAAAGGAAATTTCTACCTGTGATCCAAAGTATTATAAATGGACCCAATGGATATTTAAGCAGTTGTATAAAGATGGACTTGCCAAACAAGTGGAAATGCCTGTAAACTGGTGTGAGGAATTAGGGACGGTTTTGGCAAATGATGAAGTTATTGATGGGAAAAGTGAACGTGGGGGATATCCTGTAGTTCGTAAGAATATGAAGCAATGGGTTCTTGATATTCCTAAGTATGCGGATAAATTATTGGAGGGACTAGACAATCTAAACTGGCCTTCTTCAACAAAAGAAATGCAAAAGAACTGGATTGGAAAATCTGTTGGTGCACATGTTCAGTTTAAGATTCAAAATACTGATTTAGAATTCACAGTATTCACAACGCGTTGCGACACGCTATTTGGTGCTACATATTGTGTACTTTCTCCTGAACATGTTTTAGTCAATCAAATTACAACATCTGAACAAAAAAGTGCTGTAGAGGCTTATCAAAAGGCATGTAGTACGAAAAGTGAACTTGAGCGTACAGAGCTAAATAAAGAAAAAACAGGTGTATTTACTGGAGCTTATGCAATAAACCCTGTCAACCAAAAAGCAGTTCCTATTTGGATTTCAGATTATGTTCTTGCAAGTTATGGAACTGGTGCCATTATGGCAGTACCTGCTCATGATGAAAGAGATTATGCTTTTGCAAAGAAATTTGGTCTAGATATTATTCCAGTTCTTGAAGGTGGAAATGTAGAAGTAGAAGCCTATACAGAGGATGGTCTTCATATCAATTCTGATTTCTTAAATGGTTTAAATAAAGAAGATGCTATTGCTAAAATGATTGGTTGGTTAGAAGAACACAAATGTGGATCTAAACAGATTTCTTATCGTTTAAGGGAATGGATTTTTGCGCGTCAAAGATATTGGGGAGAACCTATTCCAGTTGTATTTTATGAAGATGGATCTAGTGAGGCATTAGAGGATAAGGATTTACCACTTGTCCTTCCCGTATTAGATGATTACAAGCCAAAGAAGAGTGGTTCAGCACCACTTGAAAATGCAAGTGATTGGGTTCATACAACCTATAAGGGAAAGCCTTGTGTTCGTGAAACAAACACTATGCCAGGTTCTGCAGCTTCAAGTTGGTATTTTATGCGTTATATTGATCCAAAGAATGAAAAAACTTTTGCAGATTATGAATTGTTAAAGCACTGGTTACCTGTAGATTTATATTTGGGTGGATCTGAACATGCTGTAGGGCATTTGTTATATTCTAGATTCTGGACAAATTATTTATATGATAAAGGACTTGTACCTGTAAAGGAGCCTTTCCAAAGATTATTCCATCAGGGAATGATTTTAGGAGAAAACAATGAGAAGATGAGTAAATCTCGCGGCAATGTTGTTAACCCGGATGATGTGGCTAAGGAATATGGTGCAGACACTTTACGTCTTTATGAAATGTTTATGGGACCACTTGAGGCATCCTTACCTTGGAGTAGTAAAGGACTTGAAGGGGCTCGTAAGTTCTTAGAACGTGTATGGAGATTCTATCATCAAGAGGAATATACCTCAAAATTTAGTGATACAAATACACATGAGTTAGATAAGATATATCATCAAACTGTAAAAAAGGTAACTTCAGATTTTGATAGCTTGAATTTCAATACAGCAATTGCTCAAATGATGACCTTCTTAAATGAAGCGTATAAGGCAAATTCTATATATCGTCCTTATATGGAAGGATTTGTAAAGCTTCTTTACCCAATAGTTCCACATATTGGAGAAGAGCTTTGGAGTGATTTGGGACATCAAGGTACGATTACCTTTGAAACATGGCCTACATATGATGAATCTATGCTAGCCTCTGAAAGCTTATCTTTAGTTGTTCAAGTCAATGGAAAGCTTAGAGATAAACTTGAGGTTTCTGTAGAGGCATCAAAAGAAGAGATTATTTCAAAAGCTTTAGCCTTAGAGAAAATTATCAGTTTTACAGTAGGACATGAAATTGTAAAAACAATTTATGTTCCTAAGAAACTAGTAAATATTGTTATAAAATAATTTGATTAGGAAGCGAAAACTCGCTTCCTATGTTTGTGGTAAAGAGGTGAAATTGTAGTGAAGAAGATAGGGCTAAGAACAATTAAAACAGCAATTTGTGTATTTTGTTGTCTTCTTGTTTTTATTATTTTAAAGTTATTTGAATACATTCCAGGTGTTCCTGATAATTTTGCGTTTTCTTGGTATAATCCTTTTTTCGCAGGACTTGCAACAGCGTATTCCGTGCATGCCAGTAAGGAGGCAAGCTTAAATCAAGCAAAAAACAGATGTGTTGCCTCAATCATTGGTGGCGGAATAGGAATTCTTCTAATTTCTGTTTATGAGCTTTGTGGTGGAAAGTGGCCGAATCTTCAATCTGTCAGCTTAGAAACCTTTAACTTTGTTATTCCTTATCTGCTTATTTCTATCTTTACAATTGCGGTAGTTGTAACAGGAGTATCCTTAAAACAGCATCAGGCAGTATTCGTAGCTATACTTACCTTCTTATCTGTAACAGTAAATCCAAATATTAATGTTGGATACTGGCAGTGGCAGTTTGGTACGAACCGTATTTTATCTACCATCGTAGGTGTTTTGATTGCTTTAGGTGTGAATTTATTCCGTTTACCCCGCAGACATAATAATAAGAATCTGTTGTTTTGTGTGGGAATTGATGGTATGCTTCTTAAGGATAGTGATCGTTTTAGAGGCTTTATGCAATATAAGATGAACTATTTAAATCGTATTGGTGCTAATGTTACCTTATTTACCACTAGGACACCAACTACCTTTATGCCTCTTTTAGAGGATGTTAAAATTACACATCCTGTAGTCTGTATGTCAGGTGCGGCATTGTATGATGCAAAACAGGAACATTACATTGCAACAGAGATGATTGATATAGAAACCTCTAAAGAAGTATATGAGGTTTTAAAGAAGAACAAGATTTCTCCTTTTGTAAATCAAATACATGAGGATGTTTTATTTACCTATAATGAGAGCTTAGATAATGAGGGCGAAAGAATCTATGCCCATGACAAGAAGAATGCTGCTTATTGCAGCTATGTACCAGGTCCTGCCCCTAAGGATGAAATTATTTACTTTTTAATTGTAGAAAAAGAGGATGTGGTAAAAAGACTTATAGAGGATATTCATAAGAATGAAATCTTATCCTCAAAGCTTTCCATTTTAGTTTATGATGTGTTTGAACCTGATCAAGCACCAGATTTAAAGTATGTTAAGATTTATAGTAAAAAAATAGAAGAGCTTTCTATTTTAAAAAAATATTGTGAATCAGAAGGATTAGATATTGTGGGATTAACCTCATCTAATCATGCACAGCATTTATTAGTTCACAGCAAATATAGTGTGGCTTTGGATTCCTTGGATGAGGACTATAGAAAATATTGTACAAAAATATTACCTAAAGAAGACCCAGAAAAGTTATTTAAAGAGGTTCAAAGAATCTATCATTATAATTTAGCTAAATATGGAAAAAAAGATTAATTTTGTGGTATAATACATAATGCATTATAGAATTGGAGTTGAAAACAATGGCAAATGTTTTAGAAATTAAAGATTTACATGCTGGTATAGATGGTAAAAAGATCCTAAAGGGTGTGAATCTAACTATTAAGACAGGTGAGGTTCATGCCATCATGGGTCCTAACGGAACAGGAAAATCTACTTTATCCTCTGTTATTATGGGGCAACCTAAGTTTCATGTAACTTCTGGCGATGTTCTTATGGATAAGGAAAGCCTTTTAAATATGGCTGTAGATGAAAGAGCTAGAAAAGGAATCTTTTTAGCTTATCAGTATCCTGCAGAGGTACCTGGTGTTACCAATAGTGATTTTATCCGTACGGCAATGAAGGCTTGTAGTGGTAAGGATGTTTCTTTATTTTCCTTTATTAAAAACTATGAGAAGGCATGTGGAGAATTAAAAATGCCAGAGGATTTAGCTCACCGATATTTAAATGAGGGCTTTTCTGGCGGTGAAAAGAAAAGAAATGAAATTCTTCAGATGAAAATGTTAAAGCCTAAGTTTGCAATTCTAGATGAAATTGACTCTGGACTAGATGTTGATGCTTTAAGAATTGTTGGCGAAAATGTCAGCAATATGATTGATGAAAATTTAGGTTGTCTTTTAATTACCCATTATGAGAGACTATTAGACTACATCCAACCAGATTTTGTACATATAATGATTAATGGTAGAATCGTTTTAACAGGCGGTAAGGAACTCATCGCCAAGATTGACCAAAATGGCTATGATTGGGTAAAAGAAGAGCTTGGTATTGAAATTGAAAAAGAAGAAGATGAAGAAAAGACCCATGTTCTTTTAGGCTCTTGTGCTCATAATAGCGGGAATAAGTAATGCTATATTTAAATGCATTGGTAGGAAAAGAAGGGTATGGTCTTTCCCTTCAAAACAATATTCTTACCATAAAAAAATCTTTAGAAGATTTCCTTCTTATAGAGGAGAGTCTTACAATTGTTGTAGAGGCAGGAGTTTCTGCAAAACTATTAGATATTACAAGCCATCAGAATATTGAAATTCAAGTAAAAAAAGATGCATATCTAGAGTATCAAATCTTGAATTCTAAGAATACAAATAGAAAGATTGAATGCTTAGGTGAGGTAGCTATTTCAGAAATTTGCCTAGAGGCAAGTAAAGAAAGCTTAAACATAGAACTATTAAAAGAACGAGCTAATGCTCGCGTTGAACTACTTTCTTTATCCAGTGGTTTGTCTTTAGAGTTTGATCAAAGAATAGAACATAAGGCTAAAGAAACAAGTTCTAACATTTCTAATTTTGGTGTTTCCTTGAACAAGGGAGAAATTTTATTTGACACAACTGGTCAAATCATAAAAGGAATGGCAAAATCTAAATGTGTTCAGCTTTCTAAGGGAATTGTTATGGATGATGTTTCCAGTGTAACATCAAAGCCAATTCTTTTGATTGATGAGTATGATGTTGTTGCTAACCATGGAGCTTCCATTGGAAAGATGTCTGATGAAAGCTTATTCTATTTGATGAGTAGAGGGTTAACTAGACAGGAAGCCTTCTTACTAATTTTAGAAGGAATTGTACATCCGTTTATTGAGAAAATAACAGATGAAAAATTAAAATTAAGTGTTAATGAAAAAATAGAACAACTAATGAAGAGGTGATTTCATGCTAAATGTTGCAAAGCTAAGAAAGGATTTTCCAGTGCTAGAGGAAAACCCTAAGCTAGCTTATCTCGATAATGCAGCATCTACCTTAAAGCCTAACTGTGTAATAGAGGCAGTAGATAAGTATTATAGCAAACTTGGTGTAAATGTTCATAGAGGAGTATATAAGCTGAGCTATCTTGCAACAGATGCGTATGAAGAGGCAAGAAGTAAGGTTGCTGATTTTATTCATGCATCCTTTGATGAAATTGTCTTCACAAGAGGAGCTTCCTCTGCATTAAATTTAGTTGCTTCAAGCTATGGAATGCCTACTTTAAAACCTGGCGATGAGGTTATTACAACAGAATTGGAGCATCATTCTAGCTGTATGCCTTGGATTAATGTTTGTGAAAAGACAGGTGCTACTTTGAAATATGTTCCTTTAAATGAAGAGGGAAGAATTACGGTAGAGGCATTTAAGTCTGTTTTGACAGATAAGACTAAAGTGGTTGCTATCACTTATGTTTCTAATGTTATGGGGTATATAACTCCGATTGAAGAAATAATCTCTTTGGCTCATGAAAAGGGAGCTATTGTAGTACTGGATGCTGCTCAGGCGGTTCCACATATGCCTGTAGATGTAAAGGCATTAGATTGTGATTTCTTGGCTTTTTCAGGACATAAGCTTTGTGGACCAACTGGTATTGGGGTTCTTTATGGTAAGGCAAAGCTTTTAGCTCAGATGCAGCCTATAGAATTTGGTGGAGATATGGCAGATGATGTAAATCCTTATACAATGACCTATAAGGATGCACCATATCGCTTTGAAACAGGAACACCTATTATAGCATCTGCCATAGGTTTAGGTAAAGCGATAGAATATATATCTAGTATTGGCTTAGAAGAAATTGCGAAGTATGAGTATTATTTAAAACAAAAGGCTTTAGAAGGCTTAAAGAAAATTCCTAATATTGAAATATATAATGAGACAGCAGAAACAGGAATTATCTCCTTTAATATTAAGGGAGTACATCCTCATGATGCTGCGAGTGTATTTGATAATAATGATATATGTATTAGAGCTGGACATCATTGTGCACAGCTCATAATTAAATGGTTAAATACTGTTGGGACAGTAAGAGCATCCTTCTATTTTTACAATACCTTAGAGGATGTTGAAAAATTTGTACAAAGTGTAAAAGAGGCTCAAGAATTTTTTGGTACTCTTTAGGAGGAAAATATGGATTTAAAAACCTTATATCGTGAGGTCATTATGGACCATTATAAAAATCCTAAAAATAAAGGTTTAAAGAATACAGATCCTTATCATATGGTACATTTAACCAATCCAAGCTGTGGCGATGATATGCGTGTTGAAATCATCGTTAGTGATGGACAAGTAGTAGATGTACGTCAGGATGGAAAGGGATGTTCTATCTGCCTTTCATCAGCTTCAGTTATGAGTGAACTTTTAATTGGAAAATCCGTTGAAGAAGCGAAAAGCTTAATTGATGGCTTTTATTCTATGGTTAAGGGCGAGGACTTGCCAGATGAGGACAAGCTTGAAGAGGCAATTGCCTATAAAGGAGTACGTGATTTTCCTGCAAGAATTAAATGTGCAACTCTTGCCTGGAAGTGTGTGGAAAAGGCAATTGAGGAGGTAGAAGAGCATGAGTAAGACCAAGGTTGATGAAATTGTTGGAGACTACAAGTATGGCTTTACTACAGATGCCAAAACAGTTTTAACCTCTGGTAAGGGGTTATCAAGAGAGGTTGTAGAATTTATTTCTAATGCGAAAAAAGAACCTTCCTGGATGAAGGAGTTTCGTTTAAAATCCTATGATACTTTTATAAATTTAAACAATCCAAATTGGGGACCTGATTTATCTGGCATTGATTTTAATGACTATACATATTATATAAAATCCTCAGAAAAAACAGAGCATAAGTGGGAAGATGTTCCTGAAGAGATTAAAGAAACCTTTGATAAGCTGGGTATTCCTGAAGCAGAGGCTAAGTATTTAGCAGGCTCCTCTACACAGTTTGAATCAGAAGTGGTTTACCATAATAATCTAAAGGAATTAGATGAGCTTGGGGTTATTTTCTGTGACACAGATACAGCGTTAAGAGAGCATTCTGATTTAATGCAAAAGTATTTTGGTAAGCTAGTACCATATACAGACAATAAATATGCTGCCTTAAATTCTGCAGTATGGAGTGGTGGCTCCTTTATTTATGTGCCCAAGGGGGTTAAACTAAAAAAACCAGTTCAATCCTATTTTAGAATTAATTCAGAGCGTATGGGTCAATTTGAAAGAACTCTCATCATAGTAGATGATGATGCAGATATTCATTATGTAGAAGGCTGTACAGCTCCTCAGTATTCTAAGGATAGCTTGCATGCAGCAGTTGTTGAAATCTTTGTGGGGAAACGTGCACACTGTAGATATTCTACAGTTCAAAACTGGTCAAATAATATTGTGAACCTAGTTACCAAAAGAGCTATTGTAGATGATGAAGGTCATATGGAGTGGATTGATGGAAATGTTGGGGCGGGTTTAAATATGAAATATCCTGCCTGTGTATTAAAAGGAAATTATAGTAAAGGAACCACAGTGTCTATTGCCTTTGCTGCTGAAAACCAGATTCAAGATACGGGTGCTAAGATGATTCATCTAGGACCAAATTCAAGCTCCACTATTATTTCTAAATCCATTTGTCGTGGCGGTGGAAAGGTGAACTATCGTGGAACTGCCTCCTGTGGACCTAAGGCATTAGGTGCTAGAAGTCATATTGAATGTGATACGTTAATTTTAGATGAAATATCTACATCAGATACAATTCCTACCAATAGTGGAAAAAATAGCGATATGTATATTGAGCATGAGGCTACTGTCTCTAAAGTGAATGAAGAACAGTTATTTTATCTGATGAGTAGAGGACTAACAGAAGCTCAAGCAACAGAAATGATTGTTATGGGATTCATTGAACCCTTCTCTAAAGAACTTCCAATGGAATATGCAGTTGAATTAAATCGTTTGATTAAGCTTGAAATGACAGATTCCATAGGATAAAATAATAGTAGAGGTATAAACTTATGAAAGAAAGTAAAATTATTCAAACTATTGTATTAACAGCATTTATAGCCTTCATTATGTTTTTGACATTAAGTATTTTACCTATTAATCTTACAGAATCACTTCAAGCTGCAGCTGATTCTATGTCAGATTCAGAATTAGAAGGAGAAGCGGCACTGATTTATTATGGCGCAGTAGCGCTAACCATAGGACTAGCAGGAATTTTCTCATATGTCCTAGCAATTTTTATCCTTATTGCAAGCTTAATCCTAGTTTTAGTTGCAGTGCATAATAGACATTCTAATAATAAGTGGATAAGATATTTTAATTATTTCTTAGCAGTATGTTGTCTTTTTATGTTTGTGACTTCGATTGTTAAAATGATTCTTTGGAGATGTGGATATTAATTAGTTATAAAGAGGATTCGTTGGAATCCTTTTTTATTTTGTTTCTTTTATTCTTTTACTCAAATACTCAGGCAATTCCTCTAAGAACTTATACTTAGAAATTCCCATATTCTTAGTATTTAATAAGGTTGTCCTGCATATAAATCCATCAGCCTCAGGACATAATACTATTCCAATTGTATGAGAGTCACTTTCAGATTTTATGAAAGTATCTATATAATTGGTATAGAACAATAACTGTCCAATATATTCAGGCTTGAACTTTGTAGTCTTTAATTCTATAACTACATAGGCATGAGTAGGAATATGATAGAAGAGTAAATCAATTTCATAAGAATCCTCATTTACCTTTAGCTTATATTTTTCTGAAACAAAGGAGAATCCATTTCCAAGTTCTAAAATGAACTTAGAAATATTTTGAAGTAAGGTAGCTTGAAGTTCTCTTTCATTCTTGATATGACTAGGATCAATAAAATCAAAAACATAAGTATCCTTAAATAATTCTTTAGTTAGATCAGAATCCTTGTTATCTATGAGATTAGAAGAGGTAGTAGGTTCAACAAGACTTCTTTCATAAGCCTTAAGCTTAAACTGGTTGAATACCATACTTCTGGACCATCCATTTCTATGAGTTTCATTGATATACCATAACATCTCTTTATGTGAATTAGACTTGGATATGATTTCATCTAAAGTAATCCAAGGAATTTGTGCCGCAACTTGAGGCCCAATTTCCATTTCTGCAAAAATTTTAGAAAACCTAGCCATTCTCTTTAAATTACGTGTTGAATATCCATTCCC
>JAIDZC010000029.1 GCA_029057785.1 Anaeroplasmataceae bacterium
GGAGATAACATCGGTGTATTACTTCGTGGTATTAACCGTGATCAAGTTCAACGTGGTCAAGTATTAGCTAAACCAAAGTCAGTTACTCCTCATAAGAAGTTTACTGCTCAAGTTTACGTATTATCAAAGGACGAGGGTGGTCGTCATACACCATTCTTCTCTAACTATCGTCCTCAATTCTATTTCCGTACTACAGACGTTACTGGTATCATTACTTTAGCAGCTGGTACTGAAATGGTTATGCCTGGCGATAACACAACTATGACTGTTGAATTAATTCACCCAATTGCTATGGAACAAGGTACTAAGTTCTCTATCCGTGAAGGTGGACATACTGTTGGTGCTGGTTCAGTAGTTGACATTATTGAATAATCAATAGACAAATAAGTAGGGTAATGTTAAAAGCATTGCCCTTTTTGTTTTTATAATGTATAATACTAATGAATGTATAGTGGATAAAGATTAAAATAAATAAAAGTAATCATTACTCACTTTACATAATTTCTTTTATTTAGATCTTTGATGAATTAGGTTAAAATAAAAATGAAAGGAATATAATCTTTAACAAATAAATTTTTCGATTTTGTGGTATAATTTAATAGGAGTATGAAGTTATTACTAGGTTTTATTTTTTGAGGAGGAAAAAATGAAAAAGATCATTGTTAAAGGATTACCAATTGTCATTGTACTGGCGTGGATGGGAGTGATTTTTTATTTCTCACATCAAAATGGTGTATCCTCTTCAAGAATGAGCAATAAAGTTACTAGCTGGGTTGTAAATACATTTGTTTCAAATTATTCAAATTTGCCTAAGGATGAACAAACTAATATTTTAAAAAATACGAGTTATGTTATACGAAAACTTGCTCACTACTCAGAATATGTTGTGTTAGGGTTATTTTTATTTGTTGCAGTATATACATTTACTAGTAATGAAAAAATAATATTTCCTGTTGTTAGTGTGTTAGGAATTCTTTATGCTATAAGTGATGAGTTTCATCAATACTTTATTGGAGGAAGGGCTCCTGCCGTAAAGGATGTATTGATAGATTCTATTGGTGTTTTAACCATTCTGCTTTTAATCGGAAGCATTTTAAATTTAAAGAGAATTAGAAAGAAAAAGGTAGAAGTATGATAGATACACATTCTCATTTGTTTGATGAGAGTTTTAAAAATGATATTGAGGAATGTATCACCCGATGTGAACTTGCTCATATAAATAAAATCCTACTCGTTGGGTTTTCTCATCGCACAAATATGTTGGTCCAAGAATATGCAAAAAAATATAAACTGTTTTATCCGACTGCAGGATTGCATCCGAGTGAAGCAAGCGAAGCATATAAATATGACTTAAACAAACTAGAACAGTTTATTAAGGAACATAGGATTTATGCAATAGGAGAATGTGGCTTAGATTATCATTATGGTAAAGATAATGTAGAAGTTCAAAAGGGACTTTTCCGTGGTCAAATTGAATTATCAATTCAGTATCATTTGCCTTTGATTATTCATATGCGTGATGCAACACAAGATACTTATAATATTTTGAAAGAATATGCTGGCAAAGTGTTCGGAGTTATGCATTGTTACAGTGGTTCCTTTGAGATGGCAAAAGAATTCATTAAACTTGGATTTTATATTTCTTTAGGAGGACCAGTAACATTTAAAAATGCTAAAGAAAGTAAGAGAGTTGCAGAACAAATAGATTTAGATTATTTATTGGTAGAAACAGATTGTCCGTATTTAGCACCAACGCCTTATCGTGGACAAAGAAACGAATCTAGTTATGTGAAAAATGTTGTGTCTGAAATCGCGAGAATTCGAAATATGGAGTTTTGGGAAATTGAGGAGATTACAGAAAAGAATGCTATAAAGCTTTTTAAAATGGAGGATAGATTATGAAAAACTTAAAAAAATGGATAGGGTTTTGTTTATGTGTTCTATGTATATGCTTTGTCGTAGGATGTAGTTTTGGTACAACAGGAAAAGAGCCTACAGATATAGAAAAAGAACCTACAATTATTGAAATTCAAAATGAAATTACAGAAACTTATAAGAAAATTTCTTCAGGCTGTGTTGGAGTATACGCTACTTCAGGATCTAGTGGTTCAGTTGGGTCTGGTGTTGTTTATAAGGAAGAAAATGGATTATATTATGTTGTCACTAATCACCACGTAATTGAGGATATGACCACCGTACGAATTTATCGTGGTGGTTCTAGATATATTAAAGCTAAGGTGGTAGGCAGTGATGCAAAAAATGATATTGCTGTTTTAACATTTTCATTAGACTTATTTGGTGGTGCAGAGGTTTATGTAAATGATATATTTAGCTATGAAGAAGAAATTGTTTCTGTAGGGCAAACTGTATTAGCTATAGGGTGTCCTTTAGGATTAGAGAATTTTAATACTTTAACAACAGGAGTAGTTTCAAGAATAACTAAGACTCAAATTCAAACGAATGCTGAAATTAACCCGGGAAATTCTGGAGGTGGATTATTTAATGCATCTGGTAGATTAATCGGAATTAATACTCAAAAGGAAGTATACACTACAAGTGAAGAAAATGGGGTTGTTATAGATATTCCAGTAGAGGGCTTAGGATATGCCATACATTTAGATGTTGTGAAAAAATGTATTAAAGATATAGAAAGTAAAAAGGGAGAAATTACACGTCCTCTTTTAGGAATAACAGTAATGGCTGTAAATAGATATATCCCTTCAAGAGATAATGAAGGATATATTGAATTATTACCGAACACAATAGACCAAGCTTTAATTATTACTGACGTAAACGATGGTGTTGCAAAAAAAGCAGGTGTTTTAGTTGGTGATATTATTTTAAAAGCTAATGATATGGAGATTGTCTTCACAAATGATTTATCTAATATTTTAAATCTTTTACTTGCTGGAGATATCTTTAAACTAGAAGTTTATCGACCTTCTATTAAACAAACCAAGACATTTACCATAACTTTAGAATAAATTTAGGGATAGCAGATAAGAAAATCTGCTATTTTCTTTTAGTGTCTAATCAACCCCATATCATTTTTTCATATATTATATTAGGGGTGATATCATGGCAAACACTTGTTGTAATAATACAAACACGACAACAACAAATAATTGTAATACACCTTGTGGTGGCGGATTTGCATTTATTTTAGTACTATTCATTTTAGTTATACTTGTTGGTGCTGCTTGGGCATATTAATTTATAAATATATTAATAGTTTTAAGCCTAAAGATTTTTCTTTGGGTTTTTGTTTTTGCTAATTTAAAAAAGGATATCCTGTCTCTATTAAAATGACATATAAAATCAATGGTTTATTCTTTCTTTTGTCTTTAATTTGTGGTATGATTATACTAGATTGTTTTTTGAAAGGATATGATGTATATGCTAACAGATTTAGAGATTGCTCAACAAGCTAAAATGCTATCTATTAAAGAAGTTGCAGAGAAGCTTAATCTTACAGAAGAAGATATAGAGTTATATGGCAAATATAAAGCTAAAATACATTTGGATGCAGTTAAGAACAATCCAAAGGGGAAGGTTATTTTAGTGACAGCTATTAATCCAACTCCTGCTGGAGAGGGTAAATCTACAACTACAATAGGTTTAGCAGATGCCTTACAAAAATTAAATAAAAAGGTTGTTGTTGCATTAAGAGAACCAAGCTTTGGACCAGTTATGGGAATAAAGGGTGGAGCTGCAGGCGGTGGTTATGCACAAGTTGTTCCTATGGAGGATATTAACCTACATTTCACAGGAGATTTTCATGCCATAACAACAGCTAATAATGCTATAGCTGCAATCCTAGACAATCATCTTCATCAAGGAAATGCATTAGGAATCGATCCTACAAGAATTGTACTCCATAGATGCCTAGATTTAAATGATCGTGCATTAAGAAATGTAACTATTGGATTAGGCGGAAAAACAAATGGAGTACCTAGAGAAGATCATTTTGATATTACAGTTGCTTCTGAAGTAATGGCTGTATTCTGTCTTGCTACCTCTTTAGAGGATTTTAAACAAAGAATAAGTAGAATGGTTGTCGCATATACTTATGATAAAAAACCTGTTACTGTAGAGGATATTAAAGCAACGGGAGCAGTGACTTTAATTATGAAGGATGCTTTAATGCCTAATTTAGTACAAACCTTAGAACATACACCAGCATTAGTTCATGGTGGTCCTTTCGCAAATATAGCACACGGATGTAATTCTGTTCTTGCAACACAAATGGCGATGAAACTGGGAGATTTTGTTGTAACAGAAGCAGGATTTGGAGCTGATTTAGGAGCCGAGAAATTTTTAGATATTAAATGTCGCATGGCTGATATAAAACCAGCTTGTGTAGTTATTGTAGCCACTATTCGAGCTCTTAAAATGCATGGTGGTGTTGCAAAAGAGGATTTATCTAAAGAGAATGTTGAAGCATTACAATTGGGGATTCATAATTTAGAGAAGCATATAGAGAATATTAAGAAATATAATTTAGGCTATGTTATAGCTATCAATCGTTTTGGTAGTGATACAAAAGAGGAATTAGAAGCACTTGAAGCATGGGGAAAGAAGAATCATCATCCAATAGCTTTGTCTGATGTTTTTGCTAAGGGGAGTCTAGGTGGAATTGAACTTGCAGAGAAGGTTTTAGAGGTTGTTTCTAAGGATGAAGGTAAGTTTAAATGCTTATATGATGTAAATTTAAGTATTAAAGAAAAAATCACAAAAATCTGTAAAGAAATATATGGCGCTAGTCATATTGAATTCACACAGACTGCAAAAAATCAAATGGCAACAATGAAGAAAAATGGTTGGGACCATATGCCTATTTGTATGGCAAAAACTCAGTATTCTTTATCTGATAATCCCAAATTATTAGGTAGACCTGAAGATTTTACGGTTACGATTCGTGAGCTTAAGCCTTCTATAGGAGCTGGCTTTATTGTTGCATTAAGCGGAGATATTTTGACAATGCCAGGTCTACCTAAAGAGCCAGCAAGTGAAAAAATGGATGTTGTTGATGGTAAGGCAGTAGGATTATTTTAAAAAGGGAAGAGATTAAATGGATTTTATAACAAATCAAAGACAAGTTATTTTAAACTTTTCAGAGAAGTATTGCAAAAATGAAATAGAGGTTTTAAATTCACAATGTTTTAAGGATGTTTGGGGAAAATTTTTAGAGCATATTTATAAAGTGGAAAAGCAGGATGTTTTACGTATTATCGAGATTTTGCCTAATCCTAAAAAGGATTACGTGATTCTATTTAAACTTTTATTAGAATTTGAATTGTCAGAAATAAAGAAGTTAAGTGTACATTTTAAACAGATATTAGAGCACACAGATATTCTATATGAATTGATTGAAAATTTTTATGATTATTGGCGCCGTTTAGAACGCTATGGGTTAGTCTATTCTAAAAGTAGATTAAGCGGTGTTGAAACAGCATCTTTTACTTCTGTAATGAATCAATTTACAAATGTAATTTTAAGTACATATCGTACAATATGTCATAAAGTATTAGGTGAAGAATTCTCCATTTATCGTTCTTTACCAGCAGGTGTTAATGCTGGACTTATGATTTCTAAGCATAATTGGATGGGAAAAGATAGTAAGTATGCTTTTCTTTCTAAGGCTGCAGTTTTAGAACGTGTATTGATTCGACCACCTTTCATTACTTATTCTGCCAAAAACAAAAGAACAGGGACTTATCCTGAGGTTTTTGAAAATCCATTACCAAAGTTTTCTAATGGATTTAAGGCAGAGGAATACTATTGCTATTCTGCAAAAGTTGGTAGTGCTTTAGCGTATGTTTACTTCCATAGAGATTTTTTAGCTTTAGGTATTACTCTTTGTAATTTATTTGAATTTGTTCCTCTTTATCAATGTGCTGGACAAAAGCCAGATTTACTTTATATTTTTGGTGCAGATATCGAAGGTGAATCTTACTTTTATCATGACAAAGAAGAAGACATTTATTTAGGTGTTGCTCCACATGATTCAAGTGTAGATTACTTTGGATATATGAAAAAAATGCTTTTAACACTTTATAATGTGAAGATGATTGATAATGGCAATCTTCCGCTTCATGGAGCTTGTGTAAGTATAACAATGAAGAATGGGTCAACGAAAAATGTTGTCATTATCGGAGATAGCGGTGCAGGAAAGAGCGAATCCTTAGAAGCATTAAGCGAATACGCAGGTGATCAAATTTCATCATTACTTACTGTGTTTGATGATATGGGTACATTCAAGTTGATTGATGGTGAAGTATACGCCTATGGTACTGAAATTGGGGCATTTGTGCGATTGGATGATATGTCCTCTGGATATGCATATCGTGAAATGGATAGAGCAATATTTATGAATCCAGATAAGGTGAATTCTCGTTTGGTAATACCAGTGGCTACTTATGCTCAGATTATGAAGGGGTATAAGGTAGATATGGTTTTATATGCAAATAATTATGAGGATGTGGATGTACAACTAAAAGAATTTACTGATGAGAAGGATGCATTGAAAACTTTTATTCGTGGAGCAAGATATGCTAAAGGTACAACGCAAGAGGTTGGATTAGTTGAATCCTTCTTTGCGAATCCTTTTGGTCCTGTTCAACGAGAAGAACAAACTCGTCAATTATTAGATTTATATTTTACAAGATTATTTGAAAATCAAATTATTGTAGGAGAACTTTATACTAAACTAGGTATCTTAGGAAAACAACAGGATGGTCCTAAGGGTGCTGCAGAAAAATTGTTTGAAATTTTAGAAAAATAGTTCTTCAACCTATAGTTGAATATAGTTCAAATACGAGTTTCTAGACTTTTTAAATGCATTATTTTATAATGAAGGAAAAGGAGGAAAGAAATATGGATAGATTAAAAATGGGAAATTTCCTAACTGAATTAAGAAAAGAGAAAGATCTTTCCCAAACAGCTTTAGCAGAAATAATAGGTGTTACTTTTCAAGCCGTATCAAAATGGGAGCGTGGAGAAGCAATACCAGATATTTCAATTTTAGAAAAACTTGCAAGCTTTTATAGTGTTTCAATAGATGAAATCATTAAAGGAGAAGCAATAGAAAAAAAGATAGAGGTAATACACAAACCAGAGGTTACAGTAGAAGACAAAACAAGCAAGCAAGAAAATTGGTTCTTAAATCAAAAAAGAATTTTTGGATTTTGGTTTTCTATAGCGTATTTCTTATTGTTCTTTTTGATGGCCTTCTGTCCATTTGTAACAGAATATGTTTCAGGTTCATTTATATCTTTTGCTTATATGTCAGCTAATTATTATCAAATTGTATTTAGTTCAAGTTATGGAGTTGCTAATTTTATCTTCCTTATTCAGTTTTTAACTGCTTTAGGAATAGTAGTAATTACATTATTGTTTTATACTTGTACAAGTAAAAAGGCCTTTTGTATAATGCATCGTACACGTTTTGTTTTAATTATTATAAATTTATTAACACTATTGATGAATTGTATAGTATTTATTTCTTCGCCTACTGTTGGCGTATGCTTAATGTTTATCTTGATATTGATTTTTGATATTTTATTCTTAAACTTAAGGCCAAATAGAAAATCTTATATTTTACAGGATTATCAATAAAATAGATTCCAATACATAATTGTATTGGAATTTTTTTTCGTAAATGATATAATACTTTTATAAAGGTTATGGTGATATAATGGCTGTTGTAATTTCAGGAAAAGAATTGGCTAAAAGCAAAAAAATAAAGATGGCAGAGGAAGTAAAAGCCTTTGAGACTATTTATGGCAGATTACCTCATTTGGCAGTTATTTTGGTCGGAGAAGATCCAGGAAGTATGTCCTATGTTAAAGGAAAAGAAAAGGCTTGCCAAGAAGTGGGTTTTATGAATACCACTATTCGTAAACCAAATACGATTTCTGAAGATGAACTTTTAGCAATAATTGATCATTTGAATAACGATAATCTTGTTGATGGTATTCTTGTTCAATTGCCTTTACCTAAGCATATTCATTCTGAAAAAGTGATACAGGCAATAAGAAGGGATAAGGATGTAGATGGATTCCATTTTGAAAATGTTGCAAGTCTTTATTTAAAACAACCGGGTATTGTATCCTGTACACCTAAAGGAATTATTGAAATATTAGATTCTATTTCCTATCCAATTGAGGGGAAGAATGCAGTGGTGATTGGTAGAAGTAATATTGTAGGTATGCCAGTATCTAAGCTTTTACTAGATCGAAATGCAACCGTAACTATTTGCCATAGTCGTACAAAGGATTTAGCTAGCATTACAAGACAAGCAGATATTTTGGTTGCCGCAGTAGGAAAAGCAAATTTTGTAACTGCCGATATGGTTAAAGAAGGAGCAGTTGTCATTGATGTTGGTGTAAATAGAAACCTTGAAACAAATAAACTTTGTGGTGATGTAAAGTTTGATGAGGTAGAGCCAAAGGCTTCTTATATTACAAAGGTTCCTGGTGGTGTTGGTCCTATGACGATATGCTGCTTGATGGAGAATACAATTGAGTGCTATTTAAAGCATGTAAAGGAGTAAACTATGATAGAACGTTACAGTAGAGAAGCCATGCGTAAAATATGGACTGATGAAAATAAATTTAATGCATTTTTGAAAGTAGAAATATTAGCTTGTCGTGCTTGGAGTGAAATTGGTCATATTCCAAATGCTGATGTAGATAAAATAGAAGCAAATGCTAGCTTTGATTTAAATAGAATATATGAGATAGAAGCACAAACAAAGCATGATGTGGTAGCTTTTACAAGAGCCGTATCTGAGACCTTAGGAGAAGAAAAAAAATGGGTACATTATGGACTTACCTCTACAGATGTCGTAGATACTGCAAATGGATATTTATTGAAACAGGCAGACGATATTATCTATCAAGATATTATAAGTTTTATGGAAGTTTTAAAATCTCAGGCTTTACGCTTTAAAAACACGTCTTGTATTGGCAGAACCCATGGAATTCATGCAGACATTACTTCTTTTGGTTTAAAGTTTGTTTTATGGCATGAAGAGATGAAACGTAATTTAGAAAGATTTCAAAATGCCAGATTAGAGGTAGAAGCAGGTAAGATGAGTGGAGCAGTAGGAAACTTTGCAAATATCCCACCTTTTATTCAAAATTATGTTTGTGAAAAATTAGGGATTCAGTCTGCAAATATTTCTACACAAGTACTTCAAAGAGATCGACATGCGTATTATGTTGCAACACTTGCCACAATCGCAAGCTCTTTAGAACAAATGGCTTTAGAGATTCGTCATCTTCAAAGAACAGAGGTTCATGAAGCTGAAGAGGCTTTTAGTAAAGGTCAAAAGGGTTCTTCAGCTATGCCACACAAAAGAAATCCAATATCTTCTGAAAATATATGTGGCTGTTCAAGAGTGATAAGAGGATACATGCATACGGCTTACGAAAATATTGCCTTATGGCATGAGCGTGATATTTCTCATTCCTCTGCAGAGCGTATCATCATACCAGATGCAACAATGCTTTTAGATTATATGCTTACACGCTTTAAAGGCATTGTCGAAAACCTTGTAGTATATCCAGAGGTTATGCTAGAAAATATTTATAAAACTAATGGTGTTATTTTTGCTCAAAGAGTAATGAATGCTTTAATTGAAAAAGGCTTGTCTAGAGAAGAAGCCTACGATTTAGTTCAGCCGATTGCAATGGAAGCATATAATGAAAAAAAGGATTACCAAACTCTTTTGGAATCTAATGAGAAAGTTATGAAGCATTTAACAGGAGCAGAATTAAAAGAATGCTTTACATTAGAATATTATTTTAATAATATTGAATATATTTATAATCGCTGTTTAAAATAAGTTGACAAGAAATAATTTAACAATTATAATATTTTACAGGGAATGATGTTCTCCCTTGTGTAATACACAAAACCGCTTTTTAAGCTGATGACGTCTATAAGTTTTTTCTTATGGACTCATCGGCTTTTTTAATTTGTTTAAGGGGTTGAGAAATATGTTTTTTAGTTTATTTTTAATATTTAGTTTAGGAGTGATTGGAGGATACCTTTTTGAAAAGATTCGTTTGCCTCGTTTGGTTTGGTATTTAATCTTAGGTATTTTATTTGGCTCCTCCTTATTCAATATCATAGATTCAGAGTTACTTCAAATTTCATCCTATTTAAGGCAGATTGCATTAGTAATCATATTAACACGATCCGGTTTATCTCTAGATATAAAAACTTTAAAACAAATTGGAAGACCAGCAATATTAATGTGTTTCGTTCCTGCATGTTTTGAAATCATAGGTGTTGTGATTTTTGCACCATTATTTTTAGGAATATCTTATGCTGAAGCATTACTACTAGGAAGTGTTTTAGCGGCAGTATCTCCTGCAGTTGTTATCCCAAGAATGATTCAAATTAAAGAAAGAGTTTATGGAGATGAGCATCATATACCAGAATTAATTATGGCAGGAGCTTCATGTGATGATATTTTTGTTATCATTTTATTTTATGGATTTAAGAATTTAGTAGCTAGTTCTAGCTTTGATGCTTTCCTTTTGCTTCAAATTCCATTAAGTATACTTCTAGGAATACTTTTAGGAATATTGGTTGGCATACTCCTATACTTTATTTTTAAGTATTTTAAATTACATACAATTGGAAAAACGATTTTGATGTTAGGTTGCTCATTTGGTATGCTTGCGATAGAACAATGTGTAAAAGAATATGTATCTATATCATCCCTCTTAGGTATCATTGTATTAGGAATAATTATCCTAATGAAAAATAAAGAAACGGCCAAAGAAATTCAAAAGAACTACAATGCATTATGGAATGTTTTTGAAATCTTATTGTTTGTCCTTGTTGGTTGTGCCGTAGATATACATTATGCTTTTTCTAGAGATGGAGGAATTTTTCTTGGAAATATTGTACTATGCTTATGCTTTAGAAGTATAGGAGTATTAGTTTGTCTTATTGCCACAAAGTACACTTTAAAAGAAAAAATATTCATCCTGCTATCTTATCTTCCTAAAGCAACAGTTCAAGCATCTATTGGAGGAATTGCGTTAAGTGAGGGATTGGCATGCGGGACGATTGTGATTACAGCAGCTGTAATTTCTATTTTAGTCACAGCACCATTAGGTGCTATTTTGATGGACTATACATATCCTAAGCTATTAGAAAAGAGTCTTTCTGAAAAGACGACTAGTTAAATAGAATAAAAAATGTTATAATATAAGAACAAACAAAACGAAAAAGGAAGTAGAAATTATGCTAAATATTAAACTAGCAACATTTAAATCTCGTCTTCAGCATTCTTTAGAATTTGACAATGAGATTAAAAGCTTTATTGAAAATATAGCAAAGGAAATAGAAGCCCCTCTTGAAATGTCAGAACTATCTGATTATGATTGTGATTTGAAATTGATTTTTATACAAACAGGTGGTTCAGAAGGTTTATTTTTAGAAAATATTGATATTCTTCAAGAGCCTTATTATTTATTAACGAATGGAGGAAATAATAGCTTAGCTGCCTCTTTAGAAATACTTACCTATTTGAATCAAAATGGAAAAAAGGGAGAAATCCTTCATGGTAATATTTCTTATATTGGAAAAAGAATTAAAGAATTAGCTATTATGGAAAAAGCAGCTAAGCTTTTAAAAACCTCTAAGTTAGGTGTTATTGGTACTCCTTCAGATTGGTTAATTTCTTCTATCCCAAGCTATCAAAAAATCAAAGAAACTTTAGGATTAGAGTTGTTAGATATCAATCTAAAGGATATAGAAGATAAAGCTAAGGCTCCTCATTTTACATCAGTACATCCAGATAATTTTAATGAATATAACAAAAAGGATATGGTGGCCTCTATAGACATCTATGATGCTTTAAAGGAAGTTATTAAAGAGAATCATCTTTCAGGTGCTACTATTCGTTGTTTTGATTTATTAACCTCTTTAAAAGCTACAGGTTGTCTAGCTTTAGCTAAATTAAATGAGGATGGATTTATTGGTACCTGTGAAGGAGATATTATGGCAATGATTAGTATGTTTATTGCAAAGCTATTGACAGGACAATCTAATTTCCAAGCCAATCCTTCCCGTATTGATGTAGACCATAATAGTATTGTCTTTGCACATTGTACAATTCCATTTGATATGGTTCAAAGCTATAGTTTTAATACACACTTTGAAAGTGGTATTGGCGTAGCTATAAAGGGTGAGATGAAGACAGGAAACATTACCATTTTTAGAATGTCATCTGATCTAAAGCATTATTTTGTTTCTAAGGGAATTCTAATGAACAATTTAAAAGAAGAAAATTTATGTCGTACACAAATTAATGTTCGTTTAAATAAAGATGTAAAGGAATTATTAAAACATCCTTGTGGAAATCATCATGTCATTCTTTATGGCGATTATGAGGAATTAATTGATCAATTTATGAAATCTATATTAAAATAAAAAAAGGCTTGTAAAAGTCTTAATAATAGCTTATAATCTAGATGAAGATAGAAACCTTACAAAGTGGGGCTTCCATCTCTCTTATATGGTTATATAAAGAAATAGAAGCCTTTAACTCGGTAAAGTTGTGAAGGCTCTTTTTCTTTATATGGTAACATTTTTATAATTATCCACTTATGCCCTATAGATTTTATTTATCTTTTGAGTTTAAGATGGCATAGATTATCATAAGAATGATGATCACAAATAGAATTGCTTCCATATAGAAGACCCCTTTCTTAAGAATTTAAGAGAGAGGAAGTCCCACAATTTCATTATACATACTATAGTCAAGTTATCAATACTAATTTGATGTTCTTTAGTGAAATTCGATTTGGATTGTGATATAATACAATAATTGAGGATGAGATATGAAAAGATTATTTTTGATAGACAATTATAAGACTAAATTAGATTTATTAAAAACAGAAGAAGCTATTAAATTTGTTAAAGATACCTTTGAAAAAGAATTAGCTAAAAGCTTATCTTTAATTCGAGTATCTGCACCGCTTTTTGTCTTGCCTTCATCTGGGTTAAATGATGAATTAAATGGAACAGAAAGAAGAATTAAATTTCAATTAAGGAATATAGAAGAGTCAGCTGAAATCGTTCAAAGCTTGGCGAAGTGGAAAAGAAATGCATTAGCTAAGTATCAATTTCCATTAGGTACAGGTCTATATACTGATATGAACGCGATAAGAAGAGATGAGGAACTGGATAGTCTTCATTCTGCTTATGTGGATCAGTGGGATTGGGAAAAAATAATTTTAAAAGAGGATAGAACTACAGAATTTCTAAAAAATACTGTTCGAAAAATCTATTCTGTATTAAAGGAAACTGAGCAAAAGGTTTTTAAAGCATATCCAGAATTAAGACCAGTTTTACCAGAAGATATTTATTTTATTACACCAACTGAGTTAGAAGAGTTATACCCTAATTTATCTCCTATGGATAGAGAAAAAATGATTTGTAGAGAGAAAAAAGCTGTATTTCTAATTGGTATTGGTGGACCATTAAAAAATGGACTACCTCATGATGGTCGTGCTGCCGATTATGATGATTGGTCATTAAATGGAGATTTATTAGTATATTATGAAGAACTTGATATTGCCTTAGAGTTATCCTCTATGGGCATTCGTGTTGATGAAAATTCATTAAGAAAACAACTAGAGATTAAGAAAGAAGAATACAAACTCAATAATCCTTATAGTTTAGACATATTAGAGAAAAGATTGCCTTATACTATAGGTGGAGGAATAGGACAATCCAGATTGTGTATGTTCTTTTTAAAGAAGGTACATATTGGAGAAGTCCAAGCATCCCTTTGGCCTAAAGAGGATATTGAGATTTTAACAAAGAAAAATATTCATTTATTATAAAAGAAGGTGATGCAGTTGTTAGTACTAGGTGTAGAAAGTAGTTGTGATGAAACCTCTGTTTCTATTGTAAGAGATGGAAAAGAAGTGTTATCTAACGCAATTAACTCACAAATTGATATTCATAAGAAATTTGGTGGAGTAGTTCCTGAGGTGGCATCTCGTAATCATGTGTATCAGGTTTCCATGATTTTTGAAGAGGCTTTAGAACAAGCAGGAGTAAAGCCTGAAGAAATTGATTTAGTTGCTGTAACGATGGGACCAGGATTAATAGGATCTTTGTTGGTAGGCGTGAATGCTGCCAAGACATTTGCTTTACTATATAAAAAGCCTATTATAGGAGTTCATCATTTAGCGGGGCATATCTATGCTAATGCTATTGAACATGATATGAAGTTTCCAGCAGTAGCGTTACTTGTTTCAGGCGGCAATACGGAACTGATTTATATGAAGGATCATTTCAGTTTTGAGATTGTTGGAGAAACTCTAGATGATGCAGTAGGAGAGGCTTATGACAAGGTAGCAAGAGTGATTGGACTTCCTTATCCAGGAGGACCTGCCGTAGATAAGCTTGCTCATGAGGGAGAAGATACCTATCATCTTCCTAGAGTTTATTTAGAGGATGGTTCCTACAATTTCTCTTTCTCAGGATTAAAAAGTGCTGTGATCAATCTTGCACATAATGCCAGTCAAAGAGGAGAAAGCATTAATCCTAAGAACCTTTGTGCTTCCTTTCAGGCTTCTGTCAGTGAAGTTTTAGTGAATAAGACCTTCCGTTTGGCTAAGGAAAAAAATGTGAAGCAAATTATTGTTGCTGGTGGTGTATCAGCAAATAAAGGATTAAAGGAAAGATTTACAAAAGAAAATCCAGGATTTGAAATTTGTATACCATCAATAAAATATTGTACAGATAATGCTGCAATGATTGCAGTTGCAGGATATTATCAATATCAAAAATTTAAAAAAGTGGATGGTTTGAGCTTAAATGCTTATGCATCTCTAGATTTGGAGGAACTATATGAAATTTAATGAATTTAAATATGAAAGACCTGATTTAGAAAAAATCACAAAAGATTTAAAAGATTTGACCTCAAGCTTAAAGGAGGCAAAAACTTTTAAAGAAGCAAAACCAATTATCGATAAGGTAAATGAGATTGGGAGCCATTACTCTACAATGGCAACTCTTTGTTCAATACGAAATAGTATTGATACAACGGATTCTTTTTACGAAGAAGAAACAGCCTTTTTTGATGAAAATGGTCCTAAATATTCAAGTGCTATCAATGAATACTTTAAGGTATTAGTAGCTTTGCCTTATCGTGAAGATTTAGAAAAAGCTTATACAAAACAATTCTTTACACTAACTGTAATCCAGTTAAAGAGTTTTGATCCAGCTATTATGGAGGAACTCACAGAGGAAGCTAAACTTTGTACAGAGTATTCTAAATTAATGGCTTCTGCAAAAATTGAATTTGATGGAAAGATTAATAACCTAAGTCAAATGACAGTGTATGCGAATCATCCTGATAGAGAGGTAAGAAAGGCTGCAGAGCTCAAGAAGGTTGAGTTTATGGAATCTATTGAGGAGAAGCTAGATACCATCTATGATAAGCTTGTAAAGGTTCGTACCCAAATGGCTAAGAAAATGGGTTATGAGAATTACGTTGATTTTGGATACTATCGTTTAGGTAGAAGTGATTATAATAGTAAGGATGTTGCAGGGTATCGTAAACAGGTTTTAGAATCTGTAGTTCCTGTTGCAAAAAAGATTATAGAGAATCAGGCAAAGCGTATTGGAATCAAAGATTTCAAATCCTATGATATTCCAATCTTTTATCCGGATGGAAATCCAGACCATAGAAAAAATAAAGATGAGCTTGTTTCAAGTGCCAAAGCCTTCTATTCTAATTTATCTAAAGAAACTGAAGCATTCTTTAACTTCATGATAGAACATGATTTGATGGATTTAGAAACCAAACCTGGTAAAGCGGGTGGTGGCTACTGTACGATGATTGATGAGTATAAGGCTCCATTTATCTTTTCAAATTTTAATGGAACAATGGGGGATGTAGACGTATTAACCCATGAAGCTGGTCATGCCTTTGAGGTGTATACAGCATCTAAGCTATTACCCGTTTCAGATATTTACTGGCCAACATTAGAGGCTTGTGAAATTCATTCTATGAGTATGGAATTCTTTGCATATCCTTATATGGATTTATTCTTTGAATATGATGCCAAGAAGTATCGCTATAAGCATTTAAGTGAAGCAATTACCTTCATTCCTTATGGTGTATGTGTTGATGAATTCCAGCATTATGTATATGAAAATCCAAATGCTACACCAAAAATGCGTAAAGATAAGTGGCATGAATTAGAGCAAAAATATACTCCTTGGAAAAACTATGATGGTATTTCTTATTACGAAAGAGGAAATTACTGGCATCGTCAAGGCCATATTTATTCCAGCGCCTTTTATTATATTGACTATACACTCGCTCAGGTATGTGCATTCCAGTTTTTATTAAAGGATAGAGAAAATCATGATGAAGCATGGAAAACATATTATGATTTATGTAAGCTTGGTGGATCTAAATCCTTTGTTGCATTATTAGATAGTGTAGGCTTGGAAAATCCTTTTGAACAAGGTTCATTAAACAAAATCATGCCTAAATTAGAAAAAATATTAAAAGAATTAGAGGTATAAATGTGAATCAACTACTCAATATCTTTAAAATAGTTTTATTTGGTATTGTGGAAGGCATTACAGAATGGCTTCCAATTAGTAGTACAGGTCATATGATTATTTTAGAAGAAGTCCTAGATGTGCAAAAAATCTTTGTAGGTGGTAAAGCATTCTGGGATTTTTTCTTAGTTGCAATCCAGTTAGGAGCTATCCTAGCGGTTATCGTATGCTTTTTTAACAAATTAAATCCTCTATGGGGAAAGTCCTTAGAGGATAGTTCAAGACCTAAATCTAAAGAAGAAAAGAGAAAAATATGGATTTTATGGGCAAAGGTTTTAATTGCCTGTCTTCCTGCAGCTATTATTGGTTTGCTTTTAGATGACTGGTTAGATGAAATGTTTTATAATTCAATTACAGTTTCTATTACTCTAATTCTCTATGGAATATTATTTATTGTAATGGAATTATGGAATAGGAAGCGGAACTTTCAAACTCTAGATGTGCAAGAATTATCCTTTAAAACAGCATTTCTTATTGGTTGTATTCAATTACTTGCCTTAATTCCTGGTACCTCTAGAAGTGGAGTTACCATATTAGGAGCTATGCTACTTTTATGTAGTAGAGATGTTGCCTGTGAATTTTCATTTTTCCTATCCATACCAGTAATGTTTGGTGCCTCCTTACTGAAAGGAATAAAGTATATTTTATCTGCTGGGACGATTGCTTCTAGTGATATATTTCTATTATTGATTGGCTCAGTAGTGGCGTTTGTGGTTTCTATGATTATTATTAAATTCCTAATGAGTTTTATAAAGAAGCATGATTTTAAAGCCTTTGGAGTGTATCGTATTATTTTAGGTATTTTATTATTGATCTTATTTTTAACTAAAGTGATGTCATTCTAATGATGGAAATCAGAAAATATCAAGCAAAAGATTATCAAGCAGTCAGGAAAATTTGTATGGAAACTGCAAAGAAAGGATTTCAGAATAAAGAAGTAGTCTGCTGGATGTTTTTAGATTATTATTTGGAATCAGAAGGCGAGCATACCTATGTGCTTGTAGATAATGATGTAGTTGTTGGTTATATTGTTGCATCTACAAATGCTAAACTATATGAGAAACAAATGAAAGAAAAATGGCTTCCAAAAATAAGAAAGCATTCTATATTATTAGGTATATTCTCTAAAATATGTTTACTAGTCTCTAAACCTTTAGATAAAAAATATAGTGGAGGGTTCCATATGAATATAACTCCGAAATATCAAAAATTAGGTTTAGGGAAAAGATTATTAGATGTGATGGCAAAGCACTTATCACTTTATGGAAATTCTTATTTATATTTGATAACAGAAAATAAAAGAACAAGAGGGTATGGATTTTATAAGCATTATGGCTTTAAAGAAGTGAAGAAGTATTTCACAGGCTCTTTAGCTTTAACGTATAATATTAAAAGAAATTGAAATATTATATGTCATAATGCTTACTCTGGAAAAAATAAAAAAGGACTTGTAAAAGTCATTTAAATCGTTTATAATCAAGAAGAAGATAGAAACCTTACAAAGTGGGGCTTCCATCTCTCTTATATTTGTGTATAAAGAAATAGAAGCCTTTAACTCGGTAAAGTTGTCAAGGCTCTTTTTCTTTATACGGGTACATTTTTATAAATTAAACACTTTTGCCCTATAGATATTATTTATCTTTAGAGTTTATAAGTGCGTAGACAATCATCAATATGATAATCACAATTAAAATGGTTTCCATATATGAAAGCCCCTTTCTTAATATTTAAGAGAGAGGAAGCCCCACAATTTCATTATACATATAGCTAAATACTTTTCAATACTAATTTAAATAAATTAAATCTATTTAGAAGTGGTAATAGAGAATGAAAAATGCTATAATACTAGATAAGAAAGAGGAGTGATACGATGCGTAAAGTTTTAGATTATCTGCATAATCATTATTATTTAGAAATATTCGTATTTATATTTTTCCTCTTGGCTTTTTTTATAGAACCTATTATGGAGGCAGTATCAGGAAGTGGATTTGTTTTCAATCCTGCAAGACAGGTATTTGCTGGATATTTTGAAATTATGAAGTCACCTTCTATTCTTTTAACGGATTATGTATATGTTGCAGGATTAGGAGCTACCTTCTTCAATGTGGCTACGATTATGCTTGCAAATATTTTATTGGTACAAACTTTAAGGTTTAAGATGAATGGACCTATATTTGCAGGTATTATAATGATTGGGGGATTCTCATTTTTTGGGAAGAATATATTTAATACAATACCAATTTATTTAGGAATTTATTTTTATTCTTTATTTAAAAAAATTCCTTTTAAACAATTAATCATTACAATCCTATTTTCTACAGGACTTTCGCCTTTAGTAAGCTATACTATGTTTGGGTTTGGCTTGCATTTGGGGATATCTATACCTCTTGGTATTCTTTGTGGATGTGTGGCAGGTTTTATTATACCTGTATTTGCATCACATACCATTGTATTTCATGAGGGATATAACCTTTATAATACAGGGTTTGCGTTAGGTATACTATCAGCCTTCTTTTATGCAATATTTACGTTTTGTGGATTAAAGGTAGAATCTGTGAGTCTTTATAACTATGATACAAGTGTTGTGTTTTATTACATATTACCTATTATTTCAGTGCTGTGTATTATTCTTGCTTATTTAAATGATCATCATGTACATAAGAAATATTATCACTTATTAAAGACTAATGGTCGTTTAATTAGTGATTATGGTGGTCAATTTGGTGAAGATGCAGTATTATTGAACTTTGGTATTTTAGGGCTTGTATTATTTTTTATTTGTTTAATCTTCCAAGCTCCAATGAATGGTGCTGTGTTTGGGACGATATTTGCAGCAATAGGGTTTGCAGGATATGGTTTACATATAAGAAATGTCCTTCCAATATGGATTGGCTGTGGACTTACAATTTTTGTGGGTATGGCAATAAAGAAAGATTATACGTTAACGATAAGTAGTATAATGATGTTTGTGTTTGCCTCAGGACTAGCTCCAATTTGTGGGCGTTATGGCATTGGATATGGATTGTTGATTGGTGCCTTGCATATTATTTTAACACCTATAATGATATCCTTCCAAGGAGGATTTGATTTATATAATAATGGACTAGCTGCAGGATTTGAGGCGGCATTAGTCACTGTACTTGCAGAAAAGATATTTGTAAGGAGGAAGCGTCATGGTCGAAAATCAAAAGATTTGTAGAATCATTGAAGAATTCAGTTTATATTTATTAGAGGCAGAAATTCCAGCATTAAATATTTCTGTTTCAAAATCTGGGAAGAGAGTTTCTATTTTATTTGTTTGTGATAAAATAGAAGAAGAGTTATTAAATGAATTAGAGGAAATCTTTAAGGCAAAACGACAGCATGAATTTGAAGTATATGGCTGGGAGCTTATAGGTCAAGGAGATGCAGAGGGGCATGAGCTTATGCTAGTAAATAATCTTGTGGATTATTTTACATATTACATTAGGGATGGAAAGGTATATTTTAATTTGGTGAGATATGAGTAAAATTAATTGGAAATATGCAATTAAATACACGGGTATCGTAATTTGTCTTGTAACCTTTGTAACATTAGCTGTGGTCATTTATTTAAATCGATTGGAGCCTCTAGCCCTAGATTGTGTAATGCGTGATTTTGCATATAAAATAAGAGGAGAAAAGTTTGGTTTTGGATTTTGGTTTTTTAGAATCATAACAGAGTTTGGAAATCTCTATATTATAGCTGTAATTATTATAGCTGTAGTTCTTTTAACGAAATGTGATTATCGAGCTATGGCAATTTCTTTAGGAATACTCCTTGCGGTATTATTGAATGTTGGCTTAAAGGAAATCTATATGAGAGAAAGACCTTTTGCAGATATGAGATGGATGAATGAAGATTCTACTAGCTTTCCATCTGGCCATTCTACAGCAGTGGGATTTCTTTATCCATTTATAATGTATCTTACTTATCATTCTAAATCTATTTCAATCAAATGGAAAAATACAATTTATGTGGCTTGTTCCGTTATTATTCCATTAGTTATGTTTTCTAGATTAATTTTGGGTGTACATTATTTTACGGATGTTCTTGCAGGAGTAAGTGTTGGAATAATGGTTTCTTGTGCGGCAATGTTGTTTTATAAGATATGTGAAAAATATGATTTTATGCAAGAAGGACTTCTTGATAAAATTCTTAATAGCAAAAAGAATGATAAAAAATAAAATATACTTGTAGGCTAAAGCTTACAAGTTTTTGTTTTAGAAAACTTCCGGCTTCAGCTTAATACTATAAGAGTTGAACTAGAGAAATTTAGAAAAACACAGGAGTCATTATGAAGTTAATGAAAGAGGATAAATTAAAAATAACTAAAGAATCTTATTGGTTTCAACTTAGGTTTTTTAAAAATTGCAAAAATTGTAATATTATGATATAATCAATAAAATCTAATCAATGGGAGGTACATATGGAAAAGATTATATGCTCTAATAAAGAAGATTGGGCAAGAATAATGGATTCATTTAGAGATAATAATGCTTCATATGAATTTGAAGTGATTATAGATGATCGGCATCAATTATCTAATTTAATTTATTTTTATCCCTTATTTTTGAGAAATAACAATATAAGAATGCACATTTCTGTTGCTGATAATTTAGATTCAGAGGAAAATGATATCTTTTATGAAGTAAGTGCTTTAATGTTTTTAAGTAGTCATTTGAAAAAAGAAATGAGTAATCTAGTTGCAAATGTTTATTCGTTAAAAACTAAACAAAAATATTCGGAGCGTTCTAAAGTTGTTTTTAAAACTACATTGCCATTTTTATTTTTTGACTTAGAAAATTTGCAAAAATTGAACGATATTGATGAAGAGTTTATTTTGGATTTAGATAAATTAATATTAACATGTAACTATCAAGATTTAAATGAATTTTCTCCATCATTTGTTGTTTCTTATGAATTTGTCAAGATGTATATAAAGAAAAGTATACAAGATTTGCAAACGAGAAAAAAAGAAAATATTATTAATTCAATAATAGAATCTGGACATGATTTGAATATGCTTGCACTCTTTTTATATGTTTTTTTTATAATGTCAGAAGAAGAATCTCTTGATGATAATGATATTGTGAATTTAACCGATTTAAAATATACGATACGTAATTTGGCTATAGGTATTCATCAAATATTAGAAAATTCGTGTAAGCATTCCTGCGGTAAAATAGCCTATTTTTCTTTATCGTATTTAAATTTCGAAAGAAAAAAAAGATTTTTACCTTCTACTAATTATGAGGAAAGTGTTAGTAATCTTCAAAAGGAAATTTCTTTTTTAAATAATTATGACTTTAACACATATGAAAAGAAGTATCTTTTTATTAGAATGATTGATGATGCAAGACTAAATGAACCAGGAAAAAACACAAGTGAAGGAATAAGAGAGAAGGAAGGACGTAAAGATTCATTAAGGGAATATTTTGAATTGATATGGGACCCTACAATTCAAAATCAAGAACAAGAAGATATGTTTTTGGATAGTTCTGATTACATTCCAAGTCCTGTTTCTACAAAATATGGATTGCAAGTTTTTCTTAGGGCTTCTAAAAAATTAAACATGCAGTGTAGAGTAAACTCGCTTGAATCAAATTTTATAACAGGTTACTATAAAAAATCATTATTTTATGATTCAAATAAAAGTGTAAATCAGCATGTTACAGAATATAGTTGTGTTATGCCATTATATTCTTCTTCTATAGGACGAACAAATATAGAAAATGGGTTATGCTATGCCAACAAGATAGAGTTGATAAATGATTTAGAAGATAGAAAAATAAGAAATATTTCATTTGATACATTATATTACGAAGCAGGGGGGTCAAAAGAAGACAAAGAAGGTATTGTTAAATATATTACTGAAAAACTATTCAACACTAAACTAAATAATAACCTGCGGGAAGAACTATGTTCTTTTGATATTTTGGAAATTGATATAAGTAATAATATTAAAGATAGTGAGATCTTAGTAAAATGTTTAGCGAATTATATGTATGTTTTTGCTAAAATGCAATTACAATGTCTTGTATCTTTGAATTTTATTGATGATACAAAAGATTTTTCTTTATATAGAATATCTGATTTTTTTCAATTCTTGCTAATACTTTCTACTAGAGTACAAGGGCTTTTAAAGGAAAGAAATATAAAGATTAAAAACAATGATTTTCAAATTGCTATATACCATAGTATTGAAGGAAATAAAAGACTTATTTCCACTATAGTAGGTATAGATTGGAATATTATCATATCTTCTTTTATTAATAATTTGCTTTATAGTAATGAATTCTCAAATAAAGATTATTTTAAGCTATATATTGATTATTTAAACCTTGAAAATTCAGTTGCAAAAAATAATGACATAATGGTTTTCCCTTATGAACTTTATGATAATGGAAAAATAACAAGAAACAGCGCATTTGTAACTAAATTAGATTCTGCTTTAAAGCAAAATTATGTTATGCACAAAAATGTGAATGTATTGCTTAAATCGGGGTTATATTTAAATACTTTTTATGAGGCAGAACATATATTTTTAAATCACTATATAGTTTCAAGATTAGCATTGCTTATTTTTAAAGATTTAATAAAAAGCGATGATTATAAAAAGAATCAAAAAATTTTGATTGCTGGTTATGCAGATTACTCGCATCAGTTATGTGAAGCAATTAAAACAATAATAGAGCAACAGGGAAAAGAATGTGAAATCATTTATCTATCAGGTTCAAAAAATCTAACATATAATGAAAAAGAGGAATATGATAAGAAGAAATGTTATGTAAGTATTCTGCCTATTGGCAGTACACTAAACACATTTCTTAAAATGAATGCTGTACTTAAAAATCGATATAAAAATACTAGCGCCCTTTCTAAATATATTTTTAATGTTAATTATGCGATAGTTTCTGTTGCTCCTAGAGATGAAAATAATGAGTTTTGGGAGACTATAAGAAATAATGGAATTTTTTATGAGATAAGATTTAAGACCAACCATGCTGAGTTGGGGGGAATCACCATTAAGAATTTGATTAAATTAGATACAGAATGGTCAAAAGACAACTATGGAAATGCGGCCTTAACCCATGTGAATGAGAGTTCAACGCTTCCAGACACTATTCATACTATAAAACCAAAAAAACAAAAAGATTTAACAGAAAATTTTACAAAGTTTAGATATCTAAAAAATTCTGTTAAATATGGTCATTTTTCATTGGATAATTCGCATTATTCATTTTATATTGATCACCATAATATTTTAGAAAGTAATAAAGATTGCTTAAAAGATGTAGAAACTCAATTAGGTCTAGTGAAAATAGACCCTTTGGCCTATAACATAATAGTATCGCCATTAAATCAAACAAATAATCTTTTTTTAGATGCTGTGGTTCAGGAAGTTTTTAAAAACAATGTTTCTATAATTCAGTTTGATCCTTTTAATACATTTCGCGATAATTTTATACAAAAGTACAACTATATTTTGAAGACAATTGATAGAATAGCTAACTCTTCATCAAACACACAAATTAATATTTATTTTGTAGATAATACAATTATAACTGGTAAAACTTTTTCACGAGCAAAGGAATTAGTTTATGCTCTTTTAAAAAATACAAAGTATATTCATAATAAGGATTTTTCTCCAAGAATTTTTGAAAAAGCATTTATTTTTATAAATCGATGCAGTACCAATACACTAGAAGTATTAATGCAAAGTAAAAAGAACTTGTTTATGTATTTAGATATATGTTGTCCTCATTTTGATACTAATGCAAATGTGTGTCCTGATTGTAAAATCTCTAAAAATTATCAATCTTTAATAAATTTATCTTCTAGTGGCGATTTGATTTTTGCCTGGACATCTAAAATGAACAAGCATAAGTTAATTTCAATTGATAGAAATCAGAAACTGATTTATACATTGGATGATTTTATAAGACTCTGTTTCACTCATCTAGTACTTAAAGATATTGAGGGTTTGAGTTCTTTTGATATGACAAAAAGTGATGAACTTTGTTATGAATTTGTAGATGGAAAATTTCAAGATTATGCATCTAAAGTAAAGGAACTTTATACCTTAGAAAATGATAATCAAGATGAGAAGTTTTTACGGCAATGCTTTATAAAAGTATTTTCAAGACCACTTGTCACAAAGTATGAACAAATAAAGCAAATCTCTTGGAGATTTATTAGAGCAGAATTACTAAAAGAATTAAATGATAAAACTTCTAAAGAAAAAAATTGTGATTATATAATTTTTTTGATTGAAAGACTTTCATACTATGGATCAGATAGTTTAAAAAAAGAATGTAATAAAATAAAAGAATTTAAGAAAGATCTTTCTAAGCAACAACAAATAAAGATAGATGCGGCTTTTGAGTGGGAGTGGGCATATTCAAAGGGGATAATACGATGAATGAAATTTTATATTTATTAGAAAAAATATTGCCGTTTTATGAAAAAGAAGTTAATAATATTATCTGTGAAGAAATTGATGATAATATTAAAAATTTAGAGTGTTTATTAGATAGAAAAACTATGCAGCAAAGAAAGATTACTGCTGAATTGTTGAAAAATAATGAAATTAAGGAATCATTATGCTCTATAAAATTAGATTTTCTAAATCTTATTGATAAATCTATTAATCGACTTAAATCAAACTCGGAAATATATTTAGGAAATGCTTTTGATCTTGAAGAAATGAAAGAAGAAAAAAAATATATATATTTGAAAATGTTATTTTTAAGCAAGCATATGGAGTTTTTAGATGGATGTGAAAATGATAATGTTGAATATTTTTTTATGTGCTTGAATAGGTTTTTAAAAGAGATTTTAGATTACAATAGTTGTATTTTTCTGCATAATCATAACAAAAAAGTTCTCATTAGTTGGAATATAAGTAATGAGGATTTGAAAGCATTGGATTATGAATCTTTTGAGAATATGAATCGCTCTGATATTGATAATAGAGATTCTTCAATAGTTTCAATAAAGCATAGTATAAGCGAAACAAAAAAAATTGAGTTTTTCGTTTTTAATTGTAATCAAAATGATAGAGAAACTATTGAAGAAAAAATAAAAATGTATTTTCAATTAACTAGAGAATTTTATTTGAGATATTATAAAAGACTTTTAAATATAGATAGTAATAGATATTCACAAATAGGTAATCATAAGTTTTTTTTGGATGCTACACAATTTATTTTAAAGAATAACTTTAGTTATAATAGAAAATTGAATGATGAAATTCCTAAAGAAAAGTTAAATATTTTGCATATTAGCGATTGTCATATTAAATCTCAAAATGATTGTGCTTTTGCTCAAAAATTTTTGAATTATATGACTTACAATTTCAATAAGGTATATAAATATAATAATGGAATGTTTCAAAGTTGTGATGATTACCCCAAAAAAGATAGTGAGGAAAATAAAGTAATTTTTTTAGAAGATAAAATAGATTTTATAGTTGTTACAGGAGACATAATCCAAGCAGGAAAAAGTTCAAAAGATATTTTAGAGAATTACCAAGAGGCTTACAAGCAAATTAGAATAATTGCACAAAAATTTCTTGGTAATATATGGAGAAATCGTCTTTTAATTATACCTGGGAATCATGATTATGGTATGATAAATGAGTTAGAAATTAAATTGAAAGATAGATCTTATGAGTCTTCATCATTAGTGCAAAGTGGAATGACAGAATTTAATAAATTTGCTTTTTTCCATTTGATATTTGATAAGACTATGTTTGATGCTGATTTAAGCGAGCAGAAAAAGAAAATATACCCTCACAAATTAACTTACAAGATAAAATCTAACTTACAATTATCTTTTTATCTTTTTAATACCTCAGCAAATGCAAATTTTATTAGAAGTAATAAAGTTACTCTTGCTGATTTTGATGAACATTTGATATCAACCCAGATAGATTTAGATGAAAAAAATATTTTACTAATGCATCATACCGAACTTAATCAGATTAATTACTATAGAGATATATTCGTTTCAGATAAATATAAAGAATACATACAAGATGAAGTTATTTTAGGATGTTCAAGGGATCATTTTGAAGTGATTTCAAAGATTATTAGTCCTGAATCAACGAATTCCCTAAGGGAGAACATGAAAAAACTAAAAGATATACACACTTCTTGTAATAAAAAATTAGATGAAAGATATTTTAGAAGAAAACAAAGTATTGAAAGTTTAAAGATAGACAATAACTATAAAATAATATTAATTAGTTCACTTGATAATATTGTCAGCGAAATAAGAAGATATAATAATAAGCTTTATAATGCTTTCGCTTCTAATTATAATGTAGGACAGAATGTCGATGAAAATGACGTTTTAAGAGAGGATTATTATAAATTAGAATCATATTTTAAAACTAGTGTTGATGATGACAAAAGATTTAAAGAAAAATTCCAAAGTTGGATTGCAGCCTTTGATTCTTGTATTGTTCTAGGAGGGCATCAACATTGTCAATCGTTCAAAGAGAAAATAGAGTTTAAAGACAGAAAATCTATTCCTAAATATACCATTTTAGAGGCCGGTAAAACAATTGATGAATCACAGGGAAATCGTTTCAAATTCAATATTATATCTTATATGGCAGATATAGACAAGTTTGAATACTATAGTTCTGTCCCATTATCAGTGAAAGATAAACAGATGTGTATTTTCACTGAAGTTGCAGAAGAAACAAAAGAGGCATTAGATGATTCCTATGATGATGAAGCTAAAGAATGATAATGGGAATGATGGTTTAGCTTATGCTCATTAGTATTTTAGGCACTTTCAATATGATAAAGATTATCAAAAAATTTACTTTTTTATATAAGAATATAGTGTGCAAGTTACCTAAAGAATAAAAAGTAATAGACTTTAGGTGAAATGTTAAAAAACGTATTGACAATATATTATATATGTAATATAGTAAAGGTGAGCTAGTAAAAGTCTATAAGTAAGAACTCTACTTCTTATAGATGGCTAAGACAATTGAATGTAGTAGAGTGGTTTTCCGAATGGATAGCGTGATTGAAAATGATGAGTACAAATGTACTCTCAAATTTGATCACGCTTTTTTGTTTGAAAGGGAGATAAGATGAAAAAGAGATATTCTGACTATGTGAATCCAAAATCTGAAAGGTTAAATAGAATACCAGTAACTATAGGTTCTGTTATTGTAGCTTATTTATTTGATTATGAAAGATTACCTAAATATGTAGAGGATCATAAGAGAGAATCTGTGGTGGTACTTAAGGATATCAACGATGAACTAGGAGTAGTGTATATACATGGAATAAATAGTATTGATGGGAAATCAAGACATAAGAAGAAGGAAGCAGGACTATGGGAAGAGATTGAGAAGAATGGGCAAAGGGTATTTGTAGATATCAATATACGAACTATAGATGTAGAAGGTAAACCAATTAAACAGGGAGCCAAGTTTAAGAATACGGGTATATTGTTAGAGCCAAAACAGCTTGCAAAGGTAGAGGATCATATATATAAGACTAAAGGTCGTAGCCATAGCGTTAGAAACCAAATTACGCGAAATAAAGAAATTAAAGCAAAAAAAAATAAGGCTTAAACCTTATTTTGACTTTTCAACCATATGTCGTTTCCACCCAAGCCTAGGCAATTTATATTGTAGCATAGTGAATTTTTAATGTCAATTCTAATCTTCGAAATTTAAAATATTTGAATTTTTCATTTTTTATATTCTGTTTGATATGCTAGCATCTCTAATTTCTTAATATTTAATATATTAAAGAGTTTATTATGCTTTGATATGATTTCTTTAGACTCAAGATATTTCAATGTTTCAGATAAAGTACTTTTATTTAGATTAAGATATATGGATAAATCACTGATAGATAGTGTAATATAAAAGCTTTCAGTTTTATTATTTAAATATTCAAAATATAGATATCTTGAAATTTTTGTAATAGGATCATTCAATAAAAGTAGTTCAGTTTGATTTTTCTTTTCTTGAATCATTTTAGACAGTATTGGAAAATAACTTGTATCAATATCACACTTATCAATCCACTCTCCAGCAACCAAATCTAACGCATAATATTCATCTAGAGTGTAAGGATTATAAAAGATTTGATCTAAAAATAAATAGTCTTTAGGACCATAACTTTCAGTTTTTCTTGTGTTAGTAATATGACCTTTAGTAATTTTAAATATTTGATTGATATATGCATTTTTTGTTATGATGATTTCGTTTCTTAAGTATGTTTTCATATAAAAAAACTAAGCTGTTTATTTTACAGCTTAGCACCCTCGTTTTCTTCAATTTTTTCTCTAGCAATTGCTAGCATAAGTTTAATTCTGTTTTCTTGATTTACTTTAGTAGCTGAAGGGTCATAGTCAATCGCTACGATATTTGCATCTGGGTGAAGAGATTTAATCTTTTTCATAACACCTTTACCACAAATGTGATTTGGCAGACATCCAAATGGTTGTGTACAAATGATGTTATCATAGCCTATTTCAACAAGCTCCATCATTTCCGCAGTTAGAAGCCAACCCTCACCCATCTTTGTTCCATGAGATAGAATACCTTCAGATAAATCTTTAGTATGAGAGAAGTATTTCATTGGCGTGAATTTTGTCTTTTTCATACTTTGAATCATTAGCTTTTCTCTACGCCTTAAATACCAAATAATAAATTTAGATCCTAGTTTCTTTACTTTTCCGTGGCCATAGAATTCACTATCATAAATAGAGTTATATAGACAGTAGAGGATAAATCCATAAAGACCTGGAACCATAACCTCAGCATGTTCACTTACTAAGAAATCTTCTAAGTGATTATTTCCTAAGGCAGCGTATTTCACATAGATTTCTCCGACAACTCCAACCTTTGGTATGGCATGTGTTAAATCTAAAGATAATGCATTAAAGCTTTTGGCAATAGCATTTAGGTTCTTTCTTAAGGCTCTATAGGAAACACCTTTTTTCTTGCCGAATTGTTCTCCTATTTTTTCAACCCATTCTAATGCAAGTTTTTTTGCAGAGCCAGCTTCAGTTTCATAAGAACGTGTCTTATTAAATAAGTACATGATTTCATCGCCATAGGTCATTGCTGCTGCAATCTTTTTGATTAGAGAATAAGTAAGCTTTAAGCCACTATCCTTTTCTAGATTAGAAGCATTTAAAGAAACAACAGGAATAAAACCATAGCCTGCTTTATCTAACGCCTTTCTTAAAAGATGAATATAGTTAGAAGCCCTACAGCCACCACCTGTTTGAGTAATAAGAAGAACTAGTTTATCGTGATCTGTTCTATGGTTTAAGTTATCGATAAATTGCCCGATGACAAGTAATGCAGGATAACAGGTATCATTATGTACATACTTTAAGCCTTCTGTAACAACGTCAGGTCCTTCATTTCTCATAATCTCTACATTGTATCCTGAAACAAGAAGCGCCTTTTCGAATAAAGCCATATGAAAAGGAAGCATAGAAGGAATTAAAATGGTATGAGTTTTACGCATAGAAGCGACAAATCTTGGATATTCTTTAACTTCAGATTCCATTAGTTTTCCTCCTTTTGTTTTAAGGCTGCAAATAAGCTTCTAAGACGAATCTTAACTGCACCTAAATTAGTAATTTCATCAATCTTAATTTGTGTATAAATTTTATTATGGTTTTCTAATATGGTTTTACACTCATCAGTAGTTACTGCATCAAGACCACAACCGAAGCTAACAAGTTGTACTAAATTCATATCCTTTTGTGTTGTACAGTATTTAGCGGCTGCATAAAGTCTAGCATGATATGTCCATTGGTTTAATACACCAACCTTAAATTTTGGAACTAAATGAGAAATAGATTCTTCTGTGACAACAGCTACATCAAAGCCGTTGATTAGCTTATCAATACCATGGTTAACCTGAGGGTCAACATGGTAAGGACGACCTGCAAGAACAATAATCTGCTGATGATTTGCTCTTGCATTTGAAATGATTAAATCTGCTTGTTTTCTTAAATCGGCTAAATAAGCATCATACTCTTCATAGGCAAGAGAAGAAGCTTTATGAATTTCTTTTTTAGAAATGTCGTAGTCCTTTAGATGTTCTCTCATCTTTTGTTCAAAAATATCTTTATCATGAATACCAATAAATGGATGAATGAATTTTATATCTTGTACATCCTTCACATTATTTTCGATAGTTTGTGGATAATATGCAACAATTGGACAATTGAAATGATTGTCACCTTTTTTCTCATCAATGTTATAACTCATACAAGGATAGAAGATAGTATCAAATTCATCTTGTTGTAATTTTGCAATATGACCATGAACGAGCTTAGCTGGATAACATACTGTATCTGATGGAATTGTATGTTGACCTAATGTATATAGTTTCTCATTAGAAAAGCCACTATTATAAACTTCAAAACCTAAATTGGTAAAGAAGGTATACCAGAATGGCCAAAGCTCATACATATTTAAAATGAGTGGAATTCCAAGCTTTCCTCTTTTACCAGGTACAGGTTTATAGGTCATAAGTTTATTACGAATGTATTCATATAAATTTGAATTATTGTTGGTTATCTTTTTAGCTAGTGGCTTTTCACAACGGTTTCCACTGATGAATTTATTTTGGTTACTTCCAAAGGTGTTTAAAGAAAGAAGACAGTTATTATTGCAGCCCTTACAAGTAAAGTTTTGAACCTTATGCTCAAAGCCTTTTAATTCTTCCTTTGTGATAGTAGTAGAATGTTCTAGCTTTAAAGACTTCGCATAAAGAGCAGCACCATAAGCTCCCATAAGTCCAGAAATATTAGGGCAAACCACATTTAAATTTAATTCCTTTTCAAAGGCTCTTAATACCGCTTCATTATGGAAGGTTCCGCCTTGTACAACAATATTTTTTCCTAATTGTGCGCTGGTTGTAGCACGAATAACCTTATATAATGCATTCTTAACAACAGAAATAGATAAGCCTGCTGAAATGTTTTCTATGGTGGCTCCATCCTTTTGTGCTTGTTTTACGGAAGAGTTCATAAACACAGTACATCTGGAACCTAAATCTACTGGCTTATCTGCCATAAGTCCCAGTTTTGCAAAATCTTCAATTTTATAGCCTAACGCATTTGCAAAGGTTTGTAAGAAGGAACCGCATCCAGAAGAACAAGCTTCATTTAAAAAGATGTTTGCGATGGCATTGTTTTCAATTTTAAAGCATTTGATATCCTGCCCACCAATGTCAATAATAAAATCCACATCAGGTTTAAATTTAGCAGCAGCTCTAAAATGTGCCATTGTTTCGACTAATCCAGCATCTAAATTAAAAGCATTTTTGGCAAGCTCCTCACCATAACCAGTAGAAGCACTACCTGCAATATTAAGATTAGGATATTTATTGTAAAGTTCTGTAAAAATTGTTTGGATGACTTCAACTGGATTTCCTTTATTTGGCTGATACTTTTCAAAACGAATTTGTTCGTTCTCATCAATTAAAACAAACTTAAGTGTAGTAGAACCACTATCAATACCTAAATAAAGCTTTCCAGTATAACCTTCTAATGGAAGACTTTCAATATGTGCTTTTGCATGACGTTCTCTAAATTCCTTTAAAGCAGCATCATTAGCAAATAAAGGCTGGTTATATGCGTAGGTAGCAAGGTTAATATAGTTTTGTAAATCCTTTAGTTTTTCTTTGATTTGAATTTTTTCCCTAGCACATAGAGCCGCTCCTATTGCGACATAGTATAATGAATTTTCAGGGCAAATGCCTTGTACATTTAATGCTGAATCAAAGCTTGCCTTTAATTCAGATAAGAAGGTTAGTGGTCCTCCTAAATATGCTACCTTACCTTTAATTTCTCTACCCTGAGCAAGTCCACCGATTGTTTGATTTACTACAGCATTAAAGATTGAAGCAGCTATATCAGATTTTGATGCTCCTTGATTTAATAAAGGTTGGATATCAGATTTAGCAAATACACCACAACGAGAAGCAATGGCATAAAGCTTTTGATGATTTAAGGCTAAACCATTGATTTCTGTAATATCAACATTTAGCAGGGTTGCCATTTGGTCGATGAATGCACCAGTACCACCAGCGCAAGAACCGTTCATACGAACCTCCATTCCATCAGTAAGGAATAGGATTTTTGCATCCTCTCCACCAAGCTCAATGATACAGTCTGTTCCTGGGATTAGAGTGTTTGCAGCAATACGAGTTGCATACACCTCCTGAATGAAAGGAATGCCTACACCTTCAGCAAGTCCCATACCTGCAGATCCAGAGATGGCTAGATAACAGTCCTCATCAATCCACTTCAAATCAATGAGCTCTTGAAGCTTTGCAATAATATTGTCTTTTATATGAGAATAATGACGTTTATAGTCAGAATATAAGATTTGGTTATTTTCGTCTAATACAACGCATTTAATTGTTGTTGAGCCGACATCAAGTCCAATTTTTTTCATAGGGAACCTCCAGACTTTTCTTCGTACAAATTTTATTATATTATAAATAATATAACAAGTCAATTAAAGAAGAATAGAAAAAGATTTCACTTCACAAACATATGCTGAAAAAGATGTAAAAACTTTTCTTATTTATCATTTTTTTGGCATTTCTATTTTGAAAATGAATTTTTTATTAAAATTACGCTTTCATTATGTGATTTGTTCTTGATACAATTGAAAATTTACGATATAATATTTAAGAAGTGCAAAATTTTTTAGTATGTAAAGGATTTGATGATATGAAACGATTAATTGCATTATGTTCAACCCTATGCTTAGGACTCTTGATAGTCTTGACAAGCTGTGGCGAGAAAAATAATTTACCTAATATAGCAGGGACTTTAGATATTAAAATCTTTAAAACAGATTTAAGTGTTACTGCTTATTTTACAGATAGTGAGGAGCATGATTTATATAATGATAATGTGAAATCATATATTACTGTAAGTAGCACAGGAGAAGAGGCAAAAGAGATTTCTAGAAAAGATGTCACAATAACAAAGCCTACAACCGCAGAAACAAGTCTTAGTGGAAATAAACTTGATTTTTCAAATTTGACTGCTGACACGCTTTATTCTGTAAAACTCATTATTTCTTCTAAAGGAACTCAAAAGACTTTAGCTACTAGAGAAGTAACAACATTAAGTACTGGCGAAAGTGAAGATGATCCAATTATAGTAGATAGCTTGGATATGCTACTTGGAATGAACAAGACAAAGGATGCGTATTATAAATTAACTACTGATATTGATTGTGGGGGTTCAATCTCTTCCATTTTTAATTCAAGTAGTACATTTGCAGGAACCTTTGATGGAAATGGACACAAAATATATAATTTGAAATTCGATAGTAATCAATATACTGGATTATTTGGATATATGGTGGGAGCAACTGTTAAGAATTTAACAATCGAGGCTCCAGAATATTCTGCAAGCCGTGGTAACACATACTTAGGCGCTTTAGCTGGTTATGCAAAGCATTGCATCATATCTAATATTACAATCATAAGTCCTAATTTCACTCATTCTGGACAAACAACAACTTATGGTTATATCGGAGGATTAATTGGTCAAGCAGAAAATTCTACGATTGAAAATTGTGCAGTTTTAGATTTGAAATTAAATGTTAATGAAGCAAGATTAAAAATGTATGTTGGTGGTTTTGTTGGTGAAAATAAGAACTCTAAAATAACAGATTGTTTTGTTACAGGAAATGTGGAATCAAAGATTTCTTATACATCTAATGCTGATGGATGCTTATATTTAGGTGGTTTTAGTGGAGTAAATGACTCTTCATCAGGAATTACTAATTGCTATTCTAAAGTCAGTATTAAGGTGACTGAACCAGAAAGTGTATCAAATGAAGGAAGAAAAACATTTAGACTTTGTGTAGGAGGATTTAATGGTGGAAATATCCATTATGCTTCTAGATTTGATAATTGTGCAAGTATTGGAGATTTAGATATAACAGTTATGTATGCATGGTTTGCATATATTGGTGGATTTACTGGATATACAGATAATCAAAATATTTCTCTTTATGATAATTGTGTATATGTTCCTGCTGAAAATGGAATTGTTGCTAAATTTGCTAAATTAGCAGACAATGCCGCTGAAGATGAAAAGATTGAACAAAAGGCATATATTTCCATGACAATTGGATTTGTTGGTGCTAAAAATACAAATACACTTCATACGATTGCATATAGAGAACTATTAGAAATAACAAATGAACACGAGAATATAACACGTACGCTTTATCGTATAAGCCAAGATTTAACAGCATTTAATCAAACGATTCGTGATGTCATTTTAAAACCATAATTGAAATAGTTTATATTTTAGGAGATGAAGATCATGGGACTTAAGATATATAATTCCTTGTCTAATCAAATAGAGGAATTTATACCAATCCATCCGGGAAAAGTAAATATGTATGTCTGTGGTCCGACCGTGTATAACCATATACATATTGGTAATGCACGACCAGTAGTCTTCTATGATATGATGAAGAATTATTTGACATATTTAGGATATGAGGTTCACTACGCTTCAAATGTCACAGATGTAGATGATAAAATTATTAATCAGGCACTTGCAGAAAATAAAACAGAAAAAGAAGTTGCAAGCTTTTATGAACAATGCTATTTTGAAGCAGTAGATAAGTTAGGAAGCTCTAAACCTGATTTTATACCTCATGCTACAGAGTATATTGATGAGATGATAGCATTCATAGAAGAGTTAATTAAAGAAGGCTATGCATATGAGGTGGATGGAGACGTATTCTTCCGAGTTAAGAAAATAAAAAATTATGGATGTTTATCTAATCAAGTAAGTGAAGATTTAGAACAAGGCGCTAGAATTTCGATAAACGAAAAGAAAGAAAATCCTTTGGATTTCTCCTTATGGAAAAAGACAGAGGTTGGTATCAAATGGAAGTCTCCATTTGGAGAAGGACGCCCAGGTTGGCATACAGAATGTGTTGTGATGAATCATAAATTATTTGGAAATCAAATTGATATTCATGGTGGTGGTATGGATTTGAAATTTCCACATCACGAAAATGAAATAGCTCAAAATGAAGCTTTATACCATAATTCCTTAGCGAAATACTGGATGCATGTTGGTAGATTAGAATTTGAAGGACAAAAAATGTCTAAATCTTTGCATAACGTTATTTATGTAAAGGATTTGGAGAATAATAAAACTGGGATGATTATGCGTATGGTACTTGTTTTCACACCATATCGCAATAATTTCTCTTATTCACAGGATATATTTGATCAATATGAAAAGGTATTTGACAAATGGCAGCGTGCGTATAAGCAGGGATTATATGAATTACAATTGGCTCATAGTAAAGAGGATTCTTTAGATGAGACAGATGTGAAAGAATTTGAAGACTATATGAATCAAGACTTCAATGTTCAAAATGTAATGATGCTGATAGAAAGAATTACAAAGGAATTAAATGTTTCTATTCGTAGTAAAAATATAGAAATAACTTCTAGAAAGTGGAATACCTTGCATAAGATTTTACATATTCTAGGAATTAATTTATTTGTAAATCCAATGAATCAACCTCAGTTAGAGGTTTATGAGAAATGGAATGAAGCAAGACAAAATAAAGATTTTGATGCTGCAGATGTTTATCGTAAGCAACTTGTGGATTGGGGTATCCTATAATGGATGCCAATCTATATAATGGATTAGCTTTAGCCTATATGGGTGATGCAATTTATGAATTATATGTAAGAAAATATGCATTATCTTTAGGATATACAAAGGTAAATGAATTGCATAAAAAAGTAACTTGTTATACAAATGCTTTAGCTCAGGCGAACGCAATTCATTATTATTTAGAACAAAATATTTTAACAGAGACAGAACTTAGCATATTCAAACGTGGTAGGAATTCTCATATTCATACTAAACGAAAAAATGTTGATTTGGCAAATTACCTAGATGCGACAGGGTTTGAAGCATTGCTAGGGTATCTGTATTTAAAAAATGATAAACTACGTTTAGAGGAGTTAATTGAGATTTCTCTAAAAATGAACTAGGAGGTAGACCATGGCAACTTTTGATGACAAGAGTATTTTCAGTAAACGCGAGGTTAAAGAAGAACCAAAGCAAGAAAATGAAAAAACTGAAGAGCTTGAAGAAGAAATTCTTGATGATGAAGTTAAAAGCGAGAATGAGGAGCAAATAGATTCTTTAGATTCTGTTGAAACTGGGAAACCAGTAAAAGAAGCAAAAGTCATTGGTGAAGAACTTATCGAAAGTGAAACTGTTCGAAAAGCACGTGAAAAACGCGAAAAGAAAGAAAAAAGAATCGCTGAAAAAAAACATGCTAAGATGGTTAAAAAGCACCGTAAAGCATTAAAGAAGAATCCAGAGAATATCAAAAGATATGACACTGATATTACGCAAGGTTTACCTGATGAAGTGGTGGAAAAGCGTATTTTAGATAACTTAGTTAATGCTACGAAGAAAGGTTCAACCAAGTCTAGAAAAAAGATTGTATTTTCTAATATCTTTACCTTCTTTAATATCTTGACTCTTTCTATAGCAATTTGGCTAATGACGGTACAGGCTTGGACAGACTTAGTATTTTTAGTAATTGTTACAGCCAATACAGTCATTGGTATTTATCAAGAGTTAAAAGCCAAAAATACGATTGATAAACTATCTTTGTTATCCGCACCTAGTGCTGTTGTAATTAGAAATGGTTCGAAACAAGAAATTAGCGTGAGTGATGTTGTCTTAGATGATTTACTTGTTTTGGAATCTGGAAATCAAATTTGTGCAGATAGTATTGTAGTAAGTGGTACAGTTGAAGTTAATGAGTCTTTATTAACTGGTGAAAGTAACGCCATTATTAAAAAAGCAGGAGATTTACTATTCTCTGGTTCCTTTGTGGTTTCAGGAAATTGTCGTGCACGTGTTGATAAGGTAGGTAAGGACAATTATATTGAAAAGCTTTCTGATCAGGCAAAGCTTTATCGCAAACCAAATTCAGATTTGTTGAAGTCTTTGAAATGGATTATTCGTGGTATGACACCAATGATTATTGTGACAGGTATAACTCTATTCCTATTACAATATTTTAATCCAAGTATAGCTTATGTCACGGCGGTTAGAAAAACAGCGGGTGCTATTATAGGTATGATTCCTTCTGGATTATGGTTGTTGACGTCTATTGCATTATTTGTAGGTGTTATTAAGTTATCTCAAAAGAATGTATTAGTCCAAGAGCTATATTGTATCGAGATGCTTGCAAGAATCAATGTATTATGTCTGGATAAGACAGGTACAATTACAGATGGTACAATGAGTGTAAAAAATGTTATTGATTATAACAGCTTCTTTGGATTGACAACGAACAATATTGTTTCTGCAATGCTGAATGCATTAAATGAAAGCAATTTAACTGCAGTTGCTCTACAAAAGGAATTTGGATTGAATAAACGTATTAAGCATACTGAAATTATTCCTTTTAGCTCTCAAAGAAAATTTAATGCAGTTACCTTTGATAAAATGGGAACCTTTGCATTGGGTGCTCCAGAATATGTATTAAAGAACCAATTTGGTCAGGTTCAAAAGGAAGTCCAAAAAAATGCTAGCATGGGATATCGTGTATTATGTTTGGCTCATTTCAATGGTACCATTCAAGACAATAAATTACCAAACACAGCTGCAGAGGTTGTATCCTTAATCTTAATTGAGGACAACATTAGACCTGATGCAATTAAGACAATCAATTATTTTAAAGAAAGTGGCGTATCCGTTCGTGTAATTTCCGGTGATGATCCATTAACGGTATCTAAAATTTCTGAACGTGCAGGAATAGAGAATGCCAATGACTATATTTCATTAGAAGGCTTATCAGACGCAGAGGTAGAGCGTGCAGCCTTAAAGTATACTGTATTTGGACGTGTATCGCCTTCTCAAAAGAAGCTACTTGTTACTACATTAAAGAATGAAGGTAAAAAGGTAGCTATGACAGGTGATGGTGTTAACGATATTTTAGCGTTAAGAGAAGCAGACTGCTCTATTGCGATTGCATCTGGTAGTGAAGCAGCTCGTAATGTAAGTCACTTGGTTTTACTAGATTCTAATTTCGATTCTATGCCTAAGGTTGTATCTGAGGGTAGAAGAGTTATAAACAATGTAACAAATGTTGCCTCATTATTCTTAACTAAAACAATTTTCTCTTTATTGCTTGCTATACAGGCAATGATTAATGGTGGTGCATATCCAATTTCTACGAACCAGTTAATTATGATTGACTTATTCGCAATTGGTATACCTTCCTTCTTCTTGGCTCTAGAAGCAAATAATAAAGAGGTTGACGGTAACTTCCTTGCAAATATCTTGAAAGGTGCCTTGCCAGGAGCTCTAACGATTATGATTATATCGTTATTAATCTTTGGCTTATCTGGCAATCTAGATTTAGATACTATTTCTATTCAAACAATTATAGGTATAGCAGCAACACATACCTGTTTGATGGTTTTGTTTAAGGTATGTAAACCATTTAATACATTAAGACGTACCTTGTGTACATGTTGCTATGGAGCGTTCTTAATTATTGCTTTCCTATTACCACAATTTTTAGAGTTTAGACCTTTAGTTGGTTTCTCTCAATATTATAATTCCTCTATAAAAGAAGATGTGTATACTTCATTCCCTGGAATTAGCAGAAGTAGTGTGAATACATATGTGTTTAATGGAAAATATTTGAATGGATTCATAAAGAATGCAAATGAACCTAATATTAGTATCGCGTGTGTACAAAAAGGTGGTAAATTCTATTATACTTTAAATGGTATCATTGCTTATAAAGAAGATGACGAAACAAAGGAAGTCTTATATAGTGAAGAAGTAGTTATTCCTGAAATTTCTTTCTTGGCTAATGGAAATATTGTCTTAGGTGGAAAACGTATTTTCTATCAACAACAAAATCCTAATTTGAATACTATTGAAAATGTAGATATCATATATGAGCAAGGGATAGAATCAAAATTTGATTTAGATGAGAATGGATATCTATTGTTTAATGGAAACTATGTAATGCGTACTTTGACTGAAACAGATAGCTATTATAACTTTTCAAATAAATATGGTGCTAATCGTAAATTAGATGTTAAAGTTTGCTTAATGCCAACTATTGAAATAGTAAATGATCAATTGACAGTTATTGCTAGAAATTCAAGTAGAAATAGTACAGATGCTGATACGAATAGGACATATAGAACAAGTTTAACCTCTAGAGATAAAATAGAACTTAAGATTGATACTAAAACTAAAGAACTATTAGTGAATGGAAAGAAATTGGCTCCGATATTAACTGATGGTACTCAATCTACAAATACTTACAAAGTAGAAATGCCAACTATTTCTTTTGATAAAGAAGGATATGTAACTATTAATGGTATTGATACGACTATTCCAGTATCTAACTTCAATGTTCAAGATATATTTGAGGATTATCAAGATGTATCTATAAATGTTGTGCCTTATGATGCTTCTTATTATATTGTAGATAATTTAACAGCATCAATTCCAACAAATGGATATAATACTTACGTTCGTCTATCTAATCCAAGTATTTGTCCAGATATCAGTACTGCAGAAGCAGGAAATTGTGTAATTGACGGATATTATACTTCATTCAAATATAATACATCCGCATTCAAAACTGCACCTACTTTAAAAGTGGATAGTGATTACAATTTAGTTATAGGTGGAGTTACTACAGATTATCGTGTTTCTCAAGATAGTATTTCAACAACTACGGGTGGTATTGTTAAAGAATTAACAATACATGCGAAAATATTCTTATTGATGTTGTGCTTACTATCTATCCCACTAATGCGTTTATTACAAGCGATTGTACCTTGGATTAAGCGTCAAATCGCATTTGTACAAAAGATATTATCTAAATTCTAATGTATGATTTTGTCAAAACTTGTGCATATTAATAAGGGTGATATGATGCAAGACGATTTTGACGAAATTAAACGCGAAAGAAGACCAAGTTATTTTCTTCAACGTTGTGTCAAGGTAGAAGAGTTCTACGACTATGAATTTGGAACTGAATTCTTCGTTAATGCTCCCGTTGATATAAATGACTTATACAATCAAAATTAAAATGAAAGCCTCTATGCTTAAAGTTGCATAGAGGTATTTTATTTTAATTGATTATTTGATATAATATCTATTAGTGAAGCAAATGGTGATATCATGATTAAAATATATGGCAAAAACTGTATTCGAGAAGCAACACGTGTGAATGGGGTTCTTCAAGAGGTATTTATATTAGATGAGGTGTCAAAAAAGGATACAGCTTTTTTAGAATTATTAAAAGACAAAAAAATAAAATATAATATTGTATCAAAACAGAAAATGAATACTATTTTTGGAACTGGACATCAAGGATATGGCGCATATCATAAGGATTATAGAATTTATGGAGAAGATATTTTAGACCATATTATGCATACACCAAAAAGAATTTTACTATTGGATGGCATAATGGATCCACATAATTTAGGAGCAATTATAAGAAGTGTTGATGCTTTTGGTTATGATGCTGTTGTTTTGCCTAAAAACAGAAGTTGCTCTATTACAGAAACTGTAGCTCATGTTTCTACTGGTGCAATTGAGCATGTTAAAATAGCATACGTAAATAGTTTGTCTGTATTTGTAGAACGCCTGAAGGAAGCAGGCTATTGGATTTGTGGTACAGATGCCAAAGGAAATACAGATGTTTCTCAAATAGATTTGAGTTTAAATCTTGCTGTTATTATTGGATCAGAAGGATTTGGAATGAGTAAAACTCTTGTAAAACAAACAGACTATTTATTGTCTATTCCTATGGTAGGACATGTCAATAGTCTCAACGCTTCAGTGAGCACGGGAATTGTTTTATATGCTTTAAAAAGAATATAAGGAATGTATCAACAAGCAAATGATAATGAATTAATTTATTTAATTAAGGAAGGGAACTCTTTAGCATATCAAATCTTATATAAGAAATATGAGCATTTGATCTATAAAATCTATAAGAAAAACATAGAAGTTAGAGGTGTTATGTTATCAGATTTTATGCAAGAGGGCTTGATGTGTTTAGAACAAGCTATTCATACATATCAAGAAAAATATAAGTGTTCATTTTATTCGTACTTTTATCTAATTTTACGCAGAAACAATTCAAAACTTTTTAGAACAGATGGGTTGAAATTAAAGGAAAGATATACAGACTACAAAAAGGAATCCTTTTTTAATTCAAATCATTCGAAGTCTCCAATAGTTGAACTGGTGATTCGTGAACTAAAATTTGATGGTGAATTAGAAAAAGACTTATTTTATGAATGTATCTTAAATTCTGTTAAGATTACCGAAATTGCGAAAAAGTATGGTATGAATTACACAACTGTTTATACGAAGCATAAAAAAATTAAACAGAAAATTGAAAAAATATTGACTAATGTTAAGGTTTGATATAAAATAGTATCAAGCCTTAAAAGGTTTTTTTATTTTGAAGTTTGGAGGGATTAAACTTGCGTACAAAGGTTATACTTGTTTGCGAGGAATGCTTATCAAGAAATTATACGACAACGAAGAACCCTCAAAAAACAACAGAAAGAATTGAAGTAAAAAAATTTTGTAAAACTTGTAATAAGCATACAATACATAAGGAAACAAAATAAGGAGAAAAAGATATGGCAGTTAAAGAAAAAACACAAGATAAGCCATCACGTATTTGGCAATATCTTAAAGAAACACACAAATGGGAAAATTATGTATTTTTGGTATTTTCAGTATTAGTGTTAGTACTAGGTTGTTTAATACTAACAAACGCTTTAAGCGTTAGACAAGATTTTTGGTTAATAGGAAAATATCCTAAGGCTTTTGGTGGTGTATTAGTTGGCATCGCTGGTGTATTTACATTATATGGTTTATACCCATTCTTCAAGCCTGCATTTCCAGAAATTAAGAAGGTTACTTGGTTAACCTTAGGCAAATGGATTGGAAATTCAATTCGTGTACTTTTGTTCTTAGTCATTTTTGCATTATTATTCTTCTTATATGATGCTTTTATCACTGAAATTCTTGCAAGAATTTTTAAATAGGAGTTAGACGATGAGAAGATGGTATATTGTAGGAACCTATTCTGGTTATGAAAACGCAGTTAAGCAGGACTTAGAAAAGCGTAAGGAAACCATGAATATGCAAGATAAAATTTATCAGGTTATGGTTCCTGAGGAAACTGTAGAAGTGACAGATAAAAAGGGAAAGAAAAAGCAAAAGGTAACTAAGCTATTCCCTGGTTATGTTTTCGTTGAGATGGAAGTTGAAGGCGAAATGGACGAAAAGGCTTGGTTTATGATTCGTAACACACCAAAGGTTACTGGTTTCTTAGGTTCTAGTGGTGGTGGTACCAAACCAGTTCCAGTACCAGTTGATGAGATGAATCGTATCCTAATATCTTTAGGTATGGTTGAAAAATCAGTTATGGACTTCAAGGTTGGGGATCATATTGAAATCGTTTCTGGTCCATTTGAGGGCAGAACATTTGATATTGCTTCTGTAAATCCAGATGCAGAAGAAGTAATTGTATTAGTAGAAATGTTTGGTGGAAGATCAACACAAATGACTTTCAGTTTTAAACAAATTCGCAAAATCTAACAAATAAATCTTGAATTATAATCTTTTATATGTTAGAATAATTTGAAAACTTTCTATGATAGTAAATCATGGCGGAAGGAGTGTATTTAGCATGAAACAAGGAATCCATCCAGAATATAAGACAGTAAAGGTAACATGTACTACTTGTGGTAGTGTATTCGAATCAGGATCTGTATTAGGTGAGATTCGTGTTGATACTTGTTCAAATTGTCATCCATTCTACACTGGTAAACAAGCATTTACTCAGGCAGATGGTCGTGTTGAAAAGTTCAACAAGCGTTATGGCGTTAAGAATAACTAATGAAAAATATAGCCCTATAGGGCTTTTTTTCTAGGGAAAAGGAGTTAAAGTTGTTATGCAGTATCATTTAGATAAACCAGGCTGGATAGAGGTTGTATGTGGCCCAATGTTTGCCGGAAAAACAGAAGAATTGATTCGTCGTGTAAAACGTATGGATTTTGCCAAAAAGAAATATTTAATTTTTAAACCAACTATAGATGATCGTTATGCGATTTCTGAGGTTGTATCTCATAGTCAGCGCAAGGTAAAAGCAATCAATATTTCCTCATCTGCTGAAATAAGAAAACATTTAACAGATGATGTAGAGGCAGTCTTAATTGATGAGGTGCAATTTTTTGATTCTGAGGTTGTCGAGGTTTGTAGGGATTTGGCAAATCAAGGCTTAAGAGTTATTTGTACAGGTCTAGACTGTGACTTTAGAGGAAATCCTTTTCCAATTGTGGCAAGTCTGCTTGCTATGGCAGAAAGTATTACTAAGCTTACAGCAATATGTGTATGTTGTGGTAGTGAGGCAACAATGACTCAGCGTATCATCAATGGAAAGCCAGCAAAATATAGTGATCCTACGATTTTAGTTGGAGAAAAGGAATCCTACGAACCTAGATGTCGTAAATGTCATGTGATAGTAAAATGATGCATGAATATTTTATGAAAGAAGCTTTAAAAGAAGCTCAAAAAGCATATCTGAAAAATGAAACTCCTATTGGTGCTGTTGCGGTGTATGAGGATAAAATTATCGCAAGAGCACACAATCAAAGAGAAATAAAACAAGATTCTACAATGCATGCAGAAATACAAATAATTCAAAAGGCATGTAAAAAACTAGGAACATGGCGTTTAGAGAATGTAAGCATTTATGTGACTCTAGAACCTTGTGTAATGTGTGCAGGTGCTATGATTCAAGCAAGAGTGGAAAAGGTTTATTATGGTGCTAAAAATGATCGTTTTGGAGCTCATCAAGGTGCTGTTCACCTATTTGAAGTTCCTTTCAATCACTTTGTTCATGTGGAAGGAGGAATTTTAGAAGAAGAATGTTCTTCTATGATTTCTTCCTTTTTTAAAGAGCTACGATTAAAGTCTTGAAATTATTAATTTGTTATGGTATTATAATGTAGTCCTTAATCAATTATGTACGGTGAACCAGGTCAGGACCGGAAGGTAGCAGCCTTAAGCTAGTAGGTAATGTGGTTAAGGCGTTTTTATTTTACAATTTAGATATTTTTTGCCAAACAAAAACGGATAAATCAGAAAATTTATCCGTTTATTTGTTTTATATCTCTCTTGTATAATTTTTTAACCATTCCACTTCATCCGCTTCAAGATGTGGACTTATTAGCTTAAATACTTTTTTATGATACTGATTTAACCAATTCTTTTCCTCTGCATTCAAAAGATTTACATCTATTGCATCTAAGTCGATTGGAGCATATGTAATGGTTTCAAAGCCTAAGAATTCACCGAATTCACTTTTTCCTTTTGGAACACAAACCATTTCATTTTCAATACGAATACCATATTTATTTTCTAAATAGATTCCTGGTTCATTTGTTGTAATCATACCTGGAACAAATTCTGCTGAGTCATTTCGTTCGGGAACGATTTGCCATCTAAACCCATTAGGAGCTTCATGGACGGAAAGAAGAAATCCTACACCATGGCCTGTTCCACACTTGTAATCTAAGAGTTGCTTCCATATAGGACCACGAGCTAAAATGTCAAGATTTAACCCTTTTATACCTTTAAGAAATACAGCTTCAGATAGTGCAATTACAGATTTTAAAACCGTTGTAAAGTGTAACTTTTGCATATCTGTAAGATTACCTAATGCTAATGTTCTAGTGATATCTGTTGTTCCATCAAGATAATGACCGCCAGAATCAATTAAAAGAAAGTCGTTAGGTTCTAGAGTGTAATTGGATTCTGTTGTTGCAGAATAATGCATCATCGCCCCATGATCCTTATAAGCACAAATCGTATCAAAAGAGATATCAACAAAACTTTCTTGTGCTTGTCTTAGTTTTTGTAAATAAGATTGAACAGTAAGTTCACTTAAGGAAGAGTCCTCTTGGATATTTGTCTTTACATAATACATCCATTTTGTAAATGCAACCCCATCCTTTATATGTGCATGAATTGTGTTGTCAATCTCAACTTTATTTTTAATTGCTTTTAGTAACAGAGAGGGATCTGCTTTGTTGATTAAAGTATTCTCATCCTTTAATTTGGAATAAAGAGTATAGTTGGCCTTGTTTAAATCCAACAAAATAGTCTTATTTTCTATTGTAGAAAGATAGGTATAAAAATCAGAATACTCATGAACCTCTATTTCATTTTCTTTTAAATATTTTTCTATGATTTTATCGATTTTTTTTGTATCAATAAATAAATGACAGTTTTCTTGATCAATAACTGTAAATGCTAAAAATACTGGTGTATGAGGAATGTCATTTGCTCGCAAATTATAAAGCCATGCCTGATCCTCAAGACTGGATAGAATATGTACATCTGCTTGATATTCAATAAGCTTTTGCTTGATTTCATCTAGCTTTTCCTTATAACTTTTTCCTGAGAAAAATTCTTCTAGCTTGTAAAGAAAAGAAAAAGGTAAGCGAGGACGGTCCTCCCAAATATCAGATATCAGATCAATGTCTGAATTTATTTTTATATTTGGTATTTTTTCAATAAGCTTTAATACAAAAGAAGTAGGCATTACGGTCCCTTCAAAAGCGATTGTGCTATTTTCCTTTAGATTGGATGTCAAAAATTCTTCAATGGTTGGAACTCCGTTTGTTCCTTGCTTCATTAGAGTTATATTTTTTCCTTCTAATTGTTTACTTGCTTGGATATGATATCTTCCATCTGTCCAAAGAAAAGATTTCTTTGGCGTAATAACTAGTGTTCCAGCAGAGCCTGTAAATCCTGAAAGGAAGGCTCTTGTTTTATAATACTCGCAAAGATATTCGCTATTATGATCATCAGCAGTCGGAATAATATATGCATCAATTCCATTTTGTACTAATTTTTTTTGAATTTGTCTAATTTTATCCATATTCATCACCTGTTTTCTATTATAACTTTTTTTAATAAAAAAAGAAATAGATTTCTTTTATTGAAAAAAATAAATTATTGTGGCATAATAAGGACATATTAAATATGGATAGGATGTGATTTTAGTGGATTTAAAGATTTGTGGTATTATTGATATCATATTAATATTACTGATTATCCTAAGCTTATTTATAGGCTATAAAAAAGGTTTTTTAAAAAAAGCTATAGGACTAATTGGATTATTTGTAGCTTTAGCAGTAGCGTTTGTCTTTTGTTCACAATTGGCTGGTGCATTTGAGTCCTCTGGAATTATCTATAAGCCTATTTTTGAGAATATAAAAAATAATGTTTTAGAGTCGGAAATATTTCAAACTGCAGGTGGAAAGGATGCAACTATTGCGGATGTTTTGGTTTCAATGAAGATTCCTAGATTTCTAGCAAATATGTTTGCTGCAAATATAGCGGATGGTACAACTGTAGAAGTAGTCGCTTCCAATATATCACATTTCTTTTCTCATATTATCACGGTTATCATTAGTTTCTTCATTTTGTTTGTGGGTGTATTTATAGCAGCAATTCTTTTGAAAATTATAACTACTATATTAAGAGGGAATGCGATTATTCGAGCGATTGACGGAATATTAGGTATGGCTTTATATTTCTGTCTGATGATGATTATGGTATATGCCGTATTTGCAATTATGCGATTATTAGGACATTTTGAATTTTTTGCAGGATGTCAAAAATTCTTAAATGTGGATATGAAATTAAATGAAGATACATTTAGATTATCAAAATTCTTTTATCAGCATAACGTGATTTATTCGTTTTTTGATATATTTTTTTAAAGGAACTGTGATTTATTTCATAGTTTTTCTTTTAAAGTGAAGTTTGCTATGATATAATAATCTATATAACCTAGAAAGGAAAATGTGATATGAGAATTAATCCAAAATTATTTACAATTGCTAATGAAGCAGACCCTGTAGATGTACAGGAATTTGATGGAAGAAAAGTAGAAGTGTTTATGATGGAGCCTTATCCTCAAGTGAAAGAGGAATTTATTAATAAAGGGAAATTTGCTGTTTGGTCTTCAATAGATGGTGTAAATTATCGTCTATTTATTGAAGATGGCTACTATAATGAGTTAAAGCCATTATACTCTCAAGCAATTAATAAGATATGGGTGGATTTTTGGGATACATGTGAGGCGGTTTCTAAAAAAATGTCTCGATATGTAATTCTACCCGTTACAGTAGCTGCTATTGGAGGCTGTATTGGATTTTCATTTGTTGATAAAATAGGAATTTATTTGATGATTGCAGTTGTTGTAATTGCTTTTGTTGTAATGCTATTTTGTAATCGTTTAACAAGAAAGAAAATTTACGATGCAAATGCTGCAAGTGTAGAATTAATCAAAAAATCTTTAGGCGGAACTAAGGAGTTTGATGAAATTCTAGAACGTCAAAAAAATTATATGGATAGTTATTATGATAGTCTATATCCAGATGAGGAAGAAGATTTTGAAGATGAAAATGCTGAGGAATTACCAGCGCCTAAAGTAGAAGAAGTGGAAGTTGTTGAAGATACTTCAGAAAAAGAAGTTGTTGAAGAGGCTGAAAAGAATGAATAATTATATTGATGATGAGTGTATAACAGCACTTCGTGTAATAGGTGCTGAGATGATTACCAAAGCTAAAAGTGGTCATCCCGGCATAGTATTAGGTGCTGCCCCAATTTTACATACATTATTTACAAGACATATTAATATAGATTCAAATGATGAAAAATGGTTTGATCGTGATCGTTTTGTATTATCAGCTGGACATGGATCTGCCTTATTATATTTGATGCTCCATTTTTCTGGTTTTGATATACCTATGAAAGAATTGGCAAATTTCAGACAAAAAGATAGTTTAACTCCAGGTCATCCTGAATATGGGCACACACCAGGTGTAGAAATGACTACTGGTCCTTTAGGACAGGGAATTTCCACTGCGGTTGGATTAGCTATTGCTGAAGCACATTTGGCTGCCAAGTTTAATAAACAACATTGTGAAATTATTAATCATAATACCTATGTTCTTTGTGGAGATGGTGATCTTCAAGAGGGTGTTTCTATGGAAGCTATGTCTTTAGCAGGTCATCTTCGTTTGAATAAGCTCATTGTTTTATATGATTCAAATGATATTCAATTAGATGGTTCTGTTTCTCTTGCTGCTTCAGATTCAATCGGAAACAAAGTAAAGGCTATGAACTGGAATTATCTTAGAGTAGAAGATGGAAACAATGTTGAAGAAATTGATGAGGCTATCAAGCAAGCAAAGCAATCTGATAAGCCTACTTTAATTGAAATTAAAACAGAGATTGGATATGGAGCTCCTACGAGTGGAGAGTCTTCAGTACACGGAAAACCATTGACTGAGGATGAATTGGCTATCCTTAAGGATAATTTAAATTCTCGTCAAATGGCATTTACAGTATCTAAGGAAGTAAGTGATTATTTTCATGCTTCTATAGTTGTACGTGGTAGTCAAGCAAATTCTAATTGGAATTATTTGATGTCTGAATATGCAAAAAAATATGCAGAAGATTATGACCTTTTAAATCAATATATGTTTAATGATTTAAAGATTGAAAATTATGAAGGACTACCTGAATTTCCTGTAGGAAGTAGCGTTTCTACTCGTGTGGTTATGGGTAAGGTACTGGATTGGTTATCTTCTAAATTACCTAACCTTATGGGTGGATCTGCAGATTTAACACCTTCTACAATGGTAAAGGGAACTGGTGGTATTTTTAGTAAGGTAAATCCTACTGGTAGAAATATTAAGTTTGGTGTTCGCGAGCATGCAATGGCAGCAATTACGAATGGTATTACACTACATGGTAGTTTGAGAGGCTTTTGTGCAGGTTTCTTTGTATTTAGTGACTATATGAAACCAGCGATTCGTTTGGCAGCAATTATGCACTTACCATCCTTATTTTTCTTTTCTCATGATTCAGTTTGTGTAGGAGAGGATGGTCCAACGCATCAGCCGGTTGAGCAATTGGCAATGTTTAGAAGTATGCCAGATACCCATGTGTTCCGCCCTGCTGATGCAAAGGAGATGGCTTCTGCATTATTGCTTTCTATGGAGATTAAAGATAATCCTACAATTATTGTGTCTTCTAGACAAAATCTTGAGGTGCTTGATTGTACAGATTTTGATGGTGTTTCTAAAGGAGCATATATTGCATTTGAGCCTAAAGGGACACCAGGTGCTTTATTTATCACTTGTGGTTCGGAACTAGCATTATGTATAAATGTTGCCAAACGTTTAGAGAGTGAAGATATATTTGTTAGAGTTGTTTCTATGCCATCTATGGATTTGTTTGAAGCTCAAAGCGAGGAGTATAAGAATATGATTATGCCTCGTAGAATTACAAAACGTATGGCCGTGGAAATGGGCTCTAGTATGTGCTGGTATAAATATGCATCTAAAGTTCATGGTATTGATGAATATGGTAAATCTATGCCATTAAAGCACATTGCTGAAGCTTATGGCTTTACAGAAGAAGTTATCTATAATGAATTTTTAGATGTTGTAAAATAAGATAATAGATGAAGAAAATAACTGGTTTTTACTAGTTATTTTTTCACCTAGAAGGAGTAAATATGAATTACTTGAAAGTTGCTAAAGCGCAATTTTTAAAAGATTATAGTTTAAAGGAATTTCCACGTGAAGAAATTTACATTCAAAAATCTGTTCCATTTACAGCTGAATCTATGAACTATTTAAATGGAACACCTTTTTTAAATTTTGTTTCTTTTGGTAAGCAAGTGTTTATTAGCGCTAATCCGAGAATTTATGATTTTGCATACAAATATGCTAGGCATTGTAGCAATGAATTGTTTCGAGTGTTTGATGCACCTAATATTTTTCATTTAAATAATGAATTGGAAAAGTATGGCTATACTGTTGCACATCTTGCTCAATATTTTTTGTTAGATGATAATGAAATTGTAAAAGCAGAGTGTCCTTATCCACTAGAACTTTTATGCAAAGAACAAATAGAATCTTTATATGGTTTAGGATTTGAGATGGCTCTTTGTGGTACTACCAAAGGAAGAAGGTATGATGTGCTGGCAGTTGTATGTAAAATAGATAATCAAATTGTTGGTGTTGCAGGTTGTTCAAATGATGGAAAGGATATGTGGCAAATTGGTGTAAATGTTTTGCCACAATATCAAAGAAGAGGGATTGGAACAGCTCTTGTTGTTCGTTTGTCCAAAGAAATACTAAAACTAGGAAAGTGTTCCTTTTATTGTTGTGCATGGAGTAATTTAGCTTCTAAAAGACTTGCCAGAAAGGCTGGGTTTGTAGATGGTTGGGTAGAATTATCTGCTAAGCCTATAGAAGAAGATTGGATTAAAAAAATTAGGATGTTGGAGGGATAATTTTGCAGCATTTACATTTTGGTTTTTCTTATATAGGTTTGATTTTTCTCCTTATGCTTTTTATCCCTAATATCATATGGGCAAAATTTAAACCCCAAGATTATGAATCAGTTGTCTCTAAAGAAAATAAGATTCTTATATGGTTTGAAAGAATTGGAGAGGTTTTGGTTTCCTGTCTGGTTTTGATATTTGATGATTTTAATATAAAGGAAATCACCTATTGGAGTTTATTTTTGTTGTTTGCTTTCCTTATAATGATACTATATGAAATCTATTGGATTAAGTATTTTGTTAGTGAAAGAACTCTTAAGGATTTTTATAGTAGTATATTAGGTATTCCCGTTGCAGGAGCAACCTTGCCTATTCTAGCAATGCTATTCCTCAGCATTTACGGGAAAAATATTTTTCTACTAGCAGCCACTTTGATTTTAGGAATTGGGCATATTGGAATTCATTTACAGCATAAAAAAGAATTAAAAGAATCAAGTTAAGGCTTGATTTTTTCTTTTTATAATTCTTGAATTTCAAGAGAAAACTATAAATGAAACATAAATAATGTATGTTTTTGTTTTACAATACAGATGTTAGGAGTGTGATTGTATGTTTTTATGCATTGATATGAAATGCTTTTTTGCATCAGTGGAATGTGCAGAACGTGGACTAAATCCTATGACTACGCCTTTAGTTGTTGCTGATGAGTCAAGAGGAAAAGGAGCATTATGTCTAGCAGTAAGTCCATTTCTTAAGCAAAAAGGCATCAGCAATCGAGGAAGACTTTATAAAATACCTGACAAGATTCCTTATATAATAGCTAAGCCTAGAATGAAAAAATATATGGATTATGCAGTGTTGATACATAGAATATTTTTGAGATATGTTGCAGCAGAAGATATTCACACATATAGCATTGATGAAGCATTTTTAAATGTTGAGCCTTATATACATTTATATGATGGTCCTTCTGAGATTGCTTATTGTATAATGGAAGATATACATAAGGAACTTGGGATTATTGCTACATGTGGTGCAGGAGACAATCTATATTTAGCTAAACTGTCTTTAGATCTTTTGGCAAAAAAGAAATTTCCCTATTATCATTATTTATCTTTAAATGAATTTTATAAAACTTTGTGGTATCATCAAAATTTAAAGGATATATGGCAAATTGGTTCTGGTTTGGTAAAAAGATTGCATAAGCTAGGAGCTTATACCTTACATGATGTTGCAGTAATGGATATAGGTATTTTAAAAAAAGAATTTGGTGTAATTGGAGAAGATTTATATGAGCATGCATGGGGAAAAGACACGACATCCATTGCAGATATTAAGGCATATGAACCTCTGTCTAAGAGTTTTTCAAGAAATCAAATTTTATTTCGGGATTATACGAAGAGTGAGGCATGGACTCCTTTGATTGAAATGTTATTCTTATTATGTATGGATTTGACATCTAAAAATATGATGGTAAGACATATTTCCTTTTATATAGGGTATAGTAAACATATAGATTCTTATCATAAGTCATTCAGCTTAGATTTTTATACAGATGATTATTTTGAAATTAAGAAGGAATTGCAGTCAGAGTATAAAAAAATCAAATCAGGAGCAATAAGAAGAATAGGAATTTCCTTATATGGAATTATAGAAAAGGAAAAAGGATATAATACTTTATTTTATGAACAAAATGAAAAGTATGATAGATTAACCACATCTATACAAAATGTTTGGCAAAAGTATGGTAAAAATTATTTGGTTATAGGAACTGCAGTTCGGAAGGAATCTACTTTGTATCAAAGAAATCATCAAATAGGAGGACATAATAGTGAATGATAGAGAACGTCGTGCATCTAAATATTTGCCGTTTGATTCATTAAAAGGCCTTAAAGAACGGATAGAACTAGAGGACAAACAAAAGCTTATAGATGAGTTTCCAATTTTAAGTGAAGATGAGAAACTTGAAATGAACTATATGTTATTTGACTGTTATAGTCGAAATCAAGCTGTCACAATTTCTTATTTGGAAAATGGTAGGACAAATAGTTATAGTGGTGTGATTCAAAAAATAGATGTTTTAAATAAACAAATAATCTTTATGCCAAAGAAGAAATTTCCAATGGAAAGCATTTATAAAATAGTGATAAAATAATGAGCTAAATGCTCATTTTCTTTTTATTGCTTGTATGAATGAAAAATGATATAATTAAGAAGATAGGAGCTGAATACCCTTGTACGATGTCATTGTTGTTGGTGGTGGACATGCTGGTTGTGAGGCATGCTTGGCTACAAGTAAAATGGGACTAAACACCCTTTTAATTACAGGCAATTTAAATATGGTTGGTTCAATGCCTTGTAATCCATCTATTGGTGGACCTGCAAAAGGTGTGGTTGTTCGAGAGATTGATGCTCTTGGTGGATACATGGGGAAAAATGCTGATTTATGCCAAATTCAAACAAAAATGCTCAATAGTTCTAAAGGACCTGCTGTAAGAGCGTTACGTTTTCAAGAGGATAAGCTTCTTTATATGGAAATGATGAAGAAGCATTTGGAGCAAGCAGAAAACCTAGACTTATTAGAAATGGTTGTAGAAGATCTTATTGTAGATGATGATCAGGTGAAGGGCGTTGTTTTAGAAGATGGACGTACTATAGAGGCAAAGGCGGTCATACTGACAACAGGCACTTATTTAGATAGTAGAATTTTACGTGGTCATTGGACCTCTAAGGAAGGACCTGATGGTCAAAAAACTTCCAAAGGGTTATCTAATGCCTTAAAGAGACTTGGTTTTGAAATTCAAAGATTAAAGACAGGTACCCCTCCTCGTATTAAAGCTTCTACTATTGATTTTTCAAAAGCAAAGCTTGAACCAGGTGATGATATCGTATGGAGGTACAGCTTTGATGAAGGTTATGATTCTATTTTAAACAAGAGAGTACCATGTTATTTAACTTATACAACAAAAGAAATTCATAACTTAATTATGGCTAATTTAAAAGAATCAGCAATGTATGGTGGAGTAGTAGAGGGCATAGGACCAAGATACTGCCCTTCTATAGAGGACAAGGTGGTCAAATTTAATGATAAGGAACGTCATCAAATTTTCTTTGAGCCAGAATCCTTATCATTAGATCAAGAATATATTCAAGGTTTTTCTACATCTATGCCGGTTGAGATTCAAGATAAGATGATTCGAATGTTGCCCGGCTTAGAGAATTGTGAAGTGATTCGCTATGCTTATGCGATTGAATATGATGCAATTAATCCTTTAGATATTAAACCGAGCTTAGAGACTAAGAAAATAGAAAATTTATTTACTGCCGGACAAATCAATGGCACCTCGGGCTATGAGGAGGCAGCTGGACAGGGTTTAATTGCTGGTATAAATGCAGGAAGAAAAATAAAAAATCAAGAGCCGTTGATTCTTTCAAGAGATGAAGCATATATTGGCGTTATGATAGATGACCTAGTGACAAAGGGAACGAAGGAACCTTATCGCTTGTTGACATCTAGAGCGGAATACCGCTTGCTATTACGTCATGATAATGCAGATTTGAGATTGCGAGAATATGGATATGAATCAGGTTTGATTGATGAAAAAACACATATAAGATTACTTAGTAAAAAAACTTGTATACAACAGCTTTTGCATGAGTTTAAAGAGATTAAAATTAAGCCTACAGACCATTCTAATGCTATTTTAAAAGAGATTAATTCCTCACCTATATTAGAAGGAACTTCTTTATACTCCTTATTAAAAAGACCAGAAGTTTCTTATGTTACAATTTTGAAACTTTATCCTGAATTGGAAATAGCTTATCCGAATTCGGATGAAATTTTAGAACAGGTTGAGATAGATATCAAATATGAAGGTTATATCTCAAAAGCTTTATCACAAGCACAAAAAATGAGAAATTATGATTCAAAAAAAATACCTACAAATATCAATTATGATTTGGTAGACAATATCGCTATTGAAGCAAAAGAGAAATTAAAGAAAATTCGTCCTTTAACAATAGGACAGGCATCAAGAATTAGTGGTGTAAACCCGGCTGACATTTCCGTGTTGGTGGTTTATATAGAAAATTTTAAAGATAAATAATGTACAAAAGAAAGGAAGAGTTATATATGAAATTGTACAAGACATCAAAGGGAGCAGGAATTGCCTGCGTTATATTTGCTATAATATTTATAGCATTAGGAGCAATATTATTAACCAATCCAGATGAAGAAGATTATTTAGTTTTATGTGTATTACTATTTATTCTTGCCGCAATTATGCTCGTTTTAGGATTAATAGTAGTTATATTGCCAACAAAAACGGTGGAATTGGTTGACAACCAATTAGTGATTAATGGTTTTAAATATGAACCAAAATCTTCTGGCTATGCAGATTCTGTAAAAAAGCTTATTGTACCAACAAGTGATATTGTTGATTTGCAGGTTCAAGGTGCTAGTAAGTCAAGTTCATTTTTGGGAGCTTTCTTGGGTGGAGCTATTGGTGCTGCAATCGTAGGAAGTAGAAATCCAGACAAATTAATTATTAAGACAAAAGATTCACAGGTTGTGGTGTATATTCCTCAGGTTGCTGGAAATAAAATTAAAAACAGTATTAAGCTTAAACAAGAACAATCAGATTTTGAACAAAAACTAGATAGTGTTGAACCAATGAAATCATTGGATGAAGAGGAATAAATCTTTATGAACTTTCATAACGAACTAGAAAAATTAGGAATTGTTCTAGATGAAAGGAAAACAAAACAATTTGAAGAATATTATCAAAGGCTTATAGAAGTAAACCAAGTGATGAACTTGACAGCTATAACAGAAAAAGAAGCGGTTTATCGCAAGCATTTTTTAGATTCTCTAGAAATCGTAAGGGCGCTGGATAATAAGGATAGGTATACCTTGTGTGATGTTGGCAGCGGAGCGGGATTTCCCTCAGTTCCTCTAGCAATTGTATTTGAAAAAATAGATGTTACTATCATTGATGCTTTAAATAAAAGAATTACCTTTTTAAATGATTTAGTTCAAAAACTGGAAATTTCTAATGTAAAAGCAACTCATGCAAGAGCTGAAGATTACGCAAAAGAGAAAAGGGAGTATTTTGATGTAGTTACTGCTAGAGCTGTAGCGAGACTCAATATCTTAGCAGAGTTATGCTTACCCTTAACTAAAGTTGGTGGTTTTTTCATAGCGATGAAGGGGTCATCAGGTAAAGAAGAACTCCTTGAAGCTCAACAAGCTATAGAACAATTGGGTGGAAAAGTACAAAATATTATTGAGTTCTCTCTCCCAGACGAAGAAGAACAAAGGCAAATTTTGGTCATTCAAAAAATAAAGAATACGCCCACTAAATTTCCGCGGAATTACAATAGAATTAAGGAGCGTCCATTGTAAATGTATGCATTAGATGAAATTATACAAACGAAGAAGCCTCATGTATGTGGTTCAAATCAATGGAAGATTCTTCGTGTTGGAGCAGACATCAAGCTAGAATGCTGTGAATGTAAACGGATTATTATGCTAGCTTCATATGAGTTAGATAAAAGAATAAAAAAATAAAAAAACAGATAAAAAGAAATCAAAAAAGCTTTTTTAAAAAAACAAAAAAATTTAAAAAAAGTTCTTGATTTCTTTTTTTGTCTGCGGTATAATGTAAAAGCACTTATGCGATAAGGGCTTAATCTTATACATGGTTGGGTAGCGAAGAGGCTAAACGCGGCAGACTGTAAATCTGCTCCTTAGGGTTCGGCGGTTCGAAACCGTCCCCAACCACCATCTTAATTAATTTGTATATTTCAATTTGCTTGACAACAATACAGATTAATTATATAATGATTAGGCATGTCAAAAATGATGTGCAATTTTTAGTCTTTGAAAACTATATATGACGATAGAAACGACGAATTAAGAAAAGCCAGATTCATTTAGGTGAATTT
>JAIDZC010000003.1 GCA_029057785.1 Anaeroplasmataceae bacterium
CCCTTTTTTCAAATCCATATAGTTCTTGCTAAAAACAGAAAGCACGGCATTTGCAACAAAATACTTATCCATATTACACCTCCGCAAACTAATTCATATAGGTTAACTATATTATAGTTCATCTATATTAACTTGTCAAGCATTTTTTCAGAATTTAATATTATGGCATAAAAAAGGACGAGTATGTTCTCGTCCTGTCCCCGATAAATTACTGTTTATCACTCTAATATTATACTACAATCAAATGAACAAGTAAAGCAAGAGCGCACTGCCTTGCTTGTAAGGTATAGTGCGCTCTACTTATGTGGAAAAATTCCCTATGGAAACGAACTAGAAAACTGATCCATTTTATTTTTTTATTTATTTAACCATTTTACAATTAAATCCCAAAGACTTTGATAATTAATTAATAGCGGAGCAATAATCAAGGAAATGATAGACATTAGCTTAATTAGGATATCCATTGCAGGACCTGCAGTATCCTTTAAAGGGTCTCCAACAGTATCACCTGTAATTGCAGCATGATGTGTTTCAGAGCCTTTACCACCAAAATGATCCTCTTCAATATACTTTTTAGCATTATCCCAAGCACCACCAGAGTTTGCCATAAATACAGCTAACATGATTGCGGATAACAATCCACCAATCAATACGCCTCCTAGACCACTTGCACCGAAGACTAATCCTGCAATGATAGGAGCAAACACTGCTATTGTACCAGGTAAAATCATTTCTTTTAAGGATGCCTTTGTAGAAATATCTACACACTTCGCATAATTCGGATTAGATTCTCCTTTTAAAATACCAGGATCTGATTCGAATTGACCTCTTACCTCTTCAATCATCTTATTTGCAGCACGACCTACAGAAGCGATAACCAAAGAACTAAATAAGTAAGGCAGCATTGCACCAATCAGTAGACCAACAATAAATACTGGATCAGATATATCAATAAAATCAACACCTGAAGCATTGAAATATCCAACAATTAAAGCTAAAGAGGTTAAAGTGGCTGACCCAATACAGAAGCCCTTTCCAATAGCTGCAGTTGTATTTCCAACTGAATCTAGTTTATCTGTAATCTCACGTACATGTGGATCTAATTTAGACATTTGAGCTATACCACCAGCATTGTCACTTATAGGACCATAGCCGTCAACTGAAACTGTAATACCACAGGTGGAAAGCATACCTACTGCTGCAAGTGCTATACCATAGCTTCCACAAACAAAGTAAGCCACTGCAATAGCTACGACTAACGCTAAAATTGTAAAACCTGTAGATTTCATTCCACTGCCCATACCTGCTATAATGTTTGTAGCATGTCCTGTCTGAGATTCATAGGCAATACGCTTTACCTCTTTATAATCACTTGAGGTATAAATTTCCGCAATAAATCCAACCACTATACCTGCCAGCAAGCCTGCCAGTACGGCAAAGAAAAATTTGACAGAACCCATATAGAATATTCCTATAAAAAGCGTCGCAATAATTACAAGTCCTGTTGCTACATAAGTTGCAATGTTTAATGCTCTATGGGGATTCTTCCACTGTCTCAATCGAATAAAAATAACAGCAAGCATAGATGCTATAACTCCAACACCTGCAATCATCAGTGGGAACATAAAATTCTTAATATCTCCTAAGCTTGTTGTAAGCATTGTTGCAGCAATCGTCAAAACAGAAATAATGGAGCCTACATAAGATTCTGTTAAATCTGAACCCATACCTGCAATATCTCCAACATTATCTCCAACGTTATCTGCAATCGTTGCTGGATTTCTCGGATCATCCTCAGGAATTCCTGTTTCTATTTTTCCAACCAAATCCGCTCCAACATCTGCTGCCTTAGTATAGATACCACCACCAACACGTGCAAACAAAGCAATCATAGAACAGCCTAAACCATAGCCACTGACAACCTTAGCTGCTTCTTCAACACCAAACAAAGCATAGGCACCAAAGAATAAACCAACTAATCCTAACAAGCCCAAGCCTGCAACTGTTAAGCCTAAGACAGCTCCACCGCTAAAGGCTGTATTTAAAGCCTGAGGCATTCCTTCTTCATCTGCCTTCATAGCAGTTCTTGCATTTGCTTTAGTTGCGGTAAACATACCTATCCAACCAGCAACTCCTGAAAAGCAAGCACCTACAACAAAACAAATTGCTGACTTCCAGCCTACTCCTTCAGCATGCTCAAATGCTGGGATAAATCCTAATACAGTTAATAGGATAGCAAAAACAATCACAAATGGAATAATAATCATATATTCTCTTTTCAAAAACGCAATTGCACCTTCATGAATATATTTTGAAATTTCTTCTACCTTTGGATTGTTTATTTTTATTCTACTTACACGTCTAAATAGAATAAACACATATGCTAATGTTACAATAGCCGCACATAGCACACATGAAAGAATAATAATACTTTCGTTACTCATAAAATATTCCTTTCTTTTTTATAAACAAACTATTATGTATCTATAAGTATATACTAAAACGCTTTCAAAAGAAATGGTTTTTTAAAAATAATTCTTAAAAATATGTTATTTTTTTAATATTTTTGCAAAAAAATAGAAAAAAGAGTTAAAAACAAGCGTCCTTAACTCTTTTAATATGCTTGGATAAACAACATTTTTCTATATGTCTTTCAAACAATTTAATTTTATTTTTATTAGTTTAGCCTATTCTTCACTTGGAGCATATCCATTTTTAATTGCTTTATCCATCCAAATCTTTGAAAGCTTTTCATCTTTTTTAACATATTCCCCATTTTTATAAAATAAGCTTAGCGATGCTTGGGTATATGTATTATCGTGTTCTGCTGCTTGTCTTAACCACTTTATTGCCTCAGCATCATTCTGCTTAACTCCTTTTCCATTGAAGTAGCAATCACTTAAAAAGAATTCCGCATGATTATTGCCACCCCTTGCAGATTGTACCATCCAGTCAATAGCCTTAAACCAATTTTGTTCTACTCCTTGACCTTTGGAATAATAAAGTCCTATTCTATATTGGGCATTGACATTACCTTGCTCTGCAGCTGAAAGATAATAGCTCATAGCTTTTGAATACTTTTTTTGTCTTCATATTCACAAGCTAAATTAAATTCTTTTTCTGCCTTTTCTTTTTTATTAAACTTAACAAGCCCTCCTTAATTTTACTATATTCCAAATCCATCATTTTGTATTTATATTTTCCATAATAAGCACCCACGTTGTACTTATTTTGGGCTCATATATTTAAGCCTTATAGTTTGATTATATCAAAGGATAATTTTTTTGACAATAGTATGAGATTATCTAGTTCATCTACTAATCATTTAAAAGACTTACTATCAATCATTCTATATTAAAAGAAAAATAAATGTTTTTTTCAAATCTACTAATAAAATGAAAAAAGGGTCAAAACAGGCATTTTCTATCGAGTTAGAAACTCATTTACCTATTTTGACTCCTTTTTCAATACGCTATAATGTGCGTTTAATTTTTGCTGGAGGCCCCGAACAGATTCGAACTGATGGTCGGGCAGTTGCAGTGCCGTGCCTTACCACTTGGCTACAGGGCCATTTTGCCTTTTCATTATAGCGTATTAAATTATATCAAACTCTATACCTAAAGTCAAACCAAAACTTTCAATTTTAACTTTTTTGGCACTCATATATTGACAGTGCCAAAAATAAGAGTATAATATAAGAGTGCTTGGAATAAACTATAAATGAAAAGTGAGGTTTTTACTATGGAACAACAAAACACAAATGAAAATGTATTAGAAAAATACGGGAGAAATGTAGTTGAGCTAGCCAGAAACGGAAAAATCGATCCTGTCATTGGAAGAGATGAGGAAATTAGACGTATTATCAAAATTCTTTCTAGGAAAACAAAAAACAATCCAGTATTGATTGGTGAGCCAGGTGTGGGTAAGACTGCTATTATTGAAGGTTTGGCTAGAAGAATTGTTGCAAATGATGTTCCTTCTTCTTTAAAGGACAAGGAAATCTTTGAGCTAGATATGGGAGCTTTAGTTGCAGGAGCGAAATTCCGCGGAGAGTTTGAAGAGCGTTTAAAGTCTGTTTTAAACAAGATTAAAGAATCTGATGGTAATATTATTATGTTTATAGATGAAATTCATTTAATTGTAGGGGCTGGCAAATCTGATGGTGCGTTAGACGCTTCCAATATGCTAAAGCCTATGCTTGCACGTGGAGAACTTCATTGTATTGGTGCTACTACTCTTAAGGAATATCGAGAATACATAGAAAAAGATAGTGCTTTAGAAAGACGTTTTCAAAAGGTCCTAGTCAGTGAACCAACCGTTTTAGATACTATTTCTATATTAAGAGGTATTAAGGAGCGTTTTGAACTTCATCATGGAGTAGCTATCACAGATAATGCGATTGTTGCAGCCGCAACATTATCTAATCGCTACATTACAGATCGCTTTTTACCAGATAAGGCTATAGACTTAATTGATGAAGCCTGTGCCTCTTGTCGTATGGAGTTAGATTCTAAGCCTGCTGAATTAGATGATTTAGACAGAAAAATCGCACAATTAAAAATTGAGCAAATGGCATTAAAAAAGGAAGCAGTCTCTACTTCTAAGAAGCGTCTTGAAGATATCAATAAAGAGCTTACTTCATTAGAGGAGGAAGCAAAAGTTCTAACAGAAAAATGGCAAAAAGAGAAAAAAGAGCTTCTCCATTTTAAAGAAATGAAAACATCCTTAGATCAAAAACGATTTGAACTAGAAAAAGCCTTCAATGAAGGAAACTATAAATTAGCATCCGAGCTCCAATACTCTACAATTCCCACATTGGAAAAAGAGATTATTGACTATCAGAATCGCAGTAAAGAAAATCATCTTCTTTCTGAGGCGGTAGATGAGGAAGACATTGCAGAGGTCGTTGCAAAGTGGACCAATATACCTATTTCAAAATTGATGCAAGGAGAGAAAGAAAAAATACTTCATCTTAAAGAAACCTTAGAAAAACGCGTTATCGGACAGGAGGAAGCTGTAAGCCTCATTAGTGATGCTATTATTCGTCAAAGAGCTGGCATAAAGGATGAAAATCGCCCCATCGGTTCTTTTCTATTTTTAGGTCCTACAGGAGTTGGCAAAACTGAACTTGCCAAAGCATTGGCAGATACCTTGTTTGACAGTGAATCCCATATCATAAGAATTGATATGTCAGAATATATGGAATCTCACAGCGTTGCCAAGCTTATTGGAGCGCCTCCAGGATACATTGGCTATGATGAGGGTGGACAGCTCACAGAAAAGGTAAGACGAAATCCTTATTCTATCATTTTGTTTGATGAAATAGAAAAGGCACATCACGATGTGTTTAATCTTCTTTTGCAAATCCTAGATGATGGTAGGCTTTCTGATTCTCAAGGAAGAACTGTGGATTTCAAAAACACGATCATCATAATGACTTCTAATATAGGAAGTGAACTCCTTCTTTCTAATGAAGATGAAAAGGAAATCTCAATATTGTTAAAGCAATACTTTATACCAGAATTTTTAAATCGTATTGATGAAATCATTACTTTTCATCCTCTATCCAAAGATGTTCAAATGAAAATTGTAACGAAAATGCTTAGAGATTTAGACATGAGATTACTCTCTCAAGGCTTGAATATTACTTTTACAGATGCATTAAAAAAATACATTTTAAATCAAAGCTTTGATATTGAATTTGGAGCACGTCCAGTAAAACGTTATATTCAAAAGCATATTGAAACCTTCATCGCAACCAAAATCATCAGTGGAGAATTAAAAACAAATATAGAGTATGTACTAGATGCTTGTAACAATGAAATCCGTATGATTACCAAATAGATTAAGGGGAGGAATCCCCTTTTTTTACGAATAAGGCTTGGGCTTTAGGAATAAACTATAGTAAGAGGTGCATTTCATGAAATATTTAAAAATTGGTATAGTTTTTGTAGTCTGTTTACTTCTTTATTTTCTTCCAGCCTTACTCTTTAAAGCAGATCCAGCTTATTACAAATCATTAAATCTGCCAAACTATGCGCCACCTGCAATCCTATTTGCTATAGCATGGCCAATCCTCTATGTGATATTCAGTATGTATTTAGCTATTAAGATTACCAATCGTGATTTTTCAAAAGAAATGATTGTATATTTTATCATTAATTATGCCATTAGTTTCTTCTTCAACAAAGTGTTCTTTATTGATCATAATTTATTTCTAACCTTTGCAGTAACCTTCTGTTGTTTTCTTTCAGGCTTGTTTTTATTCATTTCTAGTTTTAAAAAAAGCAAAAAAGAATTCTTTATATTTCTCCCATATCTATTATGGACACTCTTTGCATCCATACTTATGGCACACATCTATCTAATCAATTAAAAAAACAAGGGGCCAACCTAAAAGCTGGTCCCTTTGTTTTATTTAATAAAGTTTGGAAGTCCTAAACCTAAGATTATAGATAGCAATGAAACAATCGCTAAAATCCAAAATATTATTCTCCAACCCTTTGTTTGTCTGCTTGCGTAATCATAAGCTGAAAATAACACAACAATTAACAGCAATAAGCTTGCAACACCTGTAAGAATACCACCAACTGTATTATTTACATTTAAAGCATCTAATACAATTTTGATAATCCAAGCAATTGCATTCAATAGCATTACTGCAAAAGCAAACATTCCTAAATAACCTGTTCTACCTTTTCTAGACATATTTTTTCCTCCTAATAACATTTTGATTATACCATTAATAATGTAAAAAAGACAATATTTTTGTTAAATTAATTTTTTAACACTATATTCAGCCATTGTTCTTCTCTTTCAGGTCTAACATCTAATGTAATACATTCATTAACAATATCAAATTGAGTTGGTTCAATAAGTTTTTTAAAACGCTCTAAATTCATATCTGTAAAATATCTCTCATCACGAATCCCTTCAAAATCACCATATTTAAAAGAACAGTAAAGAATCCCGTTTTCTTTTAATGCCTTATAGCACCTTTTGAATACATCAACCAATTCAGATGAAGGGATATGAAGTAAGCTCGCACAAGCCCAAATCCCATCAAACTGATTCACAAAATTTAAATCCTGTGCTTTCATTTGATAAATATTTTTAAGACCAATTTCTTTGGCATGCTCACAAAACTCTTCAGTTACATCTATACCATAAACCTCATACTTCTTCTGGAAATACAAAGAATCTCTTCCACTTCCAAAACCCAAGTCTAAAATACAACTGGCATTTTTATTCAATTGTTCTTCAAATAAAGAATATTGAACGGACATATCGCAATCTTCTGTAGCCTCTATATACCCCTTAGAATGAAGACTATAAAAATCACTCAAAAAAACCACCTCATTTTTATTATAGCATACTGCTTATAAAATAAAAAGAGATGGCTATCGCAACTTAAAAGTGCGGTATGGAAACAAAAAGCACTTTGTATTGGGTAGACGAAATGCAAGAGATATGAGATAATGAATTCAACTAAAAACAAGGAGAAAAATATAATGAATTTCGGAAAAAATTTGCAAATTTTAAGAAAAATGTCAGGAATGACTCAAGAGGAATTGGCTGAAAAAACAAATGTTAGTCGTCAAACCATTTCCAAATGGGAGTTAGGATCAATTTTACCAGAAATTGAAAAACTATTCGAACTGGGCGAGATGTTTCATTGTACCATTGACGAATTGCTGAAAGGAAATTTTGATTATAGCCACCAGCTATATTCAGATATCAAAATCGTATCAGTCGCACCCTTTAAATATATAAGTTATGCGGTTGTTAGCTGTGAGCCTGAAGAGGATGCGATTGCACACGTGGAGAGATGGGCAAAGCATTTAAGAATAGAGAATCCATATATTATCGGTTGGGATTTTTCGCATGTTTCACAGGAACAGAGAAACAAATACCATATGAGAGGCTATGAAGCTGCCTTGCTCCTTGATGGAAATGATAAAGGAGATATTGATGCAGTAATCAAATTCCAAAATCGACAAAACTATGTTAAGATTACGCTAAAAGAAACTGCAGGCGGAGAGTTCTCCGTAATTCCAAACGCCTATAAAGCATTAAAGACGTATATGTCAATCAACGGAATTAAAGAGAAACGAGATCCTGCCGTGTTATCCTGTTATGAATATGAATATTACGATACAAATAACACAAAATTTATGGATGTTTTTATTGCAATTGAGTAATTATAATTTATTGATTAGATAAAATATTCAAACAACTACAAATCATTGCTTTTTATTTAAATATATCAATTACTAGATCTATGTCAAATGTTTCTTTATTATAAACATCTATGTTTTGTTTTAGAATTAATTTATTTCCTAAAAACACTTCTAAAATCGCATATTCTTTAAACAATTTAAAATTCATACTAATACTTTCTTTTTCTTTGGTTTTAATAGGAATTACAATATCGTTAGGAATGTAAAGATAGTATGTAACATCTCGTTTTGTATCATATACACCTTTTTTAAAAATTGTAACAAAATTATATTTGCTATTATCTTTCGCAAGATTTCTATGATGATTCCAATCATTGCCGTCATTGATTGTAACAATAATTAAATTCTTATTATCTTTAATATAGTTAGATACAAGAATTCTTCTGCTTTTCTTTGTAAACCCCGTTTTGCCCCAAAGAAATTCATTATCACTTGTCACAAGCTTATGCTTATTATGCCAGCTATAATTTGAATCCTTAGATTTACAAGTATATTGATGTGCAGAGGAAATAGCTACAAAAGTTGCATTTTTAGCGGCATAGGAACTGAGTAATGCCATATCATAGGATGTGGAAAGATTATATTCTCTTTCATCTAGTCCTGAAGCATTGGCAAAAACACTATTCTTCATTCCAATTTTTTTGGCCATATCATTCATTTGCTGAATGAACTCTTTTGAATTGTGACCACTCAAAGCTGAAGCTGCATCATTTGCTGATCTCAGCATTAATGCATAAAGTAAATCCCTTCTTGTAAGAACTTCATTTTCTTTTAAATATACTTTAGACCCTACCTCTAATGTATCTGCCTTAGTTATTTTTATTTCTTCATCTAACTTATAGTTTTCAATGGCCGTAATTGCAGTCATAATCTTTGCAGTGGATGCCACAAGATATTGCTTATTCAAATTACTTCCTTCTAATATACGATTGGTTGTTGTTTCCATAACAATATAACTAGAATCTGTATTTGTAATTGCGCTTACACGAATTGGAAGAAACAACATAAATAGCGCTACGAATAAAAGAATTTTTTTCTTCAAAGAAATCACCTATATAAGAATATGCATAGGTCTTCTAATATATAATCTAAACACCTAAATCTAAAGAAAAAACTACTGCAAGCAGTAGAATTCTTTTTAAAATATAAAATCTATAACTTTAAGATATTGATATCTTCTATCTCAACAATAGGTATAAGCTTAAGCTCATTATCCATTTGAAGTTTTAGCCCTAGTTCATTAACCTCTTCGACAATACCTTCATAAGTCCCTTGTTTTGTGTAGATTTCAGCCAAAACATGGATACGATAATAAAGCATCGCTTCTATGTCCTCTAATCGGTGATGAGCTACCTTTTTTCGTTTCACATTCCGACTATCAAAAAAATCCTGATTTTCATTTCCGTCCTTTTTATCACTTACGCTATCAATAAATAAAGTTGGATCATTTATCATTTTCGAATCACCTTAGTATAATACTATGATGGCGATTTAAGATTTATGCATTTTTAAATAATTTGATACTGAGGTTGCACAAATAGCTCCTTCTCCAACAGCCTTAGAAACCTGTAGTAATCCCCCAATAGAATCTCCACATGAAAACAACCCGTCAATATTGGTCATTAGATTTTCATCCACTAAAATACTATTTCCATTAAGACCTATTCCTAAATGCTTTGCAAGAGTGAAGCCTGATGCATTTCCAATCGCAACAAAACAGCCTTCAACAGGATAAGAATTGCCTCCCGCTTCAATCGCTTCAATATGAGTGTTTCCAAGTATTCTATCAATCGGTTCTAAAACAACAGGTAATGAAGAACTAATTTCTGCTTCTAAAGGTTTTCCATCTGTAAATATCATGATATCCTTACAAATATTTTCTAAAACTGAAAGCTCATGTGCCATATAATTTCCATTTCCTATAAGAGCTATTTTCTTTTTTCTATAAAAAAAGCCATCACAAGTAGCACAGTAGGAAACTCCTTCAAATTGATCTGCCTTGGCATACCGATTTCTTGAAGTACCACAAGCTAATATCACAGTTTTCGCTTCATAGGTTTGTTCGTTAGTAGTAATGACAAAATGAAGTTCTTTACTAATTTCGAGTACCTCTTCTGCTTTTATAGAAATCCCAAAAGCTTTTGCTTGGTTTTCTCCAACCTTCAAAAGTTCTGGCCCTGTAATATGAGGAATACCATAATAGTTTTCAATATCCTTAACCTTCTCTAAGGCTCCACCATCTTTGGCAATAATGAGAGGTTCATAGCCATATCGTTTTAAATAGATACCAGCAGTAATTCCTGCTGGTCCTTTTCCTATTATTATACAATCGTAAATCATTTAATAAATTCCTTCAAGGCTGAGATAGGCTGATAGCCTACTGTCTTATTTACAACCTTGCCATCCTTTACTAAGAATAAAGCAGGAATAGATGAAATATTGAAGCTGCTTGCTAGCTCTTCCTCTTCATCAACATTTACCTTGCCGATGACTAGATTTTCCTCTTCGGCAAGAGTCTCCAAAACTGGAGATAGCATTCTACAAGGTCCACACCAATTTGCCCAGAAATCTAATATAATGGTTCCCTCTTTTACTACCTCATTAAAATTATCCTTTGTTACTGTAATTACTGACATAATTTCACTCCTTATATTCTTTATGTACATCTGTTAATTCATCTAAATTCAAATCCTCTAAGAAGCTTTTTCCTTTAAAGGTATCTGGTTCATCCTTAAAGATTTCTTCATCCTCTAATTGACTAGAGGCTAAAAACAATACGATTGCTGCACAATTTGAAAGATTTAAGCTTCTCACCTTATCTGTTGTAGGAATGCGGAAGCAATCTTCAAGATGATCTTTTAAAATATCATACGCAATCCCTGTAGATTCAGCCCCTAAGATGAGATATATATTTTCATTCTTTGCTTCTTTGAAATTAATCTCTATAGGACTTTTATGTCCATATCTCGTTAGAAAATAATATTTACCAGGATTCTTTTGGCAGAAGTCATCATAATCTTTATAAACCTCATATTCCAAATATTGAAAATAATCTAAAGAACTTCGCTTTAAATGCTTTTCATCCAAGCTAAATCCCAAAGGCTCTATCAAGTGAAGCTTTGCATGAAAGCCAACACAGCTACGCATAATATTGCCTGTATTCTGAGGAATTTCAGGATGATATAATACTACATTTAATTTCACTTTACTCTTCCTTTCTTAGTATGTGTAAATAGAGCCAGCTTTTATTCCTTAAATTTGTTCTGCAGTTAAGGTATAAGCATCAGCATCTAAAACACGTACATCAATTCTTTGACCTAGAGATAGTTCTTCCTTGGCAGCAATGTAAATACAACCATCAATTTCATCTGGGGCAAATTCCTCAGATCTTGCAACATACATATAGGATTCTTCATCATAACCTATGATGAATGCAGACTGGATTATACTTCCAATCTTTGCTTGTTTTAATTCATAAGCAATTTCTTCTTGCGCTTTCATTAAGCGTTCATATCGCTTCTGTTTTGTTTCCTCACTGATATCATTTGGATATTTGCAAGCAGGCGTATTTTCTTCTAAGGAAAATGTGAATGCCCCCATATGATCAAAACGTATATCTTGAAGAAACTCAATCATCGCATCTACATCTAGTTCCTCTTCATAAGGAAAGCCAACCATCAAGGTTGTTCTTAGAGTGGCAGTTGGAATTTCTTTTTTTATCTTATGTAAAAGAGTAACAATCATTTCCTTATTACTTCTTCTAAGCATAACTTTTAAAAGCTTATCCTCACTATGCTGAATCGGAATATCAAAATACTTCATAATCTTAGGACTATTCTTAATCAACTCAATAAGCTCGTCACTCACGAGTTCAGGATAAAGATAAAGAAGTCTAATTTTAAAGTCTCCTTCAATTTGAATGAGTTCCTTTAACAAATCGGTCAAAGCATGTTTATGGTATAAATCATATCCATATTTTGTCGTATCCTGAGCTACTAAATTTATCTCATAGGCACCCTCAGAAACCGCAGTTTTCACCTCAGTAACAATACTTTCTATCGTTCTACTTTTTAAATTTCCTCGAATTAAAGGAATTGCACAAAAGGCACATCGGTTCATACACCCCTCTGCAATCTTTACATACCGCATATAGTTTGGTGTAGAATAAATACGATTGAGAGGATCATATTTCTTTTGATACTGATAATCAGATTTTAAAACCTGATTGATAATATTTGCAAGATTTGGATACTCATCTATTGTAATAAAACGATCCACTTCAGGAATAAGCTTTACAATTTCTGTTTTATATCGTTGGGGAAGACAACCACAAACGACAAGCTTAGCTTTCGTCTCTTTTTTCACATCAACCAGATTAAATATCGTATCAATAGCTTCTTTTCTTGCAGGTTCAATAAAAGCACATGTATTTAATAGAATAAGCTCAGCCTCTGTTGGTTCAGCAACAAGCGTTATATTTTCCTTTAATACGCCTAAAAGCATTTCACTATCTACTTGGTTTTTTGCACAACCAAGACTTTGCATAAATAACTTCATACTACCTTATCCATCCTATACTTTTACTAAAAATACAATCCCCACAGTTATTGCAACACTTAAAATATAAGTCAAGATAACAGACCAAGATGTTTTCTTATGTCTTAAAAAGCCTAATAGTAAGCAGACTACAGGGCCTAGGAATAAGAAATAAAGTTGTGTCTTTACTACATTTAAAACAGATTCAGCTAAAGTATCCATTATAACAAAGCCACAAGTATAAATTATTCCTAGAGTTGCAAGTGTAACCCCAAGAGATAATCCAGCCATACCTACATCACCATAAAAACGATAAAATCGGTCTATCTTTTTAGCATATCGTGCTTCATTTAATTTTAACTTTTCAAAATCCTTTTGTTCCTTTTCTATCAAAATGGCTTCATTCTTTCGATAGTAGGCCAATCTACATAAGCCATTATATTTCTTTTTTGCTAAGCTTCTTAATACGAATATAAAGATTGCCACAAATAAAGCTATTCCAATACCCACAAAAAAGTAAACAGGAAGCATAGGAGGTAAGGCCTCTAATTCTTCTCTTTCCTTATCTATAATCTGAGTTAAACCTTGTACCACTAAATCCTGTAAGCTAGAAATCATACCAAAGAATAAATATCCAATCGTCACAAATATCCCTAAAAGAATACTCCAAAAAGAAAAATACCAATGGTTTTTTAAAGACTTTTCTAGTTTACGTAAATCGTATTCTACCTGCAATACAGGCGTATAACTTTTTTCAATAGAATCACGGACAAGCATAGATTCCTCTAACAGCTTTGAACTCACATATGTATTACAATATGGAATCGTTGGTTCTAAATCAGAGTCCTTAATTATGACTTTTTCTAGTTTATATAAATCCACCCATTCTAGATACAATGTGTGAAGTTTTTCCTGATAGGATAATTTTGCTGCATCAGAAAGCTTATTATATTTTTTGAAAGTTTTTTTACTTCTTTTAATTTTTTTACGATGATTTTTTCCTTCCAAACCCTTAAACTTAAAATTCTTAAATGTATTTAAAATTGAAGAATAAAAAGCATTTTCCAAAATAGAAAGTGGCAAATCAAATTCACCCTTGACTATAGAGAATCCTTCAAAAACTGGACAATTCTTTTTGCGTAATTCCAAAACCTGGCCTAAAGAATATTTGTAAGCTAAAGCCAACTGTATCTTTCTAGACTGAAAAATATGTAATGCTTCTTTAAAGGGATCCTTAGCTGATGGAATACTGCTAATCTTTGGATCAACAGATTCAATCGAATCTTTATTTATATATCCTTCAAAATAATCCAAAGAAAAATCATCAAAAAAATTCTCTTCAAATGCCTTTAAATCAGCTTTTAACTTTTCATCTTCTAAGGCAGGTAAAATGGTATTTGTAAATCCATGATCTTCTGCAAAAAATTTAAAGGCTGAATTCTTTTTAATATCACTTAATATACTAGAAGTTGTTAAATATCTTCGATGTCCAACATAAAATATATGGTCATCTGTGACAAGATAAATGATCATACTCAAAGCATTTTGTAAATATCGACTTTGATATAATATAGATTGAATTTGTTTTTTATAGGTTTTAAAGCTCTTAAAAAACTTCACAAATGCTTTTTCTTTTATCGCTTGTAAAGCTAAATCAAATTTATTCACAAAAGCTAAACCTAAAGAATTTAAATCTTGATATTCTTCCTCATCAAATATAAATGGTTTCATGTAAACCTCCCTAAATAAGATCCCTACTATCTAAAATAATCGTTGTAGGTCCAACATTAGTAAACTCTATCTGCATGTCAGCGCCGAAAACACCTGTAGCCACTTCTACATTATACTTCTTAAGTTCATCAACAAAGCACAAAAATAATTCGTTTGCCCTTTGATAAGGCATAGCCTCAGTAAAACTAGGGCGATTACCTTTTCTTGCATCTGCATATAATGTAAACTGAGATATTGCCAAAATAGATCCATTAACGTCTAAAATGCTCTTATTTAGTTTACCCTCTTCATCTTCAAAAATTCTTAAGCCTATAATTTTCTTAGCCAAATGCTCTATTTCCTTCAATGTATCTGTGTGAGTAAAACCAACAAGAAGCATATATCCTTTATCAATCTGTCCTGTGATAGAATCATCTACATAGCATTTTGCATTTTTAGAACGCTGTACAATTACTCTCATAAATTATCTCTTTCTATATTGTCAATAAATTTAATTTTTTTCATATTCACAATCATTTTCTCTAAATCAAGCAAGCTATAAGTTAACACCTTAAGTTTAACAATTGTTTGTAAATTCTGATTATTGTTTGCATTGATAGATAAAATAGATAAACCATTTGCAGAAACCACATTCATAATATCTACTAACAAGTTATTATGAGTGGTGGCTGTAATCTTGATACAAACTGGATATTTACGATTTGGATTCGTAGCCCAGGAAAGAGGAATCAAACGTTCCTTTGTAAAGGTGGAAGCATTCTTGCAGTTCGTATGGTGAATAACGATTCCATAGCCCTTAGTAACATACCCCATAATAGGATCACCAGGAATTGGATTACAACAGCTACCCAGCTTAAGCTGTGGATTGCTTAAGCCCTCAACAACTACACCCGTTTCTGAATTAGTAGTTAATATTTTTTGAGAACGCTCCATTTGCTTAGCTAAGTTCACCTCATAGCTTTGTTTTTCTCCTAAGCGGTTAATAACGGTTTTAACTGAAAGATTTCCTTTACCAATTTCATAATATAAATCTTCTAAAGAATGAACATTATTCTTGCCAAACTGAGAATCAACTATTGCATCATCAAGCTCACAGGTCATCTTAGAAATACGGAACTCCTCTTCAAGACTGGCTTTGCCATTTGCAACCAAAACATCTCTATTTTGTTTATTTAAAAATCCTTTAATCTTGTGTCTAGCATTAGAAGTTTTAGCAATTTTCAACCAGTTTTCTGATGGACCAAACGAGCTTTTACTTGTCTTAATAGAAATGATATCGCCATTTTGAAGCTCATAATCTAGAGGTACAATCTTTTGATTTACTAAAGCTCCTACAGTTTTATTTCCTATATTTGTATGAATTCTATATGCAAAGTCTAGTGGTGTAGCTCCCTTTGGTAAAGCAATAACCTCTCCTGTAGGAGTATAAACATAAACATTGGTTGTTAAAATATCTTCCTTTATCGTCTCTACAAAATCTTTTGCTTCACTATTTTTATCTTCTTCTGAATACTCTAAAAGCTCTGCATACCATTTCAATTTAGAAGCAATCTCAAATTGTTCTTTTTCTCTTGAATATTCCACATTTTCCTTATATGCCCAGTGAGCTGCGATACCAAGCTCTGCAACCTTATCCATTTCAACAGTTCTGATTTGTACCTCAAAAATCAGTCCATCACTACTAATTACAGTCGTATGTAAGGATTGATACATATTTGGCTTTGGTACAGCAATATAATCCTTAAATCTCTTAGGCACTGGTGTATAATGGGCATGAATAATTCCTAATACCTGATAGCATTCTCCAATCGTATTCACAATAATACGAATGGCCAAGATATCATATATATCCTCAAATGCTTTATTTTGATTCATCATCTTTTTATAAATACTAAAGGTATTTTTAATTCTACCCTTAATCTCAAACTGAGGAATTTGATGTGGGGCTAAAAAGCCTTTGATCTCATCGATTGTGTGATCAATACTATTTAAACGAACAGAGGTGTTCGTTTTAATCTGATTAACAATTTTGGCATAAACTACAGGTTCAACATACTTTAAAGCCGTATCCTCTAGCTCTGCCTTGATTTGGAACATACCTAGTTTATGTGCTAAAGGGGCATAAATTTCTAAGGTCTCTCTTGCAACACGCTTTTGTTTTTCTTCTGGGCAGGCACCAAGCGTTCTTATATTATGCAAGCGGTCAGCAAGCTTAACAATAATGACACGAATATCCTTTGCCATAGCAAGAAGCATATGCTGGTGATTCTCCACTTGTTTTTGTTCCAAGGTAGCAAATTTCATTTGAGAAATTTTTGTAACACCTGCAACAATAGAAGCAATATCCTCACCAAAGGTTGATGCCAAATCCTCTTCTGTTTCTTGAGTATCTTCAACAGTATCATGTAGTAATCCTGCACAAATCGTTGCCGGTCCTGCATGAAGTTGTGCTAAAATAATTGCTACATTTAATGGGTGAATGATGTAGGCTTCTCCAGATTGACGAAATTGTCCTTCATGAAGACTACTTGCTAAATCATACGCCTTTTTCATCAAGACTTGCGATTCTTCTTTATGAATATATTGACTTGTAATTGCGTATAAATCTTCATAGTTTACCTGCATCAGGCTCACCTCCTTAAATACTTAAAAATTATTCTTCTTCATATTCCATTAAAGATAAAACATCATATCCCTTTAATAGGTCACGACCCTTTAATTCTACAAGCTCAATTAGACATGCAATGCCTACAACTGTAGCACCCAAACGCTCACATAAATTAATCGTAGCTTTTACAGTACCTCCAGTTGCAAGAAGGTCATCGATAATGACAACACGGTCTCCCTTTTTAAGAGCATCCTCGTGTATACATAAAGTATTAGAGCCATATTCTAAATCATATTTTTCATCTAAAGTTTTTCTAGGAAGCTTACCAGGCTTTCTGATAGGGGCAAATCCTATCCCTAAATTTGTAGCCACAGGACAACCAAAAATAAACCCACGAGCCTCTGGTCCTACAATCATCGTTGCTTCCTTTTCTTTTGCAAACTTTGTAATCTGGTCGACAGAATAGCGATACGCTTCTCCATCTCCCATTAAAGGTGTGATATCTCTAAATATAATGCCTTCCTTTGGATAATCATTTATTGTTGCAACATAATTCTTTAAATTCATAATTCAAAACCTCCAACACATATATTGTATTATATCATAGATTTATTAAAAAAAGGTTGATGAAATGAAAAAAAAGTTAACAAATATCGAAGTTATTCTAATTGTAGGTACTACAATTAAGATTTTAGGTCTAGTTTACAAGATTTTACTCACAAGAATACTAACCATAGAGGGTATGAGAATTATGTCCTTTGTATTTCCAACCCTGAGTTTAGTTTTATGTTTATCCTCCCTATCCATTCAAACTGTAGTCAATCAAAATATATCTGCAAAGCTAAATAGTTCAAGAACGATTTTGAAATCTGCCTTTCGGATTACCTTTATTTCCTCTTCTATAATTTCTATTATACTTCTGTTTTCTTTTCCGCTTTATAAACTAATTTATCAAAATAGCTTTATTTACTATCCTCTTTTAATCTGTATTCCTTTAATCTATTTATCTAACACCTCTGGTTTATTTAAAGGATATTTAGAAGCAAACAATAATTTTAAAACACCTTATTTTTCTAATCTTTATGAGCAAATTGCGAAGTTCACTTTGACATTCTCTATGCTGTTCATCTTTGCTAAACAAAGCTTAGAGTTTAAAATATTTATGTGTTTTTTTGCTCTTATGCTATCTGAAGTAGTATCCTTTACTTATCTGTTTTTTAAAGTGAAGAAAAAGCATAAATTTGCTTATCGAATGATTGAAACAAATGGTTATGAAAAAAGCATATTAAAACAAGCTCTTCCCCTAACTCTTGATCAGCTTGCAGTAACCATAACAGGCTATCTTGAGCCACTTATATTTTACTATGCAATGAGCTTAAATGGCGTGAATATTTATGAGTCCACCCTATACTATACACAAGTCTGCTCTTATGCCGTTCCTCTATTGCTATTTGCCCAGTTTGGAATTTATAGTATCACGAAATATACCTTTCCTAAAATTACAAAAAATCAAGGAAAGCCTGAACTACATCAAATCTTATCCAAGGCTTTCTTCCTTTCTATGGTAATTGCAGCTTCCAATCTAGTCTTGAGTTTATTTTATGCTAAAGAAACATTAAATCTGATGTATAAGGATTCTAGTGCGTATCCTATTGTAGAAAAGCTTGCCATATTTTATCTCTTCTCTTATTTTAATCCAATTCTTATCTCTATTCTTCAGTCCTACAAAAAAGAAAAAAAGCTATTGGTATGCTCCATAGCTTCATATACAGTAACATTGGGATTAGTATTTATCTTAACATATCTTTATGGCAAATCTGGATTCTTGACAAGTATCGTTATCGGCAATATGCTAAAATTCAGTCTGCTTCTTTTCTTTGCCAATCAAGCGGTACATTTTAAACCGCATTTGAAACGCTTGTTGCCATTAGGAGGAATTGTTGTCATTTATCTATTAATGAATTACTTTCACAAAAGTCTATTCACTTTAATTATCTCAACTCTACTATGTGGCCTGTTAGCTCTGGTTCTTTTTTATCTTTTCTATAGTAAAAATAAAAAGTACTCTTATGCAAAGACGCATAAATAATTTTCTTGTGATTTAGATGATGCTTATCTAGCTTCTTCATGAAGTCTTCATAGTCCCATTCTAAAAGCTTTAGACTATCCTTTATAATTTGACCACTCATAATCACAGGGAGCTTGATTTCGTCAAAGCGTTCTTTTCTAAAAATCGACAAGGTTCCATTTGTCTCTAGAATGGCTAGCTTTATTTCATCAATATCCATAATATGTTCTAATCTCATTTGGGACACTAAATCGTCTACGGTATAGTGTTCCTTTTTCATATTTTGAATCAGAAGTTTGCCATCTAACACAATTGTTGTAGGAGATCCATCAATGATGTTTCTGAAAAAGGCACATTTAATCAGTAAAAGACTAAGTAATTTCTGCAAGACAACCAAAACAAATACACAAAAATAACTAGGAAGAATAAACTGATCATTATCAATACCTAAAGCGCCAATATCTGCAATAATTAAAAGGACAACCAAATCGAAAATAGAAAGCTCTCCGACCTCTCGCTTTCCAAGTATTCTTAAAACTAAAATCAAACAAAAAAAGATAGCAGTTATCTTTAATAATAATATCCCATAGTTCACTTGCATTCACCTAAAGTTATTTTTAACATAAAATACAATTCCTATTCATATATTTAACTGGTGAATCATATGAAACAAAAAGTGAAAAGTGGTATTAAGATTTATTTATTTTTAGTATTATATTTAACAGTAGCAACTATAATCTATACTATCTATATCAACAAAACCAGTCAGGACTTTAACTTAATCGTAAAGTTAGTTATTGGTGGCGTTGCCTATATGATGTTAGGATTTACCTATGCGAATGCAATTCATAAAAAAGGGCTTATTGTAGGACTATTTGTAGGACTTCTGCATTTCTTTCTCATCGCCTTAGTTTATTTTTTATGTACTGGAAAATTTGAATTTCAGGTTTTACCTTTCTTCATAAGTGTATTACTTTCAGGAATTGGCGGTATGCTTGGCGTTAATCTTAAGAAATTATTTTAAAAATCGCATAAATATGATACAATAAGCAGTAGGTGATGTATATGAAGCCATTAGCTTATCGAATTAGACCAAAAGCATTTGATGATATTGTTGGGCAGGATCATCTGGTAGGACCTAAGGGTGTCATAAGAAAAATGCTAGAGACAAATCAGCTTTGTTCTATGATTTTATATGGACCTGCAGGATGTGGGAAAACCTCTATTGCAGAGATTATTGCAAGCTACTACGCTCTAAATTCCTACCATTATAATGCTTCCATTGATAATAAAGCAAAGCTTAAAGAAATTGCAGAGGCTGCAAAACTTTATCAAAACGTTATATTGATTATTGATGAGATTCATAGAATGAAAAAGGATGTTCAGGATTTTCTTCTTCCCTTTGTAGAATCTGGTGCATTAACCATTGTTGGCTTAACAACCGAAAATCCTTATCGTGCAATCAATCCTGCTATTCGTTCTAGAACACATATTTATCGTCTAAATGAAATCACAAAGGAAGATATTATCAATCTGCTAAAGAAAACAATAAAACAAGAAAAAATGAAACCTATTACAGAAGATATCTTAGAGTATATTGCAATTGTGTCTTCCTGTGAGGTTCGTTCTAGTTTAAACATGCTAGAAATTGCAAATATGCTTGAAGAGGATGAAATCACTTTAGACAATGTAAAAGCATTAATTGGTAAAAAAAGCTTCGCCATAGATGAGGAAGGCGAAAGCTATTACGATATTGCTTCTGCAATGATTAAATCCATCCGTGGAAGTGATCCGAATGCTGCAGTCCACTATCTTGCAAGACTATTACAATCTGAAGATATTGAATTCATTGCTAGGCGTTTGATGATTTTAGCTTATGAGGACGTCGGGCTTGCAAATCCAAATGTGGGCCCTAGAGTTTATGCTGCATGTCATGCAGCCTTAGAAGTCGGTCTTCCTGAGGCAAGAATTCCTCTATCCTATGCTGCCCTAGATTTAGCTACTTCTCCTAAAAGTAATTCTGCCTATCTAGCAATTGATGCTGCTTTAGCAGATTTAGAACAAATGACTTCTATGCAAATTCCTCCACATATCCTAAATAAAGAATTAAAAAGCCATAAATATACATACCAATATCCGCACGATTTTAAAGGTGGCTATGTCAAACAGCAATATCTACCTGATGATCTTATCGATAAGGTTTATTACGAGCCAAAGGATACAGGAGCTTATGAACGCGGAATTAAGGAATATTTAAATAAATTAAAACAAAGCTAGAATTTGATTTTTTCAAAGTCAGCTACAGATACATAAGGTGTTTGTCCATGATATAAGGTGCCATCCTTTCGAATGAGGACATCACCTTTTTTTTGTAGTCTGCACGCCATATCAGAACCAAAAAGCTTTACAGAAGTGGAAACATCACTCATATTAAAGGCGATAATATCACACTTATTCATCTCTAGCTTAGAAAGTGCATTTTTAGTTCTGGCAACAATAATCATCGTCATACCTGCACGTGCAGAAAAACGAATTGCATAAGTAATCTTTTGATATAAACTCGCCGATATGCTTCCCATATCTAAACATAAAAAATGAAATTGAGGCAATAAAGGCTCCATATCAAGATTAGATTTTTTGATCTGTGCATTTGCTTCTTCTATGCTATCACAATTAAAATATTTTAAAACCTCATTCCTTCTTTCATATTCACTAAAGGCTTCATCTAAGGCGATAGACGCAGACTTCTCGTTGTTGACATACAAAAAGCCATCCTTATTCATTTGTGGAAATTCATGTTCAAAATCGTAAAAATAAATATCACTGTACTTTATATTTTTGATTAAAATGCTTAGAACCAAGCTACGGATAAATGTCTTAATTCCACTTGTCGTATCTCCCGTTAAAACAATGAGTCTTCCTTCCTTCGCCTCAAAGCTGATATGACTTCCATCTACATCTACTGCTAAAGGTATCTTTTTACTGCTTCCTTCTTCCATCAGCATTGTTTTTAAGGTTAATAGCTTACGAAACTGATTCGGATAATCTAAAGCATACCCGTTTTCCTGTTTAATGAAAAAACACTGTCTATTAAAGAATCCTAAAATAGCTTTAATTTCCTCATCATTTCTATGGGCAAATTTCATTAAAATTCGTGAAGACGAATAGGAAGTCTTATAGCTATCTACCATAGCGTAGATTTTTCTTTCCTTTACAAAGTTTTTAAAGTTTTGAAATTTTTCTTTATTGATTTCATTTTGCAAAGTGAAATTCACTTGTTCTTCTGTATCCTCTAAGCTTTGCATAGTCATCTTTTTGGTTTGTTTTTTAGCAATTGTAGGGTAATGAATATTTTTAAAATATTTTTTTGTTGCGGTAATAGCCTGTTTGGGTAGCTTGGTTAAATGCCCTCCTTTAAAAATATTTAAAATCTTTAAGTTTGCAAAATAAGAGATTCCAATCAGCATAAAAGCAATGCCTAATAAAATACTACCAATCTTACTTACCAATAGACATGTTACCTGTAAAATCAGTGCCCCTATAATCCCACCACCACAGCTATAGCTAATGTTATAAGATTTTAAATAATGCTTATATAGGTCTAAGGTTTTACTTAAAATATTTGTACTAGACATTCCTAAGGCATCGTATAATCCTAAATGTGCAAACATTAAAAATGCTACAAAGATAAAAACCGATCCGATAAAGGAGATATGATGGAAATCTAATCTCTTTTTTAAAAATAAGAATATAATGCAATAGCCCAGAATAAAGGCTAAAATTACAGTAGAAAAATCTCCAATCAAAAAGCTAAAAAACAAGGCTAGTGTTCTTCCTGCCAAGCCTACTCTTCCAATCAATATAATACATAAAATACTGACACCAATACACACAGCGATATATAAATAATCCTTCTTTTCACGAATGATATGATTCTTAACCTTAGGCATAAAATCAGCTCCATACGCGTACTATAGCATGCCTAAAATAAAAAAAATGATGAAAAAAAGGCTACTTCGTAACCTTTTTAGAATTTTCTATATCCGTTGATATAAGTACTGGAATGATGATAGGATTTCTTTTTGTTTTCTTATAAATAAAATGCTGAAGCTCTGTTTTTAATGTAGTCTTATATTCGCTCCAGTTAATAAATTTATTTACTAAAAACTGAATAGAAACCTTTTTAAATACTTCAATAATATCTGTATTTAAATCGCCATCCACATTGGTATAAACAAAACCTTTTGAAATAATTTCAGGTCCAGCAACTAAAGATTTTGTGCGTGGATTGATGTTTGCACATAGCATCAAAAGTCCATCTTCTGCTAAAAGCTCACGATCTTTCATGACAACATCGCCAACATCCTTAAAGGCTTTACCATCTAGCATAATTTCTCCTACAGGAACTTCTCCTGTAATTCCTCGATATTCCCCATCAATAAATGTTGCAATATCTCCCGAGTCTAATATAACAACACGATCATCCTTATATCCTAAGCAGTTTGCAACAATTCGCAAAGCATACTGATGACGATATTCTCCAATCACAGGAATAACATACTTAGGTAATAGGATATTAATCATCTGTTTAATTTCTTCTCGGTTTGCAGAAGACTGAGGTAATAAATTTGAGTTAAATTCCTTGACATTCGTAGTTACACGATAAATCACATCTAAAGTTCTAGCAGCCATTTTCTCTGTACCAAGATAAGGGTTCGTTAAAATGACAATCGTATCAGTAGGCTCTAAATGAATAAGTCTGTCAATATGCTTTGCCATACGTTGTAACATAAAGTAAGGCTCATGGCGTTCTCCTGTGACTAAAACCACTAGGTTTTTATCATTGTTCTTTACTTTATCATCAATGAATTTTAGATTAGCCAAATTATTCTCTGGGCATTTTAAATAGCCTAGCTGCATTGCCTGATTCACTAATCTTTGAGTTTTTCTACCTAAAATCGCAATCTTTTTATGCTCCGCAACTGCAATATCAATAATTTGTTGAATTCTTAATAAGTCAGAGGAAAACAGCGTGAAGATCACACGATGTTCAGAATGAGTCAATATGTTTTTAATTCGCAGATTAAATTCCATAATTGTTCCTCTATTTTGATCATTGTCTGCTCCTAAACTTTCTGTCATTAAGGCTAATACACCCTCTTTTGAGAAAATTGCAAGTTCTCTATACATCTGAGCATAGTTAATCTTTGAGTTTTGATCAAAATTATAGTTTCCTGTATAAATGATATATCCATCCGGAGTTTTAATTGCAATTCCTAGACAATCTGGAATACTATGGGCAACATCAAAGAAACGGACATCAATATCCTTAAAATGTAATAAGGACTTAGAATTTACTGTAATAAATTTATTTTGTTCAACAGGATATTCCTCTTCCTTTAATCGGTCAAGTAATACTGCCATCGTAAATTTTGATGCGTAAACAGGAACCTTTACTTCCTTTAGAATATTGTATACTCCACCGATATGGTCATCATGTGCGTGAGTTAAAAAGATTCCCACTACTCTATTTTTATTTTGAATTAAAAAGGAAATATCATTGATAATCATATCCACACCATAAAGTTCGGCTGTTGGATACTTTAATCCTGCATCTAAGATAAATAATCTATGATTAATTTCTACAACATATAGATTTTTTCCATCCTCTTGGAGTCCTCCAAGCGAAAATATGTTCAGTTCTGCCATACTAAATCATGGAATAGCAAAGAGGCTATTCTTCCTCCTACTCAGTTTAAGAATCGATTACTTCGTTATTATAATTATAATCTATTTAAACGTATTTTTCAATATATTTTTTAATAATATTTGCAGCAGAAATATATGCGAATTTAGAAGGAATTGCACTCACAATTTCATAAGAAATTCCGTACTCATATATTTTGTTTATATCAAATCCATAAGGCGCGGAAGCAACATCAATGATTCTCTTATTCCTTAATGAAGCATAGTCCCAGTCTATGTTGTAAGGAACCGTATTGATGATCACATCATCTTCCTTATAATCCGTAGTTTTATACCCTAAAAGATGTGCATACTTTTCTTCTGCTTCATTCATAGGATAAATCGAAAAACTACAGTCATTCGCTTTTAAAAGCTCTGCAAGAGTAAATCCAATATTGCCAAAACCAACAATAAGAATTTTCTGATCGGATATTGCCAAATTCTTTCTGCTTAAATAATCAATGATTCCCATTGAGGTTAGTTTTGCATTTGGAATAATAAATCTATAATCCTTTAAAAGCTCAATCAACTTAATATTTCTTTGTTCGCATAATTCCTTAAGCTTACTATTAGCATTTCCAACTAGAATTGTTTTTATAGCATTTTCCCTTAAAATGTCTAACAAATTTAGATTAGACTGCTTGATATTGTATTCCTCATCAATTCCCCCAAAGGGTAACAATAATACATCAATATCCAAAAAATCATATAATTCGTTTGAAAATATAGCTGGCATAAGCTCTGCTAAAGCCTCATAACGAATATCCCCTTTTACTATACCTAACATTTCATCACCGTTTTTAGTGTATGAAATACAAAAAGAAAAGGTGCCCATAGCACCTTAATCTTTTCTTTAGAAATTTAAAACTTTTACTTCTACTTTTGTACCCTTAGCAGCTACGAATGCATGATTTTCTACATCCTCGCCCCAAGCACCTTTCTCTACTTTATCCCAAGTCTTACCAGCTAAAACCTTGAACTCAACATTTGTATCTGCTGGCAATAATTTAGAAGCAGTGTAGCAGCCACATTCAGCACAATAGGTAAGTTTAACTCCTTTAGAAGCATTCCATTCTCCTAATGCTGGAATATTTCCAACCAAGTATAATTCATCCTGAACAGGAGCACTAACTAAAAACTCAATTCTTGTATTTGCCATAACTTTAATCTCTTCCTTTCTTAATTTCGAAATGATTTTATATAAAAAAAAGAATGAATTCAAGTATAAAACGTTTCCTAAATGAAAACTTGCCAAAATAATACATATTATTTAAATTTTTAGTAAAAAATATAGCTGTAACCAATAAAAATGTGATATGATAAGTATGGTGATACGAATGAACTTTCCAACAAAGAAAAAAGAACAAAAAAAGGTAATTAATAAAGCCAATCTAGGTATGGACTTAGAACAGGCAATCAATGAAAGTAATACCTATTATTTAAATAATGATATTGCTGTGATTCACAAAAAGCCTACTCCAGTCCAAATCGTAAAGGTCAATTATCCTTCAAGAAATAAGGCGGTTATAACGGAGGCCTATTATAAAACTCCTTCTACTACCGACTATAATGGAATCTATAAAGGAAAATATATTGATTTTGATGCAAAGGAAAACCACAATAAAACTGCTTTCCCTCTAGCCAATGTTTCTGCCCACCAGGTAGAGCATTTAAGAGCTGTTCAGGCACATGGTGGAATTGCATTTTTGCTTGTAGTCTGGAATATGTATGATGAATATTATTTATTACCCTTTGACGTTTTGTTCGAATATTGGAATGCATCCTTGAAGGATGGCAGAAAGTCCATTCCCTATGAAGCTTTTAAAACAAGAGCCTATCCAATTAAGCATGGCTACTTGCCAAGAATACCTTATTTAAAGGTCATCGATGAAATCTATTTTAAATAAACTGCTTCTAGCCTTTACCATACTTACACTTATCATCACAATTATTGGAAGCATTGGTGGAATTATTCTTTTTAGAAATGCCAGCAATACTTCCATTTTTATTCGCGAGAACAGCAAGCCTATCTATATCTATGATGATACAGATACTCTTGTTTCTTCAGACAGCTTGTACTATGAATATTGCTCAATCCAGGAGGTAAGTCCTGAAATAATTCATGCTGTGGTGGCGATTGAGGATAATGACTTTTACAAGCATCCTGGAATTTCTATTCCGAGAATTGTGCATTCTATTTATCAAAATATAACCAATGGTTCTATTATTTCTGGTGCTTCTACAATTACTCAGCAATACATTAAGAACACCTATTTTACAAATGAAAAAACCTTCTCAAGAAAAATCAATGAAATTGCTTATGCCTTAGAGCTAGAGAAAAAATATACAAAAGATCAAATTATGGAAGCCTATTTAAATACTGTTTTATTTGGCAGTAATATCTATGGCATCAAAATGGCATCAAAGTATTACTTTGATAAAGACCCAAAAGACATCACAACAAATGAAGCAGCAATTCTTGCAGGTATGATTCAGCTTCCAAACCATTATAATCCTTTAAGAAATCCAGAGGCTGCTACTACACGCAAAAATTTAGTATTAAAACGAATGTGGGAAGAAAACTATATCTCTGAACAGACCTATAATGAATTGAAAGAAATCTCTGCTAAAGATATCGTTCAAAAAGGCTTTACCAATCAGAGGATTACCTATTTAACCCCTTATCTTGACTATCTTTTTTCTAATCTGCCACAAAATAGTGATACCATCACTTCTATTAAAACCTATTTAGATACAAATATTCAAAAAACACTTTTTTCAATTATGAATAATGACTATAAATTATTTAATGATGATGAACTAAATTGTGCCATTGTTGTTTTAGATAATGCTACCTATGGGGTCAAAGCCATTGCAGGAAATAGATCCTATGATGAACGTGTAATCAATTATGCAAGCGATGTTCTTTTACAGCCAGGGTCTACAATTAAACCACTTTTAGACTACGCTCCAGCCATAGAATATTTGAACTATACTCCAGCCACTATAATCAAGGATGAAGAATATACATATAAAAATGGAACTAAGCTAAAGAATTATGATAATAATTATTTGGGAGCTATTACCTTAAGAAAAGCCTTAAGTGATTCAAGGAATATTCCTGCAGTAAAGCTGTTTAATGAAGTCGGGTATGAACGTGCTTTTGGTTTCTTAAAAAATTTAGGCATTGAAAAAACAGATACCATCTATGAGGCAGATGCCATAGGTGGGGCAACTACAGGATATACTCTTCTAAGTCTAGCAAATGCTTATCAAGCATTCGCCAATCTAGGATACTATAAAAAAGCTAGCGCCTATAAAGAAATTGGTTATGAGCTATCTACCTACAAAAATGATTCATCTGCTAAGCTCGTTATGAAGCCAACTACTGCTTTCTTAATTAATTCTATTTTGCACGACGTGTTTAAAGGAAGTGTATTTGATCAAAAAAGTACCTATATGATGGCTAAAACAGGACAAACGAATTATGATCAAGCCTCTATCCAAAAATATCATCTTCCTAGTAATGCAACTAAAGATTCCTTATTAATCGCTTATACAAAGGACTTAACCATCGGTGTATGGGTAGGATATGAACGTATCATAGATGGAAAATTCTTAGACTATTATAAGAAAAATATTCCTAGAAGTATTATGAAAATGCTATTGGATACATTTGCAAAAAAAGGGTTATACTATGAAGAAATTGAAGGAATTCAAAAAAGCTACATTACAATTTATCAAGACCAGGTCTATTTGGCTAAAGATAATGGGTATTATGAATACTTCTTAGAAGGGACCCAACCTCTAACCTATCCAAATTATGAATTTAAGGCATAAATAAAACAGCTGTGAAAAGCTATACTTTTACAGCTGTTTTTCTATAAAGAAAATTTTTCTTTAATCATTTTAGCTACTACATCAGGCTCTAAATTGGTATTATCTATTCTTAAATAATTCTTAAAAGGAAGTTCATTTTCATTGCTTATACATCTATGCTTCTTATAATCATTTAATAAACGAGATTCGGATAACTCGAGATTTCTTTTAGAAGCCTTACTTTTTAAACGATTCTCTGTTTTATTTCGTTCTAAACGCACTTCTAAAGAAGCGTCTAATTCCACATAATAGATATCAGCATTTACTTTTTCAAAGGTTTCTGTAATTTTCCTTACAATATCCCAATCTTCCTGTTCATCAAAGGCCCACATGAAGGTAAATACCATTCCATAATTATCTGTTTTAGAGAATTCTTCAAAAACAACATCTCTTAATTTTAATATGGCATCCTGATGAAAACTCCCAAATACCTCTAATACTAATTCTATAGTCATATGATTATGAAATAGTCGCAAATCAGTAATCTTACAGAGTTCCTGACCAACTGTCATCTTCCCAACTGCACAATCTCCAAATAGTAATACAAGCTTCATCTAAAGCACCTCATTTAAAATGCTAAGAAAAGCAAGTATGCTAATCCATAATATAATACAATAGCAATAATATCATTTAAGGTTGTGATAAATGGACCTGAAGCAACTGCAGGGTCTATTTTTATTTTCATAAAGAAAATTGGAATTGCTGAACCAATTAAGCTACAGATAGTCATCGCAAGTAATAAAGATAAGGATACAATTCCGGATGCTTTAAGCGCCTGAAGGTGATTGTACACATCTCCACTAATCGGCTGTTTTGTAATAAACAAGAAGCAAAATACAAAGACAAAAGCTAAAATAGCTAAAATAAGACCATTTAAAAATCCTACACGAATCTCTTTGAAGCATAGTTTCAACAAATCCTTTGTTTTCACCTCATCAGATAACATACGAATAGTTACCGCTAGAGATTGTGTTCCTGTATTTCCGGCCATGTCTAATATCAAGGATTGGAAAAATACAATTACAGGCAATGCTGCAACTACTGCCTCAAATCCTGAAATCAAAGTTGAAACAACTAATCCTAAAAACAATAACGCAATCAGCCAAGGTAATCTTTTCTTAACAGATAAGAAAATAGATTCACCTAAATTTTCCTCTTCTGTCAAACCACCGAGCTTAGCATAGTCATCTCCCATTTCTTCATCCAAAACTTCAACAACATCATCTGAGGTAACTACACCGATAATTTCATTTTTGGCATTCAAAATCGGATAGGAGTCCAACGCATAATCCTTTAATCTACCAATACAATCTGTAACCTCTTCATTAGCATAAAAGTAAGGATAATTTTGTTTCATTAGAGAAACTAAATCATCATTTTCTCTTGCAATAATTAGATCACGTAAATCTAGCGCTCCAAAGAAGTGATGGTATTCATCTTCTACATAAATCGTAGCCACATTGTCATTTTCTGCTGCCTCAGAAATTACTTTCTTCATTGCAGTCTTTACATTATTGCTTTTAGATATTAAAATGAAGTTCGTAGTCATTTTACTACCAATTTGTTCTTCGTTAAATTGATCAATCAATTTGATATCTTCTATAGAATCAGGTTCCATTAAAGACTCAATTTCTTTACGATCATCCTCATCTAGTTCTTCTAAGACATCGATTGCATCATCGGAGTCCATCAGCTCAATAATATCTGCTGCCTTTTCTTGATCTAATTCCTCAACGTAGTCTGCAACATTATCTAAATAAGCAAAGATTTCAGAAACATTTTCCTCACCTAAAATGTGATAAAGCTTTAATCTCTGTTCTTTATTTAAATTTGCTAATGCATCTGCAATATCACTTTCATGGTATTGTAATATTAGATTTTTTTGTTCTTCTTCAGTTTTAGAAGATTCGATAATATGAATCAATTCTTCTACATAATCTCTAATCATAAGATTACCTCCTATATTTATTATAGAGAAAACTCAAAAGAAAAATGCAATTTGAAATCTGCTTGAAGAGATTTATTCATATCCCTTGCCTGGTAATTTTTTTCACGTAAATACATTAGTTCTCTTGTAGTAAGTTCTTCTTTATTAAATATATCCGCTTTATTTAAAGGAAATGTCATATTTCTTTTTTCTTTTATAGAATTAAAATGCTCTATAGATTCTTTATAAAAAACAGCAATCTTCTCATAATCCTCTGAAGAGATTTCTGAGGAAGTAAAATTACTTCTACACTCCTTCATAAGATTCTTAAAGCCAACTACATTTCCAGTACGATATAACATAATTAATGAGGAATAGATTGTTCGTTCTAAATCCGAAGAATACGCCTTCACTAAAGGGTGATGCGTAGAACAATATTCAATAAATTCCTGGTCGTTTTGTTCCATATCCTCTTTGGAATAATTCTCTAACTGTTTATCCCATTCTTGAGCCGACTGATATTGTCTTTCAAAATTATGAATATTTGCTTCAAACTCTTTTCGACACTGTTCTAAGAATTCTTTAATCTCTGCTTCTGTTTTTCCATCTGCAGCCATAGCAATTGCCTTAATTAAATATTCATTTTCATATTGTAAATATCTTTGTTGTTCCAATTCATCATGAAAGTTCAAAAAATATGCATAATTCAAAAAAACAATTCTTCGTTCTGTCTGTTCAAAATCTATAACAAGTTCTACTAATTCATTTTTAATAGCTGTAAATTCTTCTAATTTCAAATTCCTCAACTCCATTTGACATAAAATACCTGAAAATGTAAACAAAAAAAATTTATATCTTGAAAACAATTTTCATTTGCGTTATAATTATAGCGCTGTGAGTTGACTCGGTAGCTCAGCTGGATAGAGCAACGGCCTTCTAAGCAAGTGACCTATCCATTAAAAACCTTGCTAGATAGTGCTAAGGTCTGCGGTTTTAAGCTCCGAATCCTGATAAAATATAGCAAGTATGCGGGATAATGTGCGGGATTGCATATAAGCCAGTGGACTTAACGACCTTTGTACTATCCTAGAAAAAAATCACTACATTGCGTTGACTTTTACGCATTTTAGCCTTAAAATTTAATCAAGATTTTAATTTTATCGTCAAATGACTCGGTAGCTCAGCTGGATAGAGCAACGGCCTTCTAAGCCGTCGGTCGCAGGTTCGAATCCTGTCCGAGTCGCCATTTTGTTATATAAGAGGCACTAGTTAGATGCCTCTTTTTGTTTTTACAAGTAGCTAAACGATATATTCTTTTTATTTACATTTTTAAGTTTAAGTAATTATATCATAGATGATATAATTTATCAATAAATTTTGTGCTAAAAAGACCTTGAGTAAGGACGATTAAACTTGTCCTACATTCAAGGTCTTTTCTACTTGTTTTGATTTAATTCTCACAAACTCCAAGTAATCCATATACTCTTCATAGCTTGTGAATCCAAGCCTTTTCATTTCTTCTTTGGCTTTCTTGTATTCACTTACTGAGTTATCTAGAGGTTTATCAGTTCCACCTGACATAAGTGTGTCTATGACTTGAACTGCTTGGGCATCACTGCTTTTTAGAACGTATGCATAGATGTCTGAAGTTGTAGATGGTTTGGAATGCCCAGCTCTAGCTGATACTGTGACTAGAGGAATACCTGCGGCTAGTTGAACTGCTATGTTGGTATGTCTTAAGCTATGAAGTGAGAAATGAGATAATCCACAATCTACCAAGAAAATATTTAACCACTTATCTAATACAGAAGGGTGAATATTCTTTCCAAATTCTCCTGTGAATACTTTATCAGTTGGCATGAACTGTTTTCCTTTACTCTTTTGATCTTCTTCTTGCCATTCCTGATATTCTCTTAATTGTGCCATAAGAGATGGAGATACAGTGATTGACCGAGCTGATTCTTCAGTTTTTGGACCTTTTTCTATACAACCAACGCCAGTGATTTGAACAATCGTATTTTGAATTTGAATTTTGTTTCTATCAAAATCAATATACTTCCATTCTAATCCAGCCACCTCTCCACGTCTAAAGCCTGTAAGTATAAAGACCATTAAAGCTGTCTTTATCTTTATGTTCTTATAGTTTAGTAAGCCATCAATAAATATTTTAATCTCTTCATCATTCATTGTTTTTACATTTCTTTTAGGTCGTTTAGGAAAGTCAATATACTCTGCTGAAGCATAATTATCTTCAACGAGTCTATTCTTCTTTGCCATTGCCAAGATAGTTCTAACAGTTTTCTTATAATGCTGGATTGTTTCATATGCATATGGCATTTCTTTTTCGAGTGTTTCAAACAATTCATCAAAAGGAATCTTGGTAACTGAGCATAATCTGTCAGCCCATTTCTTTGATACATTCTCACATTTCAACGCTTTAGATAGTGTGAAACTTTGAATATTATACTCATATCTTAATTTACGATAATCAAAGTCTTTGTCAGCCAACTTCTTTCTAAACTCTTGTCTAGGCTTGTATTGAACCACTCTCCTCTTTCTCTCATCAAGGCTATCATAGAACCTTTGAATGATTAGAGGTGTTAATTCTCGGAGTTTATAGCCACCTATAAATCCTTTTAATTCCTCAACTATCTGTTTAGACCTAGTATAATGAACTAAAGAACATTCCCTTTCGATTTTCTCTAACCAGAGGAGTGAATATTCGTAGAATGTAATATTAAAATTGTTTGCAGATATTCCACCATCAAGTAGTCCTCTTCTTACTTCCTCTTCAAAGAGATCTGCTTGACACTGAGCTTCTTTCATTAACTGCTTAGCTGGTAAATCTTCAGTGGGTTCCCATATCATACTTTTACGGACTCTTTCTCCACTTCCCTTATCAATAATATCAACTTCCAATCTAAAGACAGTTCCTGTTTTTCTGACAATCTTTCTTACATACGCCATATTCTCGCTCCTTTCTTTTTATAAATAATCTAATAATGAATCATAATTAACCAAATATCTTGTTCCTATCTTAATGAAACTAACTTGGTTGTTTAAGCATAAGGTTCTAATTGTATTGTACGTTATGGCTGATTTAGGGTCATCTGCTTTAAGCATTTTAACGCACTCTTTAATTGTCCTCATTCTTTTTACTTTAACATTTTCTTCGTTTGTCATATTTAACACCTTCCTCAATTGACATATGAGGATGACAATTAGTGTTTTACATTATAAAAGGCACGATAATCCTCATATCTCTTCGTGCCTTTTTTATAGTGCTGAAGCACACATACTTATTGTTTGTTTCCTAAACTCTCTTTTAAGGAAGTATAACCAGCATAGATTAACTCTACTTTAGTCATACCATTTTCTTTTAGAAATGAATTGATTTCCTCAAAATCAGTTCTAGGAATAAATGTTGAGAATTGAGCATTAGCTTGCTTACGCTTTTCCTTATTCTTTTCTTCGTACTTTCTTCTAGAAATACGCATTGGTGTATCTTCTTTTTTATTATTCATCTTTTCTTCCTCCTACCCTTTGGTAATGGCACAAATCATAATGCCAACTATATTCAAAATGAAATTTGCGATAATAATCATTCCAGCTACTACAAGTCCTAAAATTTGAACTCCAAATCCTAATACTTTTCTCATTGCTCTACCTCCAATGCCTTAGTCCACGTATACAAGTGAAGTAAGGATTTCTTCTTGAATAATCTTTTCCATTTCAGCTTCGATTCTCAAATCTTCTAAATAATTACCAGTCTTTTTATACTGATCTTGTTTAGATAATTGAGAATACATTGTTTCATAGAGTTCCTCTGCCTGTTCATCAATGCCATGCAGATATGCTGGTACATCTCCACCTAAAGACCATAACTTACCTTGTTTATGTTCTTCTAGGTACTTCTTGGCAAGTGTTCCATACTTTCCATAAGTATGAACTACAGGCTTGTGAGTTTTCTCATACTCAACAACTT
>JAIDZC010000030.1 GCA_029057785.1 Anaeroplasmataceae bacterium
ATGGAATATAATATAACTGGAGTATATAGGACGTATAATGGAGCATTAGAGAAATTAAGAAGAGTGTTAGAGTAAATAAAAAATAATATACTATTAATTTTAAATATAATTAAAATTATATAGAATTTTCTAATGAAATGAATTCAACAAAGTGGACCATAGAAATACAACAATCTCTATGGTTTCTTTTTTTATTTATGATAATCTCTTTTTAAATCATTTTATTTGTGATATACTACATATTGAGGTATAACATAAATGAAAATTTTATCGACTACATCCAGAACTATAACTATCGAATTAAATAATAATGAACCATATTATGCGTTAGAAGAATTTGATATTTATCTAAATTCCGTTTTTTTAAGAAAAGAAAGAATAAATGTTTTTACTATCTATAATTTAGAGCCAAATACCTTTTACACTATTTCTGTTGGTGAGGAAAAAGTAAAAATTACAACCAAAGAAGAAAGCTTATGTCTTAATATTAAAGAGTTTAATGCTATCGGAGATGGACTTGCAGATGATACAGTAAAGATTCAAGCTGCCATAACATGTTGTCCCAAAAATGGATGTGTTTATATTCCAAAAGGGACATATTTAATTTCCTGTATCTTTTTAAAATCAGATATGCTTCTTTACTTTGAAGAAGGCGCCAAAATAATAACCAAGTATAATAGAATGGACTATCCTATCTTACCAGAGGAGAAGAAAGGATTTTCTTTTGGAACTTGGGAAGGAAGTATGGTAGCAGGTTTTGCATCAAGCATTACTGCCATTGGATGTGATAACTTAAGTATTGCAGGTTTAGGGGAGATTGATGAACAGGCTTCCTTAGGAGATTGGTATCATAACCACAGAGAGAAGAAAATAGCTTGGCGAGGCTTTGGAATGTATTTTAAGGATTGTACGAATCTTGATGTGATTGGTATTTACATTCATGATACGCCTGCTTGGAATGTGCATCCATTTTTTTCTAAGCATTTAAAATTTTTAAATATGAGAATAGAAAACCCGGTTTCTATGCCTACAACAGATGGATTGGATCCAGATTGCTGTGAGGATTGTTTAATCGCTGGCTGCTATTTTAATGTTGGAGATGACTGTATCGCAATTAAATCTGGAGTATATGAGCTTGCTAAAAAATATAAGCAGCCCTCATCATATATTACAATACGAAATAATTATATGGCATCTGGTCATGGTGGAGTTGTTTTCGGAAGTGAATCCTCTGGAGGTATCCATCATATTATGGTAGAGCAATGCATCTTTAAAAATACGGATAGAGGCTTAAGAATTAAGACACGTCGTGGTAGAGGTAGAGTCGGTGGTATAGATCATATTTTCTTTAATTCTATTTTAATGGATGGTGTAAAGACACCATTTGTAATAAATATGTTTTACAATATGGGGTCTGCAGGAGGACATGAGGAGTATGTATGGTCTAAAAAACCTCAAAAAGTATCAGAGCTTACTCCTATGTTAGGTCATTTTAGATTTACGAATATGATATGCAAGAATGTAGGATATGCAGCAGGTGTTTTTTTGGGATTGCCAGAATCTCCTATTAAAGGAATCGAATTAGAAAATATTGAATTTCATTATGATCCAAAATGTGAAGAAGGCTATCCTGTTATGATAGAACACAATTTTAAATTAAAAAATGCTGGATTGTATTGCTTGAATGTTGGAAAAATATATACGAAAAACGTGACATTTGATGGACTAATAGGAAAAAATATAATTATAGAAGAAGAGGAATAAATTATGAAAAATTTGTTATTTACATTAAACGCGATTTTGCCAATTATTTTACCTATCTTATTAGGATATTTTTTAAAGAGAATTCATTTCTTTAAGGAAGGATTCCTGACAGAAGCAAATAAGCTTGTATTTAAAATATTGATTCCTATTTTGTTATTCAGTAATTTATATTTAGCTGATATGACAGAAATCAATTGGGCATTTGTTGGATTTTCCGCTGCTGCAATACTAGTATTATTTCTTATTGGTCTTGTTGTAGTACTTTTCATTCCGGATAGAAAGCAAAAGGGAGTAATTTTACAGGCTAGCTTTCGATCTAATTATGCTATTATAGGAATACCACTTGCAACAATGCTAGGAGGTCCTCAGGCAGGAGCAGAGGCATCTGTTGTGGCTGCGGTAAGTGTTCCTTTATTTAATATCCTAGCCGTTATAGCTTTAAGTATTTATGATCATGATGAAAACACGAAAATATCTATAAAAAATATTCTTTTCAAGATTATTACTAATCCATTAATTCTTGGAGTGGCAGCTGGCTTAGTTGTGTGTGGCATTAATATGGGAATAAATGCTGGTGGCGGCAATGCCAGTGAGTTTCTAGATGAGTATATGAGTTTTATTCCAAGTACAATTACTAGTCTCGCTAAAGTTGCAACCCCACTAGCACTGATTGTATTGGGTGGAAGATTCGAGTTCAAGGCAGTTAAAGCTTTGTGGAAGCAGTTGACTCTTTCTGTAACCTTACGCTTGGTTATCACTCCGGCGATTTTTCTTGTCATTGCCTATTTCCTTGGGTTTAAGGGATCTACACAGTTTGCAATTTTGATTTCTCTTTTTGCAACACCTATCGCTGTTTCAAGTGCACCAATGGCTGCTCAAATGGGACAGGATGAAGAATTAGCAGGACAAATCGTTGTTTGGACAAGTGCTTTATCAGCATTTAGTTTGTTTGTCATCATAATGATTTGTGCTGCAATAGGGATTTTCTAAAAAATGTTTAAATAATATAAAAGGAGTTAGATTTTTTCTAACTCCTAAATTTTTTCTAAAACAATATCCATAAATTTTTTTGTATCCTCAAAGTCTTCAAATTTGGCTGCAAAGAATTCGTCTCCCATAGCTACAGCTAAAACTTTACTCATCCGTTCATGCATCATAACTTGGGTAGGGTACAATTTTTTTATTTCTTCATAAGTATATTTATAATTCAGTCTATCTCGTCTACCAACGAAGCAGCAGTAGTACTTAGGATAATCTAAGACTACATTTCTTATTTTGTCATAACAAATAATATCTGCATAAATTTGGTATGTATCTACAGACTGTCCAAAATTAATTAAATCTGGGGCAGGACCTCCAGGCGGTCTCATATTTACTTCCAAGGCCACGATATCTCCAACCTTACCAAGTCCTTTTTTTTCTTTGCTAAGTCTAAAGAATTCTAAATGAAAATATCTTGAATGTATGTGAAAAGCTTTAAGTACTTTTGAACCTGCCTCATATATGTCTTTAGGAATTTCTTTGTTCACATAATATGTAACCTCTAAATTTTCATTTACTATATCCATAATAGAAGGAGGGAAGACCTCATTGTCACAGAATACAATATTACTATTGGAATCACATATTCCGTCTAAAGAAGTGATATTACCCTCGATAAATTCTTCCATAATATAAGGAACCTGAAATCCACCCTTATAAAAGTTTTTTAAATCCTCTTCATTTTTGATTTTGTAAGTAGCAGCAGCACCAACACCAACATTGGGTTTTACAACTACAGGATATCCAACCAGTTCAATGAATTTTAAATCTTCCTCAAAGGATTTGCAGAAGACATAACGAGCAACAGGAATGCCAGCTTGAATATAGTAATCCTTCATCAAAGATTTAGAAGTAAAAGCAATTACATCATCTATTTTAGCTCCATTGATATTAAAATCAGTTCTCAATCTTGCATCCTGACGTAACCAATATTCATTATTTGATTCCAAATAATCAATCTTTCCGTATTTGAAAGCAAAGAAAGCAACTGCACGATATACTTCATCATAGGATTCTAAAGAATTTACTTTGTAGTATTCAGTTACAGAATCTTTTACACATTGTTTTAATTCATTATATGGAGTGTCACCTATTCCTAATACATTCACGCCATTTCTTTTCAAACGATCACAAAAATTATAATAATTTGTAGGAAATGCTGGCGAAATAAATATAAAATTCATAAAAATCAACTCCATTTCGTATAAAATATAAATAATTATATCATAAAAAAGAAAGCTTGTGAAGTGAATTTATCTTGTTTATAGAAGAATAGTAGTGTATAATTAGGATTAGAATAATAGAGGAGGTTTTAAAATGAAAAATCCGTTTAAAACCTATTCCTTTTGGGTGAAGATAATTGCAGCAGCATTACTCATCACTTTAGGAGTTTGGTTAATTATAGATGTGAATACGGGAGAAAAGTTTTCAACGTTTATTGTACTTATGTTTACAGGATTAGTTGCAGGTGTTTTCGCTCTGATTCGTGCCATTCCGCTTATGCGCACTTTAAAAACCGGAAAAGGTCGTTTAACCTGTATCATAGAAATAGCTGTTCATCTTGGACTTGCTGCTGCGATGATTTTTGCAGCGATTGCTAAAATCAGTAACGAAGAATCTGATTTTGCTGATTTTGTATATAAATATTATCGATTTGCTATTGCATTATTTTTCTATACTCGTATAGTTTCCTACTTCGTATGTACAGTTTTATGTAAAGAAGAAACGGATAAACTAAAGTTTTGGATCCATATTGGTTTAATTACCTTGACTTGCGTGATTTGTGCAATCGACTTTAAGGGAAGAACTATAGCTTGGATTATATCAGTTTTAGCATTATTCTGTTCTGCATTCTTAATTGTTGAGGGCGGAATGGGGTATAACCGCTATCGAAAGTCTATCTCTAAGGAACGCGAAGAAAAAAAGCAAGAACAAGTATCTGATGATGAAGGTCTAGAAGCCCCATCAGACGAGGAGTTTATCATTCCAATGGTTGATGATGAACCCGAGGATACTATACATATCAGTTAGTTCAAATTGGAGAATGAAAGTAAGGGATTAAGAAATATAATTCCTTTTTCTTTTTCAAATGATAGAAATTATTTTGACTTGAAAGAATTAAGTAAAAGAAGTATAATATAAATGCTTACGGGACCTCTAAAGAGGCCTAAAAAGAAAGGAAAATTATATATGAAAAACAGTAGAAAAATTCAGCGAATGGTGGGTATTGCTAGCCTTGCAGCGATTACTGTTGTATTGCAGGTGATTGCAAACTATATTACCTTCGGACCAGTCAGCATTACGCTTGCATTAATTCCGCTTGTTATCGGAGCCATTTTATATGGACCTTGGGCAGGAGCAGGATTAGGTGCATTGATGGGAGCGATTATTTTGACAGCCCCATCTACAGGAAGCTTTTTAGCGATAAATCCATTTTTAACCGTTTTGATTTGCTTAATTAAAACAAGTGCTGCTGGAATTGCTTCAGGATTTATTTTTAAAGCACTTTACAAAAAGAATCTAACAATTGCTGTAGTTTTAGCAGCTATTGCTGCCCCAATCGTAAATACGGGATTATTTGCCTTGGGATGTATGGCATTCTTTTGGAAGACATTACAGGAATGGGCAGGAGGATCCAATACACTTGGTTTCTTATTCCTAACAATGATAGGAGCAAACTTTTTAATTGAGTTTGCTGTCAATTCTATACTATCTCCATCTATAGTTTATCTTGTAAGAATTATTTCAAGAAACTATAGTATTGGAGCGAATTTTAATGCTGGAGCTATCTATTCTGATGATGAAATTAAAGAGACTAAATTAGTAGTTGAGAGTGAAAAATAAAAGAAAGGGAAAAAGGAGGAGGCACCTCCTTTTTTGTGGTTAGGGCTATGTTATTATTAGTAGATATAGGAAATACAAATATAGTATTAGGCTTTGCGGAGAATTTAAAAATTATAGATACATATAGGTTTAAGACTTCCTTGAATCGTACAGCAGATGAATATTATGTTTTGATTAAGCCAATTTTAGAACAATACAAAATAGAGGATTGTATCATTTCATCTGTAGTACCTGTGATTACAAGCGCTTTTAAAAAGGCTTTAGTCAAATACAATAAGAAACAACCTATCATTTTAGGACCAGGAGTAAAAACAGGTGTATCCTTGAAGGTAGACGACCCTAAAACAGTAGGAGCAGACATTATATGTGATGTTGCAGGAATCAAGGACTTAGCAGATGAGGCTATCATTGTTGATTTGGGTACTGCAACAAAATATATTTATACTAAAAATCAGGTGTTTTATGGTGTAAGCATAGCACCTGGAGTTAGCGTATCTATGAAAGCTTTGGTTAACAATGCAGCTTTGCTTCCAAGTGTGGAGCTTGTCTGTCCTAAAAAGGTTATTGGTACATCTACAGTAGGTTGCATCCAATCAGGTGTTATCTATGGAGGTGCTGCTCAAGTAGATGGCATGATTGAACGTATCAAAGAAGAAATTGGTTGTAAGGATGCTAAAGTGTTTGCTACAGGTGGACTTTCTAGCTTGATTGTACCTTTGTGTAAGAATGAGATTACCTTACTAGAAAGTCTCACTTTAGAGGGACTTTTGAAAATATATGAATTAAATGTATAGGTGGTAATATGCTAGTATTATATATTACAATTGGTGTTTTAGTAAGTTTAATTCTAATTTTATTTATTCTTGCGATTTTTGTTCATCATAGTGCTTTTGGAAAACGTTGGGATCCAGATGAAGTTGTAACTTATTATAGTCCTATAGATTACCCGGATATAAAAGAAGAAAATATAGGAATTTCTACTAAAAAAGGAATATTAAGAGGAAAACTATATTTTTATTCTAAAGAGCAATATAAAGGAATTTTAGTATTTTCTCATGGGATGTGGGGATCCCATAAGGCTTATTTTCAAGAGATGGAGTTTTTTGCAAGAAATGGATATAAGGTTCTTGGCATAGATGCATATGGCACAGAGCTTTCCGATGGGAAAAGTATAAAAGGCCTTGGAAATAGTCTTTTGACATTAGATAAAGCTATCAACTATATCAAAAAGAATTATCCTAAGGAAAAAATATATGTTATGGGTCATTCATGGGGTGGCTTTGCAGCAACAAATATAGTCAAGTATCATAAGGATCTTACAGCGATAGTTGCAATGTCTCCATTTCTTAGTGTGGCTAAAATATTGAAGCACCAGTTACCTAAGCTTTTATACCCTACAATTCCATTTTTGATTTTAATTGATGCAATGCGTTGTGGGCAATATAGCTTTGCTAATGCCAAAAAGTCTTTAAAGAAGACACCTATAAGCACATTGATTCTTCATTCTAAGGATGATACAATGGTCCCTTACCTAACTGCAACAGGTCATTTGCAGAAGGCCATTTGTAATTCTAAAGTCTTATTTTATATTGTTGATGGCAAAAAACACAATCCAGACTATTCAGTTGAGGCTTTAGCTTATACACAAGCTGCCTATGAAAAGCTTAACGCTATAACTAATCCTATAGATAAACTAGAGTTTCGAAGGAACTTAGATTATCACAAAATGGGTGAACTAGATGAAAAAGTACTTCGTGATATTCTAGATTTCTTGAAATTGTAGCAGAAGTATGATATAAATAGTAGAGAATGCAGAGGTGGGTATAATGCAGAAAAAGAATAAGGGAATGCTATTAGCATTTCGAATTATTATTGTAATTGCATTTATTTTTGTAGTTACTTGCACAATCCTTTATTTTATGGAAGTTGGAAAAGAAGAAAAATCTTATTTTTCTATGCATTTTGCAGTTCCTACGATTTTATTTTTTGTAGGCGTAATAGCTATAATGCTTTGTACTTTATCTAAAAAAAGTATGACTGGAGAAAGCAAAGGAGATTCGATGATGATAGGTGTAGGTTTATTATTATTCCTTTGTTCTATCCTCAGTTTGATATTTTCTTATTTGCTGTAATTTGTTTTTTTCAAAAATATTGACAAAAATTGGATAAAAAAATAGAAAAAGATATGCATTAATAAAATATTGACATATCTTTCCAACAGAGGCTATGCAAAAAGTAGAAAATGTATAGTCTTTTCTTTCGTTTTATTTACAATTTAGATGTTTTATGGTATATTTAAATTGCTAGGAAGATGGCCGCGAAGCTCAAACAATTAGAAAGCGAATCCGAGAGGAAACAGGTGATGCGTTCTTATCCATAGCGAACTAGAACCCTAAATGTTACTAAGAGAGGATTCAAATGTAGAAGATATTAGTCTTCTCGACCTTCCTAGCGCAAATAAGTCCATGAGTAGGTAGCTTTAATCGGCTACCTTTTTCTTGTATTTTGTCACATTTTTTGATATAATAAAATGGTTATGGAGAATAAATTTATGAATGCTTTTTTTGATATGAATATAGATGCAGCAATTCTTTCTGCATTAAAAGAAAATAATATAGAACAACCAACACCAATTCAAAAGGAAGCCATTCCTTATTTACTTGAAGGAAAGGATGTCATTGGTCAAGCTCAAACAGGTACAGGTAAGACCTTTGCTTATGCCATTCCCTTATTAGAAAGAATTGATAAAAGAAGAAAATCCGTTCAGGCCTTAATCATGTGTCCTACAAGAGAATTATCTTTGCAGGTTTGCAAGGAAGTAGAAAAGCTTGCGAAATATACAACTATTAAGGCAACTACAATTTATGGTGGAGAATCCTATGAAAAGCAGTTCAAAGCAATAGCTAAAAAGCCTCAAATCATCATAGGAACCCCTGGTAGAATTATTGACCATTTACATCGTGGCACCTTAAGTTTTAAGGAAGTGAGTTATTTGGTTTTAGATGAAGCAGATGAAATGCTAAAGATGGGTTTTGAAGAGGATATGGAAACAATTCTTAAGGAAGTACCATCTGTAAGACAGACCTCTCTTTTTTCTGCAACACTCCCTCCTTGGGTAAAGCAGACAAGTAAAAAATATATGCAGGAGCCTATTTTAGTAAAAATCGAACAGAAGACACTCACTGTAGAGAAAATAAAAGAAGTTCTTTATTATGTAAAAAAGGAACAAAAGAAGGATTTGTTAGTCCGTCTGTTAGATTATTATCAGCTCAAATCTGTTATGATTTTTGCAAATACCAAGGCTATGGTTGATGAGCTTGTTTTATTTTTGCAGGAGCATCATTTTAAAGCCGACGGGCTACATGGAGATTTAAAACAGCTTAGTAGAGATCGTGTTATGCAATCCTTCCGTTTAGGATCTGTTGAAATTATGATTGCTACAGATGTTGCAGCTCGTGGAATTGATGTTGAGAATATTGAAGCTATTGTGAATTTTGATTTGCCTCAAGAAAATGAAATCTATGTACATCGGATTGGTAGAACAGGTCGTGCTGGTAAAACAGGATTGGCCATAACACTTGCCACAACACGTCAATCTACAAGAGTTCATGAATTGGAAACTTATACAAAGTCTAAAATGGATGTTATGGAGATTCCAACACCTAAACAGATTGCAACGAAAACTCAAAAGGGATTAACAGAAAAAATTTTTATGGGGCTAGAGTCTGCAAGTCAGAATCATACCTACGATAATCTTTTACAAGATTTAGCTAGAAAAACCACAGATCCAACGCCAATTATAATTCGCTTATTGGAATTATTAAATGAAAACACAGGTCGTAGTTATCCTGCCATAGATACTGTGCGTCCTAAGCAGAAGAGTAAAGAAAAGAAACCGACCTCTACCTGGGCATATATATGTATCAATGTTGGGGCTAATGATAAAATACGTCCAAATCAGATTGTGAATTTTTTACATGATGAGGTTTCCATACATAGAGAACATTTTGGTAAGATTATCATAACAAGGGATTCAACATATTTAGAAATTAATTCCCAGGCGCTACGTTTTTTAAAGGATTTAAAAAATAAGAAATATATGGGAAAACGCCTTACTTATCATCAAGTAAAATCATTACCAAAAAGCTAGGAGGTATTTTGAAGTATGCGTATTGTTGCAGGCAAGCTTAGGCACCGCAATATTGAAATGACCAATCTTACGACAACAAGAGAAACCCAAGATAAGGTTCGTGGTGCTATTTTCAACATGATAGGACCTTACTTTGATGGTGGTAGTGCCCTAGACTTGTTTGCGGGTAGTGGGGCAATGGCCATAGAAGCTTTTTCTAGAGGAATATCTCATATTGATTTAAATGATATTGAACCTAAAGCAATTGAAGTTTGTAAAAAGAATTGTTTAAGCTTAGGAATTAAGGATGCAAGTTTTAGTAATTTGGATTATAGTAAGTTTTTGAAGGAGACTACAAAAGTATGGGATATCATCTTTTTAGATCCTCCTTATCTGATGAATGACATAGAGGGAATTTTAAATGAGGTCTATCCTCATATTGCTAGGCAGGGAAGAATCGTCTTTGAACTAGCGAAGGAGTCTGTTTACCCAAAAGAATTTAAGGATATGATTTTGATTAAAGATAAGACCTATGGTATTAAAAGAGTGATTGTTTATAAATTGTAAGAAGGAGGATTTGTAAAATGACATATAAAGAATGCTATATGGAACTAAAAAAAGCGATGAAGCTTTTACAAAATTTACATGCCTTCGAACAATATAATTATATGAATTTATTTTATTTGCTTGATGAAAAGTCCAAAGGAATTGTCATTTTTTCTGATCACCTTATGGGTGAATCCTCTGGCTTGCAAATTCATTTTGAGGATTCAGGGATTAATTACTTATATGACAGCTATACATCTTCGTCTGGGCTTATTTTAAATTGCGTTTTTGCAGATATGGTAACCGTATCCTTAGTATCTAAGGAAGAGTTAACTATAGAAGATATAGCTTATTTAAAGAAACATAAAATTCGATTGAGTACAAAGAATCTTATTCCTTGCGAGTTTAAAGAAGGGCATGATTATTCCTATCTTACTATAAAGAAGATGCAGCAGGTTATTGCCTATATTTATTATTTGCTCAGTTTGATTAAAAATGAATATGATGATATTTTAAAATGCTTTGAGAATTCAGATTTAGTTCTTGCAGCCTTTGATACTGCTCATAATGTTTATGAAGTAAAATACACTAGTGACCTTGCATTAGGAACTATGCCTAGATTAAAGAAGCAGAATCAAGAATTTATAAAGGAATATCAGGAAGCCATTTATGTGGAGGATACTTGCTATATTTCTAGATATTACTCTATGGAAAAGGTTCCTTCAAAAGACTATTATCAAAGTGTCCTATTTGGTTATTATCCAAAGAAGAATACCTATATAATTCATACAATTCATTGTAAGCCTAAACAAATTGGGGAATATTTAATTGGTTTTTTAGATGAGCTTTTTAAGGAAAATGACTTACCAACTAAAGTGATATTTAATGAACGAAGAATGGTATCAGAGCTTTATAAGACATTAGAAGGACTACATATTGATGTGGAATTCAAAAGAGAAACAGAAGAAGTTGATACAATGTTTTTTGAAATTATGAGAGAAAATCAGGAAGTACTTAAGGAAGGAGAACAAAAGCTTAATATGGCTTTTGTATCATAAGATGAAAAAAAGATATTTACTATTTATAGGTATGATATTTCTAGGTCTTTTAACAGGTTGTATTGAAGAAGAAAAACCGACACCTATCTTGCCTCCGGACAATTCAGAAGTAAATGAATCTGTTACTATTGAAATATTGCAGATGAATGATATTCATGGACATATAGAAAATGAAGGTTCTTATGGAGGTCTTGCAAGAGCTAATACATTGATTCAACAAATCCGTGATGAATCTAAAGAGGATAATACGGTGTTAATTGGAAATGGAGATATGCTTCAAGAAACTGCCATCGCTAGAGTAGGTTATGGAAAAGTTGTCATAGATGCAATGAGTCAGATGAAATTTGATATGATGGGTGTTGGAAATCATGAATTTGATTGGGGCTTTGATCAGTTTTTAAGTTATTTTGATGGAGACACTTCAAATGGAGAGGCTTCCTTTCCTCTTGTGAATTCTAACATTTATTATGAAAATCAGCTTGTTACCAATGGGAATCAAGTTACTTCCTCTTTACTACTAGAAAAGGATAATGTAAAGGTGGGAATCTTAAGCTATATTGGAAATGTTTATTCCTCAATTAATGCCAATATGACTGTAGGATATACCTTTAAGGGACGTCCTAGTGAGATTGCTGAAAGTGTAGAGGTTTTAGGAACAAGCCTTAAGGAAGAGGGAGCAGACATAATTATTGTGAATATACATGATGGAGAGTCCTCCTCTTGTAAAGATTATGAAGCAAATCAACTTTTAGCAAATTTAAAGTATAAGGATTCCTATCTAGTTGATGCAGTAATCAATGGGCATACTCATACGAGACAGGATGCCCTGCTTCAAAGAAAAGATGGTGTTGCTTTACCTGTAGTTCAGTCTGCAGGGAAACTTTCTGACTTTGGTAGAATCAATTTGAAATATGATACTACCTTGAAAAAAGTAACTTATGCAAATGTTTCTCACATCAGTGTTTCTAAGGCGAATGGGATGGATCAGGAGGTTCAAAAAATTATTGATGATCATTATACTGCTTCTAAAGATATCTTAGAAGAAGTATATTGTGAGAATCAACAGTATATCCAACGCTATGATCAAAACTTTCAAGCCTATATTTCTAATGTTATGATGACTGCCACAGGGGCAACAGCATCTATCTGTAATACAGGGGCTTTTAGAAATAATGTTCCAAAAGGAACTTTTGATTTTAATGTTCTTTATGCTTTGAATCCTTTTGACAATCACATTATTTTGTGTGAGATAAGAGGTATAGATTTGAAAAGATTTTATGATGCGAACAAGGATAAAGAGATTGTTTATACAAAGGACTATGGTGCCTCAATTGCGACCGATCAAACCTATACACTTGCCATCATAGATTATGTGTATTTTAGTCCTTATTTTGCAGGATATAGAACAAATACCTATACAGATACAAATTTAGTATTAAGAGATCTAATTGCCCAAGATTTAAGACTTCGTAAGGATGTAGGATTTAATATAGAAAAAGATTATTCTAACATTTTACTTTCAAGAGTTGTTTCTTAAACAAATTTTTCTTGAAAATTTGATGTATAAATGCTAAAATGATAGCGTATGATAAATTGAAGAAGAAGAGGAGTACTTATTTAGATTTATACTAGCGAGGATGGTTGGTGGAAGCATCTATAAAGGAAAATAAGGAAAGACACTTTGGAGAGCTTTTAAAACAAGACGTACCAGGCGTTAACGGACTTAAGTGCTAGTATAATACTAGAAGTAAGGTGGCACCGCGGCTTAATTCGTCCTTAATATTTTTTTAAGGACGTTTTTTTAATAGAAAAAAGGGTGATGAGCTATAGAAACAGTATTACCAGTAGTAAATTTAGGGCGATATGAGCTCAGAAGTATTGTAAAAGAAGATTATTTAGATTATTTTGAAATTGGGAAGGATGAAGAAACCTGTAAGCATTTAAATTGGGGACCATTTCAAAGACCTAAGGAAGCTTTATGGTGTATAGAGGAGGTCTTTTTAAAGAGACCTTTATCAGGGATTCCTGCAGGTTATGCTATTATTGATAAATCTGCTGAAGGCAAAATGATTGGTATGATTGATTTTCATACCTATTATGAAAGTATCAATACAGCAGAAATTGGATATATCCTGCATAGAGAGTATTGGAATCAAGGGATTATGACAATGTGCTTAAAGGAGATGACTAGAATTGGATTTCAGCTTTTAAAGCTAGATAAGATTTTAGTTGGGCATACCCTTGCCAACCAGTCCTCTAAGCAGGTCATTTTACAATGTGGCTATCACTATGAATATCAGTCCTTAGCCAAAATTAAAAACAATGAATGTATAGCGATGTATTATAGTATGTATCGCTATGAATATGAAGAAGGGAAGTAGGAAGTATGATTAGTAAACCAAAAGGCACCTATGATGTTTTGCCTGATGAGGTCAAAGCTTGGACAAAGCTGGAATCTACAATAAGAAAAATTTGTCAAATCTTTAATTATAAGGAAATAAGAACACCTATATTTGAATCCAGTCAAACCTTCCATAGAGATGTCAATGATACCTCAGATATGGTTACAAAGGAAACCTATGATTTTAAGGATCGTTCCGATCGCTTGATTACACTTAGACCAGAAGGAACAGCAGGTACAGTTAGAGCCTATATTGAAAATAAATTATATGCGTTAAACCCTATGGAAAAGCTATTTTATATGGGACCAATGTTCCGTTATGAACGACCACAAAAGGGAAGAACTAGACAATTTAGTCAGTTTGGTGTAGAAGCCTTAGGGTCTAATTCTGCCTCTATAGATGCAGAGGTTATCGCCTTAGGAGCCACTCTAATTAAGGCTTTAGGTCTAACCAATGTCAAGGTGAAGCTAAATACGTTAGGAGACGCTGAATCTAGACAAGCCTATAAGAAGGTCCTTGTGGATTACTTTAAGAATCATGCGGACGAGCTATGTAGTGACTGTTTAAACAGATTAGAAAAGAACCCTTTACGTATCCTAGATTGTAAGGTAGATAGGGATAAGGAATTTTTTAAAAAAGCTCCTAAAATTAATGATTATTTAACAGAATCTTCCAAAGAACATTTTAATCAGGTTTTAGCATCCTTAAAGGATATGAATATTGCCTATGAGGTAGATCCATCTTTAGTTCGAGGATTAGATTATTATTCTCATACTGTATTTGAACTAGAGGTAGATATCCCTGAATTTGGTGCTCAAAATGTTATTGGAGCAGGTGGAAGATATGATGCCTTAGTCAAGGATTTAGGAGGTCCTGAAATACCTGGTGTTGGAATGGCATTTGGTATGGAACGATTACTCCTTGCCTGTGAGTATGCAGGTAAGAAACTAGCAACTCCTGATTTTGTGCATGTCTATTTTATTGCTTTAGGTGATGCTGCAAAACAGGCAGCATTAAGGGAAATGCAGGTGTGTCGTTTAGGTGGACTTTATTGTGATATGGATCATTTAGGAAGGGGTCTTAAGGCTCAGTTTAAGGCAGCAGATACAAATCGGGCTATGTTTACTTGTATCCTAGGCGATAATGAACTTGCAGAAAATAAAATCAATATTAAGGATAACACAACTGATGTGCAGGAGACCATTTCTTTATTTGAAATTTATCCTTATGTATTAAATAAAATCAATAACAACTCTGCTTGTGCGAAATGTAAAGAAAAAGAGGTAAAATAAAAATGAAAAGAGTTATGTTAAAAGATATAAAGCTTGGACAAGTTAACAAAATTGCAGGCTTTGTAGAAAATATCCGTAATAAAAAAGCAATGTGTTTTATTGTTTTAAGAGATGTTTCTGGTAAATTACAATTAACAATTGAAAAGGAAAAGCATCCAGAGCTTGTAGATATTTTAGATCAAATTACAGTAGATAGTGTGATTGAGGCTACAGGTCCAATTTTAGAAAGTGAATATGTTAAGCTAAATCATATGGAGATGTATCCAGATACAATCAAGTTAGAAAGTGTTGCTGCTCCATCTCCAATTGTAGCTCCTAAGGGAGAAGAAACAAATATTGATTTAAGATTAGACTATCGTTGGATTGACCTACGTACAGATAAGAATACCTTAATGTTTAAGGTACAATCTTATTTTATTGCGAAATGCCGTGAATTTTTAGTAGACCGTGATTTCATTGAGATTCATTCTCCAAAGCTCATTGGTGCTGAATCTGAATCTGGGGCTGGTGTATTTAAGGTAGAATATTTTGATAGAGATGCTTTCTTAGCTCAGTCTCCACAATTCTATAAGCAAATGGCTATGGCTGCAGGCTTTGAACGTATCTTTGAATCAGGTCCAGTATTCCGTGCTGAAAAGTTTGCTTCTCGTAAGCATGCAACAGAATTCACAGGCTTTGATTTAGAGTTTTCTTATATTGAATCCTTTGAAGATGTCATGAAAATGGAAGAAGAAATGCTGACTTTCGCACTTTCAGCTGTTCATGAGAAATATGCTAGCCAAATTAAGGAAGTTTATGATATTGATTTAGTTGTTCCAACACTTCCTTTCCCTAGAATGGATTTACATGATGTGTATGATGAATTGGAAACTCGTTATGGTTATAAGGTACCTGAAAGTGAGAAGGGAGACTTAACTACAGAAGGAGAAAGAATGTGCCAAAAGCTTTCTATGGACAAGTTTGGTCATGAATTCTTATTTATTACAGGTTATGCAAAGGAAAATAGAGCATTCTATCACATGCGTGATGAGCATGGTGTTCCTTGTGGATATGATTTAATTTGGAAGGGCTGTGAAATTACAACAGGTGCCCAAAGAGAGCATCGTTATGAAATTTTAAAGAAACAAGCAGAAGAAAAGGGCTTAGATAAGGATGTGGAATTCTATCTAGATTTCTTTAAGTATGGCTGTCCTCCTCATGGTGGTTTTGGAATTGGTGTTGATAGAATTACAATGTTATTATTTAACCAAGGAATTAAGGATGCAATGTTCATCTTCCGTGGACCAGATCGATTAAATCCATAGGAGGGATATCTATGAATCATATTACCTGGGATGAATATTTTATGGGGGTTGCTGCCCTATCGGCAAAAAGAAGTAAGGATCCAAGCACTAAGGTTGGCGCTTGTGTTGTAAACGAGGATAGAAGAATTATCGGTATTGGCTATAATGGTTTTCCTATGGGCTGTTCAGATCAAGTTTTTCCTTGGGGAAAGACTGATCCAAACTATTTAAGTACGAAATACCCATATGTAGTGCATGCAGAGCCAAATGCAATCCTAAACTGTACCTCCTCTTTAAAAAATTCTACACTTTATGTGACATTATTTCCTTGTAATGAATGTGCAAAGATTATCATTCAATCTGGTATAAAGCATATCGTTTATGGGGATGATAAATATCATAATGAGGCATCCTATATTGCATCAAGAAAAATGTTTGATGCAGCGAATGTGACCTATACAAAAATGCCTAAGGTCATTGTGGATATAAGGAGTGAAGAGGTTTGAAATATTTTATAAAAAAATTTTGGATAATTATCTTGATTGCGCTATGTATCAATATTCCTCTTTTAGTTTTAGGTGCCACTCGCACAAATCAATCGGTAACCTTAAAAGGCGATACAACAATAGTAGAGGATTTTGTGGAAATCGAAAATTCATATCAAGCAAAGGGAAGTCTTTCCACAATTTATGTCATTAGCTTTGATCATTCTACTATATTACAAAATCTTATGGTATCTCTAAGCTCTACATCAGAGCTTTCTGAACTCCCTTCTCATTATCTACATTTCACAGATAGTGAGCTTAGCCAAATGGGAAAAATTCAACACGAATCTAGTATTATGTATTCTTTGATGTTATCTTATAAAGCAGCATCACTAGTAGATGAAAACATACACTTAGATTATGAATATGATGCGTATGTGATTGCATATTATGATAAAACTTCAGAGTTTAGAATTGGAGACAGAATCATTGGCGTAAATGGAGTATATGCAAAGGATGGATTTGATGCTTTTGCTGAGGAATTTAATTCTGCCAAAGAAGGAACAATTTATCAAGTAAAACGTGGGAATGAAGAACTTGAAATCTCATATACAAAAGATAATATGAGAGTCGCAGGATATTCTTATTATACTTTAAATTCTAAGACTGCAAGTCCTCAGTATAAAATTAAAAATACGAACGTAGGTGGACCTTCAGGTGGTCTTCTTCAAACATTAGCTTTATACAATTCTTTAATAGAAGAGGATATCACAAAGGGCAATAAAATTGCAGGAACTGGAACGATTGAACCAGACGGAACGGTTGGAGTGATTGGTGGTATTCAGCAAAAAATTTATACTGCCTATGATGATCAAATGGAAATATTTTTATGCCCAGAAGGAAATTATGAAGAGGCACTGATTGCTTATAATCGTCTTCCCCATAAGGAAAGGATGAAACTGTATTCTGTCTCTACCTTTGAAGATGCATTAGAGAAGCTAAGAGCACATAATTCTACGGAGGTGCTTTCCAATGCTTAGTTTTCAAGAACGATATAGAGCGTGTAAGAGTGATGTTAAGGAGCTATCAAGCCAAACCCCAAATAAAATTTGGATAGCCCTTGCGTCTATAGGACTCGCACTTTTAATTATGGTGGGACCAATTGTTGTTTTAGTGAATTGTTTTATCTTTAACGACTATTTGAACTTAGTTCTTATAGGCATTCTTTTGTGTGTGTATTTTATTATATTATTGAGTCGTATTTTTTATTATAAAACCATAACGAAGAAACAGGTAGAGGATATGCATATCTTTTATTTGGTAGATGCAGGTATTTGTGCGATTGCTCTTTGTGTGGGTATATTTATAGGATTATTTATTTAGATTGGAGGGAACTTTATGTGGATTACCTTACTTGTTTTAGGAGGATTACTCATCCTAGATCAGTTAACAAAATATTTATCTGAAATCTTTATTGCTAGAGGAAGTGAGGTTACGCTCATTCCCCATGTCTTAGATGCTACTTTAACATATAATACAGGAGCTGCATGGTCTTTTCTTTCTGATCATACATGGATTTTAGCAGTAGTCAGTTTCATAGCCTCTGCAGTTTTAGTTTATTTCATTACAAAAAATAACTGGAAAAAGAAGAAGTGCTATTCTATAGCCATTACCTTGATGCTTGCAGGAACATTCGGAAACTTTATAGATCGTTTCTTTTCTTGTATTGGTCTTAGAGATGGTGTAGTAGATATGATTATCTTTAAGCCGTTAGATACAGTTTGGAATTGGATAACCAAATCTGGATTTCCGATATTCAATGTGGCAGATATGTGTTTAGTTATTGGCATTGTCTTTCTAGCCGTTGATATTATCTTTTTCCAAGAAAAGAGAGCAAAGTCATGAACCAATATGTAGTTGATGAGACTTTAGCTAAGATTAGATTGGATAAAGCCTTGACCCAAATTATAGAAGGCAAGTCCAGAAGTTATACGCTAAAATGTATAGAAGAAGGAAAAATTTTAGTTAATGGAAAAAAGGAAAAGCCCTCCTATTCTTTAAAAAAAGGTGATGTCGTTTCTTATGATCCTTTAGAAGAGCAGCCTTTAAATATGGATGCTAAGAATTTAAACTTAGAGATTGTGTATGAGGATAATGATGTTGCAGTAGTGAATAAACCTAAAGGAATGGTAGTCCATCCTGGGGCAGGAAATACAGAAGATACTTTAGTTCATGGACTACTTTATGAGCTTGATGATCTTGCTACTATCAATGGTGTGGTTCGTCCTGGAATTGTGCATAGAATCGATAAGGATACAACAGGTCTATTGATGATTGCTAAAAATGATATGGCAGCCTTAGGTCTTGCTGAGCAGTTAAAAAATCATAGCTGTAAAAGAAGATATCAAGCTTTAGTATATGGAACATTTGCTGAGAACAAAGGTAAAATCAATGCCCCTATTGCTAGAGACCCAGAAGATAGAAAAAAGATGGCTGTATCTAAAACGGGAAAACAAGCTATTACACATTTTACAGTTTTAAAAAAATTTAAGGATTTTACATTGATTGAGTGTGAATTAGAAACAGGTAGAACGCATCAAATTCGTGTACATATGAGTTATATTGGACATCCTATTGTTGGTGATAAGGTCTATGGCAGAAGAAAGGTCATTGGAGATCAAGGACAATTTCTTCATGCAAAGCTCATTGGATTTAAACATCCTAGAACACAGGAATGGATGGAATTTGATTCTGAGCTACCAAAGTATTTCTTAGATTTCTTAAAAGAACTTGAAACAAATTAACCACTTTCAAAGTGGTTTTTTTATTATTTGGATTTGAGTGTAAAGCATTTCGTATACAATAGCAGATGTTTATGATATAATAAAATATAGATAAATAGGATATAGAGCTATTCTGACAATTCTAAATTTTTAAAAAAGGTGGAATGGAAATGAAAAAGATATCTTGTCTAATGCTTATGATTTTTAGTTTATTTATTCTTATTGGTTGTAAGGAGGAAAACGAGAAAATAGAAAAGCCTCAAGATCAGCCTATAGAAGAAGTCCATCAAGCTTCTCATGTAATGAAAGAATTAAATTTATTAGGTATGGCTTCCATCAAGGAATTCAAAGCAACTACACAACCTCATAAAGTAAAGCATTTCATTACAAAACAAAAGCAAGTAAAAGAATTAAGTGATGAAAAACCAACATATGTACCAGGTGTTACTTATCCTTACGATTATGTTAAAATTCATTCTGCGATGAAGTTTTCTATTTTCATTCCTGAAAATGTAGAGGATGAGGCACTAGAGGTGATTAAGGATTCTTGTGGCTTGGGGTACTTAGATGTTATCATTGCTGATTTCTCAACTTTTGAATTTGATGAGAAAAAGGAAGAATTGCGTTTAGGAGTTCAAGACACAATGATTACACTCGTTGGGAAAAAGGGACTTTATACTATATTAGCTAATAGTGGAAGATATCAATATGATCAAGGCAAAACATATTTTTGTGAAGTCTATAGTTCACATAAAACGATTGATTCAAACAGCATAAATAAATCCTCTGAACCGCCTTTTTATGGGATAAATGTGAATTATGGATATGATGGAATTTATAATGTATCCTTTTCTAAAAATGAGAATTATGCAACCTATGATGATTTTACTTTAGTAACTAAATATACATATAATGCTACAACAGTAGAAAGAGTTGCTAGAGATACAATGTATAGCGTATTAGATTTAACTTCTTATCCTCAAGAATGGATAGAAGGAGATATTACTTCTATAAATCAAGAGGCAAGTTATTTTACTCTAAGAGTAGAAAAGGATTCCTTTATAGATGTATTCATAAGCAAGAATACAGTTTTTGAGGACAATACAATAGAGATGGATAGTATATGGGAGTACCTAGAAATAGATGCACATATAGCTGTTTGCTATGACTATTGGTATGATGGATATGAACCAACGTATATATACGCGAATACTTTTAAACTATTTAGTTAATCAAATCGGCATTTTGCCGATTTTTCTTTTTGTTGCTGAAATAAATTTATTATCCATTTACTCTTTTTAGCAGAATGATAATAAGAGAATTGACAAATACTAGAAATAGCGTATAATTATAGTAACGATGGAGGTATTCCTATGCTAAAAAAATATGGATATGTACGTGTAGGTGCGGCTGTAAACAAATTAAAGATTGCAGATATCACCTATAACGTAGAAGAAATGAAAAAAATCTTAGATGAGGCAATAGAAAAGGGAATAGAGATTTTAACCTTCCCAGAGCTATCTCTTACAGGCTATACCGCTCAGGATTTCTTTTTAAATGATGATTTAATTAAAGGTACTTTAGTGGGGTTAGATGCTTTAAAGGAATATAGTAAAACACATTCTATAGTCTTCATTGTAGGTGCACCACTTAAGATTGGGAATGCTTTATACAATTGTGCTGTAAGCTTTTCTGATGGTAAGATTATTGGTGTTACACCAAAGACTTATATTCCAAACTATAATGAATTCTATGAGGCAAGATATTTTGCTTCTGCAGAACGATTAACTGAAACAAGCTTTACTTTATTAAAAGAAGAGGTAGCAGTTTCTAATTTATTGTTGTATCATGCAAAAAATTATGATGAGATTTGTTATGCCATAGATATTTGTGAAGATTTATGGGCTGCGAATTCCCCAAGCAATAAAACAAGTGTTGCAGGGGCTACCATTATATTTAACCTATCTAGCAGCAATGAGCTTGTTGGAAAATGTAATTATAGAAGAAACCTAATTAAATCTCAAGCAGCTAAAACAATGTCTGCCTATGTTTATGCATCTTCAGGAATATCAGAATCTACAAGTGATTTGGTATTTTCAGGTCATGCTATGATTGCTGAGGCAAATGGTGAGGTAGTAGAAAACGAAAGATTCTCTTTTGAATCTTCAATCATTTATCAGGATGTAGATGTTTTAAGAATTTCTCATGATAGATTATCTCGTCCAACTGCAGAAGGTATTTTTAAAGAAGGTAATTTTATTCACACTACCTTTTCTCTTGTAGATATAGAAAATACTCTATCTAAAAAATATACAAAGACGCCTTTTGTTACGAAGAATCAAGATGCCTTAGAAGAAATATTAAATCTTCAAACCTTTGGTCTTGCTAAAAGAATTAAGCATTTAGGAAATGCAAAAATGGTTATAGGTATTAGTGGAGGAGCAGATTCTACTTTAGCCTTTCTAATTTGTTTAAGAGTAGCCAAGGTACTAAATCTTCCTGCATCTGATATTCATGCAATTACTATGCCTGGCTTTGGAACAAGTGGTAGAACTTATCAGAATGCGGTACAGTTAATTCAAACTGTAGAGGCAACATTTAAAGAAATATCAATTAAAGATGCTTGTATACAACACTATAAGGATATAGAGCATGACCCAAAGGTATTTGATGTGACTTATGAAAATGCTCAGGCAAGAGAACGTACTCAAATTCTATTTGACTATGCCAATAAGATCAATGGTATCGTAATTGGTACAGGAGATTTATCTGAAATAGCTTTAGGCTGGGATACCTATAATGGAGATCATATGTCTAGCTATGCAGTAAATGTGTCTATTCCTAAAACCTTAGTTACTGCATTAATTGCTAAGGTTAGGGATGATAGTGAAGAGGGTGTGTTTAAAAATACTCTATCAGATATTTTAGATACTCCAATATCTCCAGAATTATTACCACCAGATGCTGATGGTAAAATTACTCAAAAGAGTGAATCTAGTGTGGGTCCATATATCATTCAGGATTTCTTTTTGTACCACTTTATGCGCTATGGGGCTAGCGTAAAGAAGTTATATTTCTTAGCTTGCCAAACCTTTGAATATCCTAAAGAGGATATTAAGAGATATTTAACGACATTTATCAAGCGCTTCTTTACTCAGCAATTCAAAAGAAACTGTATGCCTGATGGTGTTAAGGTTGGAACAATCAGCTTATCTCCACGAGGGGATTTAAGAATGAGTTCAGATACTTCCTATAATCTTTATCTAAAGGAATTAGAGAGCTTATGAAAATCGGAGTATATGGCGGATCCTTTAATCCATGTCATTTAGTGCATAAGCAAATTGTTTTGACTTTGTTGGAGCAATATGACTTTGATCGAATCATTTTATTGCCCACTGGAAATTTTTATAAGAAAAGTAATTTAGCAAAAGGAGAAGAGCGTATCCATATGCTAAATTTAATGTTTCAAAATCATCCAAAGGTTATCATCTGTGACTACGAATTTAAAAACAATTTAATCTGTACTTATAGAAGTTTAGATTATTTGCAAAATCTCTATAAGGGAGATGAGCTTTACTTTATTATGGGAAGTGATAATCTTCTTCATTTTGATACATGGAAACGATATGAATACATTTTAGATACCTACAATTTATTTGTTATTGTTCGTAAAGATATTGAACTAAAAGGAGTATTAGAAAAATATCATAATCATAAAGGTAAGATTGAACTTGTTGATATAGAAGTAGAAGGCTTTAATTCCTCATTTATAAGAGAGTGTGTAAGTGAAAATAAATATGATGAGGTGGCTCATATTTTAGATTCTAATGTATTAAGATATATTCAAGAAAGAAGAATCTATACAAAGGAATATCAAGAATACAGAGAGATTAAATATACCTCTGATGAAGAGTTTTTAAAGAATTACAATAGTGATGACTACGAAAAGATGAGTATTACTACGGATATTACTTTATTTAGTATAAGTGATATTGAAACTCAAAATTATCGCAAAAAAAATGGGAAAAGCTTTAGTATTCTTTTAGTTGAAAGAGAGTCAGCCCCATTTATGAATCGCTACTGTATTCCAGGAGGATTTCTTTCTTTAGACGAAAAGCTTTTAGATTCAGCAAAAAGAATTCTTTTTACAGAGGCAAATATTGATGATGTTTATTTGAATCAATTTCATACCTTTTCTGATATTGATAGAGATATTAGAGGAAGAGTGTTATCTGTAAGTTTTTTAGGTTTGATTGATAAGACAAAGATTGTAGGCGACTTAAAAGCAAAGGCAAGCTTTTTTGATTTAACCTTAAGTCAAAACCAAGATATAGTTACGATTGAATTTAAAAATGCATTCAAGGAATTCAGTTGTAAAGTAAAAAGAACAATAGATAGCTATGGAATTATTAGCTATAGAGAAATCGAAAATGAGTATTTAGCTTTTGATCATTTAAAAGTGATAGCCACTGCCTTAGAATATTTAAAAACTCAGATTCAAACACATGATATTGTTTATCATATGTTACCAAAAGAATTTACTTTAAAGGAGCTTCAGCTAGTCTATGAGTCTATTTTAGGAAAAAAACTCATAGATTCAGTCTTCAGAAGAACTATAAAAGATAAAGTGAGTCCGACGGATAAATTTAAAAATGATGGAGGACATCGTCCTTCTAGGCTGTATAGCTATAAGACAGAATAAAAAAGTTTATTAAATGTAAAAGGACAAGCTTGACTTGTCCTTTTATACTTCTGGATGAATTTCATTAGCAATAGGGGTTAAGAAAATCTTTTTGATTTCAGATAGATTTTTCGTTTGCCCTAATGCATACATAAGCTTTGTTACAGCGGCTTCTGTGGTCATATCATAGGCCTCAATTGCTCCACTTGCAAGTACTTTAGTACCAACCTCATAGATATTGAAATTGGAACGTTCATATAAGCACTGACTACTTACAACAATTGGAATGCCTTTTAAAATGGCAGCTTTAATTTCTTTAATAAAATCTCTTCTAATATAAGATATTCCACCAGCACCATAGGCTTCAATTACAATTCCCTCAATGCCTGAAGAGATAAGAAGTGGAATAATAGAAGGATTTGTTGTTGGAGTTAATTTAAGTAAAAATACATTTGTATTGATATCTAAAATAAGCTTTGGAGCTTTATCCGTTTTATGAAGCATATCCTTGTGAATGACAAGTCCTGTTGCAGAAACACTGCCTAATGGATGTAGATTGATTGATTCAAAAGCATCAAAGCTTGAGGTTCTAGCTTTTACAGAACGCGATGCAAATATAATTTTTCTATTAAAGGCTAAAAAAACCCCTGGAATGTCTGACTTTGCCATAGCTAAGGCACAGTGCAAGTTATCAATCGCGTCAGTTAAGGGATGAGAGATTGGCAACTGTGATCCTGTAAACACAATAGGGATATTAGGATTTTGAACCATAAATGTAATCATAGAAGCAGTATAAGACATTGTATCCGTTCCGTGCGTAATAATAATACCATTATATAAGTGTAGACTTTCATAAATCTTACTGGCAATAATCTTCCATTCTTCTGGCTGAATATTAGAACTATCTAATACTAGTATACTTTGAATTTCAATTGTTGCATCCACTTCTTTAAAAACGGATGCTAATATATCCTTGGAATTCTTTGGTACAAGACCATCTTTTGATGGAACACTGGAGATTGTTCCTCCAGTTGTAAGGATTAATATTCTTTTCAAATTTATCCCTCCTTAGATTTCTATACATATTATACACTAAATCTATCATTTTTTAGTAAAATTTTTATAAATTAGATTGATTTTTTGTGGGAGATAGAAGGAATTAGAAAATCCGATAAGGAATTTTAGATTTTGTTTCATTTTTCTTTACTTTTTCTTAGTTTATGCTATAATAATAGTTGCGTTTGTACCAAAAATTGGTACTTAAAATATTTATATTTTAGGAGGAGTGAACAATAGTTCACGTTAGATGTATTATGAAAGTAGAAAAATTAGAACATAGTCGTAATAAGGTTGTTTTTGAGGTAACACCTGAAGAGTTTGAAAAAGCTTTAGACAAGGCTTTTGAAAAATGTAATGCAAAAGTTACAATAAAGGGCTTTAGAGCAGGTAAAGCACCTCGTTCAGTTTATGAAAAAATGTATGGAGTGGAATCTTTATATGATGAAGCCATCAATGTTGTTTTAAATAACAAGGCTCAAGAAATCTACAAAGATCAAGATTTGGCAAAGGAAATTGTTGGTCCTTTTGAACCAAACTTTGAAAGTGATGAGAAGCTAGAACGTGGTAAATCATTTAAGGTTTCTTTATCCTTTGATGTATATCCAGAAGTAAATTTACCACAATATAAAGGAGTAGAGTGTGTAGCTGCAAACCTAACTGTTAGTGATGCTGATGTAGATGCTGCAATTAAGTCTATTATGGCAAAGGATGCCTCTATGGAGGTTAAGAAGGAACAGGTTATTGAGGCAGGAGATACTGCGAACTTTGATTTTGTCGGCAGTGTTGATGGTGTTGAATTCCCTGGTGGTAAGGCAGAAAATTATGAATTAGAAATTGGCTCAGGTCAGTTTATTCCTGGATTTGAGGATCAAATGATTGGAATGAAGGCTGATGAAGTTAAGGATGTCAACGTAACCTTCCCTGAAAATTATGGCGAGAAATCCTTAGCTGGTAAGCTAGCAGTATTTAAGGTAACTGTTCATGAGGTTAAACATAAGATTTATCCTGAGCTTACAGATGAATATGTAAAAGAACAAAAATTGACTGATATTGAAACTGTTGCTGCTTGGAAGAAAGCTAAGAAGGCTGAATTGGAGGCTTCTAGAGAAAAATCTGAAAAAGATCGCCAAGTAGATGAAATAATCAATAAGATACTAGATAATGCCGTTGTGGATATGCCTAAGGCTTTAGAAGAAGAAAGAATTTCTCAAGTTCGTGGACAATACGAACAACAAGCTAAGATGTATAATATTCCATTCGAGACTTTCTTAGGTTTAATGAACATTACTAAAGAAAAGTTTGAAGAAGATACTGAAAAGCAAGGTAAGCGCCAAGCATTGTTTAATGTAGTTGTTTCTAAGATTATTGAAGTTGAAAATTTAACTCCAACAAAAGAAGATATTGAAGCTAGGGCAGAAGCAGATGCTAAGGCTCATAATAGCAAAAAGGAAGTAATGCTAAGAAATAATGCTCAAAGATATTATAGTGATATCGCATATCAAAGAGTTGTAGATTTATTACTTTCAAATGCAACTATGGTTGGTGAGGCTGCTCCTAAGAAAGCTCCTGCTAAAACATCAACTGCTAAAACTACTGCTGCAAAATCTTCAACTAAGAGCACTACAGCAAAAGCAAGCACAACGAAGTCTTCTACAAAGACTACTGCAACAAAAACAAGTACAGCTAAGTCTACAGCCACAAAAAAGACAACTACAAAGAAGACTACAAAAACTACTGAGTAATATGTTATGAAAAATAGGGAAGGAAGGTCGAGTGACTTTCCTTTTTCTAAAAAATAAAATTATTTTTGGCAAAGTACTTGCAAAAGTGCCAAAAATGATATATATTATATTTGTCGATATTTTTTAACGACTGAAAGGATGGTAAAATGGAAGAAAATAAATTAGTATTACCTGCGATTGCAGTTCGCGGTGTCATTCCACTACCTAGTAATGAATTTCGGATAGAAGTAGGTCGCCAGAATTCTGTTATGGCTTTAGATGCCGCAGAAAAAATGTATGGTGGAAATATATTGTTATTAATCCAAAAGGATGCAAATAGTAAAGAAGTTACAGAAGAGGATGTTGAGAGTGTTGGTGTATTAGCCAAAATAACTCTTAAACTAAAGCTACCTAATAAGAATTATAAGGTGAAGTTTAAAATTTCTGATCGTATCTCTGTTCAGAATTTCACATCTTTAGATCCTTATTTTGTTTGTGCTTATGAAAAGCTTCATTCTTATATGCACAATGATGATAAGGAAGCGGCTTTAATTAAAAATATTGCCTCAGCTATCTCTAGACCAGCTGCCAATATTGTGCAAAGCTTAGATGAAGTATCTCGTGCTTTGCAACAAGGAACCAATGTTGCTGTGCTATCAGATGTCATTGCCTATAATTTAAAAATAACTGGCCCTCAAACTATGAAATATCGTTATTTGGCTGAGCTTGATGCTACCAAGCGTTTAGAATATATTTTAGAGGATATAGAGCATGAGAAGCAAATTGTTGAAATTGAGAATAAAATCAATGATGATGTAAAAAAATCTATCGATGAATCTCAAAAAGAATATTATCTTCGTGAAAAGATGAAAGCCATTCAAAATGAACTTGGAGATAAGGCGCGTCAGGAAGAGGATGTAGAAGCCTTAAGAAAGGCTATAGAAGAAGCTCACTTACCTCAGAATGTCTATGATAAGGCAAAAAATGAACTTCAAAAATATGCTTCTACCAGCAATCAAATGGCTGAATCTGGTGTGATTCGTACCTATTTAGAGTGGATTATTAATCTACCTTGGTATAAACAAACAGAAGATACAACTGATTTAAAGAAGGTTGCAGAAAGTCTAGATAAAAACCATTATGGACTAGAAAAGGTTAAGGATAGAATTGTTGAGTATTTGGCAGTTAAAATGATGACTGGTAAAAACCCAAATACGATTCTATGCTTTGCAGGTCCTCCAGGAGTAGGTAAGACCTCTTTAGCTAAATCCATCAGTGAAGCCTTAGGACGTAAGTTTATTAAGCAATCCTTAGGTGGTGTGCGTGATGAATCTGAAATCAGAGGTCATAGAAGAACTTATATTGGTGCCTTACCTGGCCGTATTCTAAAAGGAATGAAGGATGCAGGTTCAGTTAATCCAGTATTCCTACTAGATGAAATTGATAAAATGACTGCTGATTATCGTGGAGATCCAGCTGCTGCAATGCTTGAGGTATTAGATCCTGAACAAAATAAGTATTTCTCTGATAACTATTTAGAGGAGCCTTATGATTTATCACAGGTAATGTTTATCACTACCGCAAATGATTTATCTAATATTCCAGCACCTTTAAGAGATCGTATGGAAATCATTGAGCTTTCAAGCTATACAGAAATTGAAAAGTTCAATATTGGCTTTAAGCATCTATTAAAGAGAAATTTAGATGAACATGGTTTAAAAGAAGAACAATTGACAATTCAAGATGATGCAATGTATGCCATTATTCAAAACTATACTAGAGAAGCCGGTGTACGTGAATTAAATCGTATGATTGCAACAATCTGCCGTAAAACAGTGAAGAAAATCTTAATTGACAAGATTGAAAGTCAAGTTGTTACCTGTGATAACTTATCTGAATTCTTAGGTAAAATACGTTTCACTAACAACAAGAATCGTGAGATGGATCAGGTAGGTATAGTTACAGGACTTGCCTATACTCAGTTTGGTGGAGATACTCTAGATATCGAGGTTATGACTTACCCTGGTAAGGGAGGCTTACAGTTGACAGGTAAGCTTGGAGATGTTATGAAGGAATCTGCTCAAGCAGCTTATTCTTATGTAAGAAGTCATGCAAAGGATTATGGCATTGATAATGAAGTCTTTGAGAAAAATGATGTTCATATCCATGTTCCAGAGGGTGCAGTCCCTAAGGATGGACCTTCAGCAGGTGTAACTCTTACTACAGCCATTGTATCTGCACTTGCCAATAAGCCTGTAGATTGTCATATTGGTATGACTGGAGAAATCACTTTAAGAGGACAGGTTCTACCAATTGGTGGTTTAAGAGAAAAGTCTATTGCTGCTCATCGTAGTGGTTTAACGACAATCTTTATCCCTAAAGAAAATGAAAGAGATATCGAAGATATTCCTGAAGAGGTAAGAAATGTTTTAGAGATAAGACCGGTATCTCATATCAAAGAAATTTTAAATAAAGTTTTTCAATAAAAAAGGCTACAGCCAAGATAGGGCTGTAGTTTTCTTTTGCTATTTTGAGGGTTTAATGCTATAATTAGCCTAAGAAGGAAGTGTCGGTAATGAATGAACCTGTATTGTATGTTATAGGAGATTCTACAGTTTCCAGCTTTAATGATCCATATTATTATCCAAGATATGGCTATGGAACAAAGCTTGAGTACTATTTTGAAAATATAGAAATTGTAAATTTAGCATTGTCAGGTAGAAGCTCTAAAAGTTTTCTAGAAGAAGAAAACTATAAAAAGCTAATGATGAGCTTAAAGCCTAATGATTTTTTAATGATTGGCTTTGGTCATAATGATGAAAAGAGTGATGACCCTTTACGTTTTACAGATGCTTCAAAGCCTGTAGAAGATAAGAATTCTTTTTCCTATTCCTTATATGAACACTATATAAAACCCGCTTTAGATAAGAAAGCAATCCCCATTTTATGTACTCCCATTTGTAGAGTAGATTTGAAAAATGATTACACAAAAAATAGTGGTCACATTACTCCAAATGGAGATTATAGAGAAGCTATTCTAAATCTTGGAAAACAGAAGAATGTAACAGTTTTGGATTTGACTTTAGCTACAAGGCATCAGTATATGAAGCTAGGGTATTTAGAAGCTATGAAATATCATGCAACTATAGCTGGAAAATATGGAAAGGATAATCATATCATTCCTGATTTAGCTACAGTTGATACGACGCATTTAAATGCATATGGGGCTAAGTATATTGCATATTTAGTGGCTTCTCTCATAAAACAAACCAATTGTCCATTAAAGGAATATACCTTAGATCAATTGGTTGAACCAAAGGAAGATTTAGATTTAGTGCCAAATCCAGCGTATAAGGTACGTGTCTATGAAACACCAAAGTTAGAAGAGTATCAACCAAAGGAGCATTTTAAAACTTTAACAGAAGGATGGTATGGAACAGCTTTTGGTGATTGTGGAGGCTTACCCGATGAAGAAGAACATGGATTTGTTGCAAAAGAAATAAATCTAGGTACTTTCTGTGTAGGTCAAAAGGGAAATGCAGTAAAAGGTAAAATTTCTTTAATTTCAGATGGTTTGGCATTTTGCTTTAGAAAAATAGATGCGACTGATAATTTTATTCTTTCTGCAAAAGCTAAAATTCTTCAAACTGCTCTTGTTAAGCAAGCAGGCTTTGGCTTGATGCTTAGAGATGACTGCTACATCCAGCAGAAAGCAAACAATGAAATCATCACCTCTAACTTTTTGGCAGCAGGGATAGTGACAACAGATGTAACGATGAGTCCCATCTTTTATAGAGAACAAGCAGAGCTTCATAAAGAAGAACCTTTATTAGACTTTCTATATCAAGAGGATGATGTTGCTGATTTAAAAATAGAACGTGTTGGACAATCTATGAAGATGAGCTTAACCTATAAAGGTATTTGTTATTCTAAGAACTATGTTGACTTTGATTTGCTAGCAATTGATCATAATTATATGTATGTAGGAATGTTTGCTACTAGAGGTACAGTTGTAGAATTTAGTGATGTTGATTTTAAAATAACTGGGAAATCCCAGGGGGCATAAAAAAATAGAAAAGGAGTGTTATTATGAAGAAAATATTTTTTGCATTTTTTAGTTTAATTTTGGTTGTATTTTTAGTATCTTGCAATGGCAAAAAGGAAGTACCACCAGTTCCAGATGGGCCAGTTCAGCTTGCAACACCTGTCTTGAGTATCAAAAATAATGTAGTTACTTGGGAAGCTATTCCTAATGCAGATTCTTATCTTGTACATGAGGAAGGAGAGCTTGTTAACAACAATCTTTCCTCTTTTATTGAGAATACAGTAACAACAACGAGCTATACAATTGAGCCTTTTGGCAAAGGAACTTACTATGTTAAAGTTCAAGCAATTTCTAAGAATAAAGAAAATTTTAAAGATAGTGAGTTTTCAAAGAATGTAAGATATATATGTTCTAAGTTTGATCCAATTGTAATTGCAGCGCCTGTGTTAAGGCTAGAAGGCAACGTAGTACGTTGGAATATGGTTCCTTTTGCAGATGCATATATTGTAAATATAAATGGTGTTGATTTAGAAGAACAAGGTGGAACAAAATATACAATTACTGCAACAGAGCCAGGAGAATATGTAATTAAGGTTAAAGCAATTGCTTATGGAGCAGAAATGGATGATGAAATAGAAAATAGTGCATATTCAGCCCCTGTTACCTATACTATATTAGCCACAGAACCAACAACACTTTCTACACCTTCTCTTAAACTAACAGATAAAGTAGTATCTTGGGAGGAAATAGAGAATGCAGATGGGTATATTGTTTTCCTAAATGGAACGGCATTAGAAGAACAAACAGAAACCTCTTATACCATAGTAGTAGAAGAAGATGGAGACTATGAGGTAGCAGTTAAGGCAATTTCACATCAGTCTAGTCAATATTTAGATAGTGAATTATCTACTGAAGTTGTTTATCATTATGAGACACCTTTTGAAAAAGTTCCTGCAACCTTATTTGTTGTAGGAGATTCTACACTTGCAAGCTTTGCAGATTCTTATTATTATCCACGTTATGGATATGGTACACAACTTGCAAATTATTTTGATGCAGCTATCAAGGTCAATAATCTTGCCTTATCTGGAAGAAGCTCTAAGAGTTTTATTACAGAGACGAATTATACAACCTTAAAGAATAATTTAAAAGCTGGAGATTACTTATTGATTGGCTTTGGTCATAATGATGAAAAAAGTGATGATGCAGCTCGTTTTACAGATGCATCTAAGCCTTTGACTGATTCAACATCTTTTAAATATAGCTTGTATGAATATTATATTAAGCTTGCGTTAGAGAAAGGTGCAACTCCTATTTTATGTACACCTATTGTTCGTGCTGATAAAAATAATACTTACACAGCTTCTAATGGACATGTAACAGCTACTGGAGATTACGCACAAGCTATTGTTGAGCTTGGACAAGAGAAGAATGTAACGGTTATCAATTTAAGAGATTTAACTAAGAAGAAATACACAGATTTGGGTTATAGTGAGGCAATCTACTATCATGCCATGACTTCTGGAAAGAAAGAAGGAGCAGAGGTTGTAGTAGATACCAATTCTGTTGATACAACACATCTAAATATTTATGGAGCAAAATATGTTGCTTATTTAGTAGCTTCTGAACTTGCTAAAACAAAGAACACTCTAGGAAAATATGTTCTTGCAGATATCATAGAGCCTACAAAGGATAAGGATTTAGTAAAAAATCCAAGCTACTCATTTGTTGATTATACTTCACCTAATTTGGCATCTTATCAAGCACCAGCACATTACAAGACAACAAGTGAGGGCTGGTATGGAACAGCCTTTGGTGATTGCGGTGGAGATCCTTCCGCCTCAGTCAATGGATACAGGGCTAAGGAAATAAATGGAGGATTTGAAGTTGGTCAAACAACAGCCTCTGTAAAGGGAAAATTTGCAAGTGCTGGTGATGGCTTTGCCTTCCTTTTCCAGCAGATATCTAAGGATAAGAATTTTGAAATTACAGCATCTGCAAAGGTAACTTCTACAGCATCAACTAAGCAAGCAGGCTTTGGTTTGATGCTAAGAGATGACTGTTTTATCAATCAGACAGATAAAACAAAAACAATTACCTCAAACTATTTAACGGCAGGATTTGTCACAAAGGATAGCAGTATGAATGCATTAGTCTATAGAGAAAATACTGCCTTAGTAAATAATGCAAATAATATCTCTTTTTTATACCAAGTGGATGATACAGCAGAATTTACGATTATTCGTTTAGGTCAGTCTATTACAACTAGTATAGTGTATAAGGGAAAAACCTATACAAAGACCTACTATGATTTTGATTTATTCTCTGTTGATACAAACTATATGTATATCGGTATGTATGCAACAAGAGGAACTGTAGTTGAATTTAGCAATGTAAGCTTAGTTATCACAGGTACATCACAGGGAGCTTAAATCTATGAATTAGGACACAAGTTAAAATTGTGTCCTTTTTTTATGAAAATTCATTTTAATATATAATTTTTCATCTTTTTTGGTAATTATTTATATGAGGTGGAAAAATGAACATAAAAGATTTAAGAAAAGACGATCGTCCGCGTGAAAGAATTGCCCAATTTGGAGCTAAGGCACTTTCGGATACGGAATTGCTTGCTATATTAATTGGAAGTGGAACAAAAGAACATACTGTATTAGATATTGCTAGCACAATTTTAAAGAAATATCGTTTGTCAGAATTAAAGGATTTAACATATTCTAATTTGCTTAAAATCAAGGGCATTAAAAAAGCAAAAGCATGCCAGCTTTTAGCTTGTTTTGAACTTGCAAGAAGAGGAGCCAAAAAAGAAAAAAATCATCCTAGTCTAGAAACGGCAGAAGATATATACAATTATATTTATCATGAAATCTATTTGGAATCTAATGAAATCATCATAGCGATTTTACTAGATTGCAAGTTACGCCCTATTAAAACATTAGTGGAACGAGGAAATAGTTCACATGAGATTGAAATTCCTGTTCGAAGAATTATTCAGGAGGCATTAGATGCAAAAGCCTATGGAATTGTATTGGTTCATAATCATCCTTCAGGGGAAGTAGATGCTTCCATAGCAGATATCGAGGCAACACAGGAATTAAATGATATATTGATGTCTTTAAATATTTTACTCCTTGATCACCTTGTAGTTTCTTCTTCAGAATATTTTTCGATGAATGAGCATGGTCTACTTTCTCTTGGGATGGAATATAATTTGATAGGTGATACTCTTGAAAAAAATACTCATTAAAGGATTTTTATTAGGCTTATTTGTAGCAAGTTATCTTTTCATTCAACCCGTTCAGAAGTTTTTGGATAAGGAAATTAATACTGTTGCTATCACTAACTTTTTAGCTGAGAATTTGTACAAAGACGAAGAAAATGTTGCAAGTGTACCTATGGTGGTAAGAGACTATATTGTAGAAGGAAATAAGTTATATGTCTTTCCATTGAGCCAAGAAGTCAGTCTTCCTATTGATATGATGATTGTTTCTGTTGAAGAGGGTGCAGTTGAAGTAGTAAACCTAGATACAAGATTTAGGATTAGTCACATCTCTAAAAGAACTGGAAATTTATATCAATATATCCATAGTCTAAATTCTTTTGGTCTTACTGAGGATTTTTTCGTTGTAGAAGGAGAAAATCTTACAACAATCTCTGGAAGATTGAGTATTTATTATGAAAAGGTTTAAAATAGATTATAGCTTTCTACTCCTTCTTTGTATTATTTCTTTATCTCCAAAGCAGAGTATTATCGTGAAATTATTCTTATGTCTATTTATTCATGAAATAGGACATCTATTTTTTATAACTCTATTTAGATATAAAATTGAAAAGCTAGAGCTTTCTATATTTGGTTTTTTTCTTAAGCTTGAAAATACAAAAGAAGAATTTTACAAAGACTTTATTATTTATTTTGGTGGCATATTTTTTAATTTAATCCTTTATTTTCTCATCCCCGATGAGACAATGAGAAAAATTAATTTAATTCTTATCTTATTTAATAGTCTGCCCATTTATCCTTTGGATGGCTTTAATATTATAAAGACTTCTTTATCTTACTTTTTTCCTTATCGATTTGTTTTGAAAATGATGAGTATTGTAAGTCTATTTGGTGGGGTAGCAGGTATTGGTATAAGTATATATTTTAAAATGGATATTTTTATTATCCTTAATGCAACCTATCTTTTTTTCCTAAGTCTAGAGTATTATTTTAAAGAACAACTTCTATATCAAAAATTTCTATTAGATAAGCAGATATATAAAAAAAAGTATCCAGTGAAAACAATTCATTTTCATACAAATTTTCAAAATTATTTTTATAAGTACCATACGATACAAATGTCTATAGGTAATAAGTTTTTTACAGAAGAAGAACTTCTTGATACACAAAATAGAATCACTTAGTATTTTTTTGATAAAAGCTCTTTGAAAATCAGTTCAATTTGTGTATAATAGATATGATATGCGATTGGAGTGGTTTGAATGGAAAGATTTGATAGTTTTGATTTTCTCAAGAAGATTGCCTATGAACGTACTGGAGGCAGTGAAGAAGAGCTTAAAACAGCGAATCTGATTATAACAGAATGCCATAAATTTCAGGTAGAAGCACATTTAGAGGAGTTTTTAATTGATGGATATGAGATTAAAAAAGCAATGCTTGAAACAATTGACGGCACCTATGAGGTGACAGGGGTTGGCATGAGTGGTTCTACACCGATAGAAGGAATCATTGGAGAACTTGTTGTTATAGAGTCTGATACTCATTTGAAACATTTGGATTCACTTGAAGGAAAAATAGCTTATGTCAGTTCAAGAATGATGGTAAAAACTTATAAGCTGTTATGTGAAAAGAAGGCCTCTGGATTTATTTGTACTAGCGGAACATTGTACGACGATATTGCAAATTCAGATTTAGAAAAGATGATGATAAGAGAACGTCATTATCAGCATGGAAAGATTCCCGGTTTATGTATACGAATGATTGATGCAGAAAAACTTCTATTGTCTAGTTCAAAAGAAGTGAAGATTACTCTTCAACAGGATGAATTTAAACGAACTTCCCACAACGTAATTGCTACAATTCCCGGAACAGTTAAGAAAAATGAGATTGTATGCTTTACTGCTCATTTTGATTCTGTACCTTTCTCTACAGGAGCATATGATAATGGTACAGGAACAACAACGATATTGGAGGTACTAGCCTATTTTTCCAAACATCGTCCATCAAGAACATTGAAATTTATTTGGTGCGGTTCTGAAGAGATGGGACTTTTAGGTTCTAAAGCATTTACAGATTCTCATCAAGAAGAATTGTTAGATTATAAGCTATGCATCAATGTAGATATGACAGGTGTTGTTATTGGAAAGGACATTGCTTGCTGTACTTCTGAAATGTCTTTAGTAAATTATATCAACTATATGGGTTGTGAAGTGGGATTCCCAATTACTGCAAAGCAAGGTGTTTATTCCTCAGATTCAACACCCTTTGCCGATCATGGTGTTCCAGCGATTTCCTTTGCAAGATTAGCTCCTAAGGGTGGAGCTGAAATTCATAGCCGCAAAGACATAATAGATTTTTTAGATCAGGAAAATTATTATAGAACTGCTGAATTTATAATTCAATTTGCCCAAAGAATGATTGAGAGTACCTATTTTCCAGTAGATGCTACTATCCCTGAGGAAATGAAGAAGGAATTAGATATCTATTTAGGTAGAAAAGAAAGAGAAGAAAAATAATATTATAATCTGAAATTAGACTATAAGGAATTATCCCTTATAGTTTTTTTTAATTTTTTTTAAATAAATATAAAATAATTGAGACATTTTGGTAATTATTTATATGAAGCACCAAAAAGGT
>JAIDZC010000031.1 GCA_029057785.1 Anaeroplasmataceae bacterium
CCATTATGAACTCCTGTTTTCTTCTTTTTTCTACAAAAATTATAACACATTTATTCTTTTTTTACAATTTCTTATCAAACCAAAAATAAAAACCGGCAAAACCGGTTTATTTTATAAAGAAATTTCTTTTAAAATTTTACCATCTATATCATATAAAGTAATCTTATTATTTTCCCAAATCATAAAGCTACGTTTAGAATTATTTTTAGGCAAAGTTATACTTCCTGGATTTATGTACAATGTATTCTTATATTTTTCTAACATAGGAATATGTGTATGACCATAAAGAACAATGTCCACATTTGGTATTGCTTCTTCCAAATGATGTCCATGTTCTAAATGGCACCTTTTTCCATTTAGTTTTAAGCTTTTCGTCTTATGAAACTTAAAATTCAAAACCATTTGATCTACTTCTGCATCACAATTTCCTTGAATACATAAAATTTTTTCAGCTAAAGGATTTAAAAGTGTAATAACCTGTTTTGGAGAATAGAACTCTGGAAGATCATTTCTAGGTCCATGATATAAAACATCTCCCAAACAAATCATTTGATCACATTTTTGTTCTATGAAAGTTCTTATAATATATTCTGCAGATTGAGCTGAGCCATGCAGATCTGAAAATATGAGATATTTCATTCTAAACCACATACCTTATTTAATATTTTTAAAGATTTATATAAGTTGCTGAATTCTTCATCACTAAGCTCATTGAAAAGTGGTGTTGAAAATTTCAAAACATCCTCATTAATACTCTTCATCATTATCATTCCTTTTTCAGAAAATGACACTTCAAAAACACGATTATCAAAAGAATTTTGTTTTTTCACTAAATATCCTTTTTCTACCAAGCGTTTAACTAAAGGAGAGATTGTATTCGTCGTTTTATTTAATCTTTTACATATATCTGTTATTTTAGTTTCATTTGGATGATGGTAAACATCTAATAGGATTACTGCTTGAGTATGTGTAAGGTGATAAGGAGCTGTTAGATTTGCTCGAGCATCTCCTATGAATTGTGAGGTTGTTTTAAGTAATTCTATCGTTTCTAAAATATCTTCTTTCTTTTTCATGTTTTAAAAAAGGTGACCTTAGTCACCTTATTCCTTTCTACTTAAGCTTCAACAATTTCTAGCTTGCAGCTAGTTACTTTTACAAGCTTTTCGCCCTTTTCTAAATTAAGTTCAGAAACAGCCTTAGCTAATGCATCCTTATAAGAACCAACTACAGCTTGAACACCCCAAGCAATTGCTAGAGTTCTAGCATCAGCTCTATCCTTTACAGCAAAGTAAATATCAGCAGCTGGACGATATTGAGACAATGCTAAAGCAAGGTCTACATCACCTTCAGCAACGATTGCAGGAATTTCAAATGTTGCAGCTAGAGTTGCAGCAGCAAGACCAATTGCATCATCCTCATTCTTTTCTTCTTTACCATAAACAACATTTTGAATCATTAATTCATGATCTAGATCATCTTCTGCACGATGGTCAATCTTAGCCATATAAGATACAGCTTCAAATGGATAATCACCTTGAGCTGATTCTCCTGATAACATTGTAGCACCTGTTCCATCTAATACTGCATTATGGCAGTCAGAAACTTCTGCACGAGTAGGTCTTGGATTTTGTTGCATAGAATCTAACATTTGTGTAGCACATACAACTAGCTTACCAGTAGATTGAGCTAAATAAATCATTTCCTTTTGAATTGCAGGTAAATCCCAAGCATCAACGTCAACACCTAAATCACCACGAGCTACCATTACACCATCAGATAACTTGATGATTTCTTCCATATTAGATACACCCTCCTGATTTTCAATCTTAGAGATAATCTTAATATGTGTATTCTTCTTAGCAGCTAAGATTTCGCGGATTTGACGAATATCATCTGCACGACGTACGAAAGATGCTGCAATGAAATCTAAATCCTGATCACAAGCAAATTCCATATCTGCCTTATCCTTTGGTGAAATATAAGGCATATTTAGAATAACACCTGGTACATTACAGTTTCTCTTGTTCTTTAACTTACGATCATTTTGTGCTTCTAAAACTAATTCCTTACAAGATGCATCCTTTTCAATAACCTTTAATGTTAAGTTACCATCTTCAATTAAGATTCTTCCACCTACAGAAATATCATCATATAATCCTGGGTAAGAAATAGCTACCTTCTTTGCATTACCAATGAAAGAATAATCCATTGTCATACGGATGATATCACCCTTATGAAGCATAACTGGTTCATCATTCTCTAAATATCCTGTACGGATTTCTGGACCCTTAGTATCTAACATCATACCAGTGTTCCAACCTTTTTCAGCATTTAATGCCTTAACATTCTTAATACGGAATCCTTGTTCCTCATAATCACCATGAGAAAAATTCATACGCATTACATTCATTCCAGCAGTACCGATTAATTTCTCTAGGCAGTCCTTTTGCTCACTTGCAGGACCAATTGTACAAACTACTTTTGTCTTTTTCATTTTATCTTCTCCTCTTTATTTTTAAAATGTGAATTTTTACAATGATTTAAGATAAATCACTGCATCATCGGAATATTTATAGATTATCCTGTTTTCTTAAAAAAATGCATCATTAAAGGAACAACCTATTTTTTTGCATTCCAAAGAAAATTATACCATAAAATTCGACATCTTCAATATTTTTGATACATACTTTTAAAAAAAATTGTGCAAAAATGCATTTTAAATTAAATATCATTTAAAATTTATCCTAAATGTTTTTAAAATCTGCCATTTTTAGAAATCATAAGTTCCAAAAACGAAATTCTATTTCATTTTTTATAAAAAAGTGTTATAATCGTATTAACAAAATTTTTTTAAAATAAGGAGAATATATTATGAAACTTTCACCACTTCAAATCGCAAGATATTCTTATACTCCTAAATTACCAGGAATGTTAAGAAATGGTATCGATAGCATTTGTGTAAAGGAGGGCGACAGCACTCAAAGTGTCGCTGATCAAGAAAAAATTAAAGCTTTATTCCCTAACACCTATGGAAAAAAAGAAATTACTTTTCAAAAAGGAAAAAATACATCAACAAAGAAAAAACAAGTTGTTGGTGTTATCTTATCAGGTGGTCAAGCCCCTGGTGGACACAACGTTGTATGTGGCCTATATGATGCTTTAAAAGCAACTAACAAAGAAAATGTTTTATATGGTTTTAGAAATGGTCCTAGTGGACTAATCGAGGATGACTACTTAATATTTGATGATGACTACATCAATCAATATCGTAATACAGGTGGCTTTGATATCATCGGTTCTGGTAGAACAAAACTAGAAACAAAAGAACAATTTGCAATCGCAGCTGAAGTATGTAAAAAGCATGGCATCACTGCAATTGTTATTATCGGTGGAGATGACTCTAATACAAACGCAGCTGTACTTGCTGAATATTTTGCTGCAAATAACACTGGCGTACAAGTCATTGGATGTCCTAAAACAATCGATGGAGATTTAAAAAATGAAGATATTGAATGTTCCTTCGGTTTTGATACAGCTACTAAAACCTATAGTGAATTAATTGGTAATATTGAAAGAGATGCTAACTCTGCAAAAAAATATTGGCATTTTATTAAAGTAATGGGACGTTCTGCTTCTCACGTTGCTTTAGAGTGTGCTTTAGAAACTCAACCAAATGTTTGTTTGATTTCAGAGGAAGTTGCTGCTAAGAAAATGTCCTTAGCACAAATCGCAGACTATATCGCCGATTCAGTAGCTAATAGAGCGGCAAAAGGTATGAACTTTGGTGTTGCTATTATCCCTGAAGGTGTTGTAGAATTCGTTCCTGAATTTTCTGTATTAATTCATGAAATTAATGAATTACTAGCAGGAAGCAAAGCAGATGCATTTAATAAACTAACAAGTTGGAAAGAAAAATATGCATTTATTGAAAAGGGATTAACAAAAGAATCTATGGCTGTATTTGCAATTCTTCCTGAAGGAATTCAGCAACAGTTATTTTTAGAAAGAGATCCACATGGAAATGTTCAAGTTTCTTTAATTGAATCTGAAAAATTATTTTCTGCATTAGTAAAAGCTAATCTAGAGGCTAGAAAGAAAGCTGGAACTTATAAAGGTAAATTCAATCCATTACACCACTTCTTCGGTTATGAAGGCAGATGTGCATTCCCTTCTAATTTCGATGCAGATTATTGCTATTCATTAGGCTACAATGCATTTATGTTAATTCAATATGGTTATAATGGCTATTTATCTAAAGTTTCTAATTTGTCAAAGCCAGCTGAAGAATGGGTTGCAGGTGGTATGCCAATTACTAAAATGATGAACATTGAAAGAAGACATGGTGAAGATAAACCAGTTATCCGTAAAGCATTAGTTGAATTAGATGGTAAACCATTTAAGTATTTTGCAGAGCATAGAGCAGAGTGGGCCATTGAAACAGCATACACTTATCCAGGTGCTATTCAATACTATGGTCCAGCTGAAGTATGTGACTTAACAACTAGAACCTTGGCTTTAGAAAAAGGAAATAAATAAAAAAATGCTATAATCGCTTGTAAAAATTTAATTCTTAGTATATAATTATAGTTGCAAACGATTAATAAAGGTTTCAAAAAGAAAAGGGTAGGTTGGCGCCTACCCTTTTCGCTTACAAGGAAACTACAAACGATTTGAACTCATATAGAGTCCTAAAGGTCTCTCCCAATTGATATCACTTACGTTTACTAATTAGGATACCTATGAGTACTAAAAATACCACAAGTAATACTAGATATTCCATCTAGCTAACCTCCATTTACACGTTCAATCGTTTCCTTTGAAGCATGTGCTTTGTTCATAGAAGCCTCCTAAGCGGACCTAAGTCCATAGCTATCATTGCACACTTTTTTGGAGTTTGCAAATGGGGTATTCTGCCTCATTTTTTCATTTTTCCTAATATCTTATGAAAAGTTTAATTTGTATTCTAATTTAGGTGGCAAAACCCTAAATTTTGAGAAAAAATTTAAAAATTGAAGAATAAAAATTTGTAAAATAAAAGGACTGCTTGATTCACAAAACCAAGTAATCCTTATTTTTTTATTCTTCTAAATCATGTAATCTATCTAAGAATTCAGATTCTGTAACATTCTTCTTTGGTGTTTCACGTTTAGACACTTCTACCATACCCTTTGTCTTGTTAGGTAAAGCAATCGTACCAGCACCACTAATACAGCCATGAGGACAAGCCATACCTTCTAAAAGGTAACCGTTATATTTGCCTGCCTTTGCATCCTTTAATAGCTTACGGCAATTCTCTAAGCCTTGAGCTGAAGCAACTTTAATCTCTACATCAGGATGTGTCTTCTTAATTGTATTGACTACTGCTTGAGCAACACCACCAGCAACAGCAAATCCTCTACCATCAGCGGTTGTAACATTTTGAAGTGGTTTTTCCTTTAAAGTATTGAAGTCAACCTTCTTTGCAGTAAACATACCCATCAACTCTTCAAAGGTTAAAACAAAATCTACATCACTTCTAACTGCAGTTCTTGAAGCCTCTAGCTTTTTAGCTGAACAAGGACCAACAAATACAATCTTGCAGTTTGGATGCTTTTTCTTTACCAGACGAGCAGTTAAAACCATTGGAGTTAAGGCCATAGAAATATTATCTTTATATTCAGGGAATTCCATCTTTGCCATAACAGACCAACTTGGACAACAAGATGTTCCCATAAACTGTAATTTAGATGGAACATTTGCTAAGAAATCCTCTGCTTCTTCGTAGGTACATAAGTCAGCACCAATGGATACCTCATAAACTCCCGTAAATCCTAACTGTCCCATAGCGTCATCAATTGTTTTTAAATTCACTTTCGGACCAAACTGGCCAACAAAAGCAGGAGCCATAAGCGCATAGATTTCATCCTTAGCCTTAATAGACTGAACAACCTGAAAAATCTGAGATTTATCTGCAATTGCGCCAAATGGACAATTTACAATACACATTCCACAAGAAACACATTTCTCATAATTGATCTTAGCGCGTCCAAATTCATCAGATTCAATCGCATGCATACCGCACGCTTTTTCACATGGTCTTTGACGATGAACAATAGCCTTATAAGGACAAACATCTAAGCAACGTCCACATTTAATACATAACTCTTGGTTGATTCTTGAAATACCATTAGAAATTCTTATCGCATCTTTAGGACAAACATTTGCACAAGGATTAGCAAGACATCCTACACAGGTATCTGTAACATGATAGGAATCTGTAGGACAGGCATTACAAGCAAAATCTATAACGTTTACTAGAGGTGGCTCATAAAATCTCTTTGTTATGATTGCATCCTCTATTCCTTTAGATATAGGAGCATGCTCATCAGCGCTTCTTACAGGAAGACCAATTGCCAAACGAAGACGTTCTGCAACTATAGCTCTTTCTAGGAAGATAGATTCACGATATTTTGCCTGACCATTTAACATCTGGTAAGGAATTTCTTCTATTCTCGAATAATCCCCTTCATAGGCAAGCTTTGCTACCTCTTCGAATACATTTCTTCTTATTTTTAATATAGATGAATAACTTTCTATCATAAAAAATACCTCCGACTTCCCAATATTAATTATACAAGTTAATACTAGAAATCGCAAGGTATTTCAATTTATTTTTTTATTTATTTTAAGATTCTACAAGCTTTGTTTCTTCTGCATGAAGATGAGCGGTATTTAAAATACACTCTGAAATATTTTCTAAATGGTCTCCCATACGCTCTAGATTAGATAAAATCTCTACATAATGATCTGCATTTAAATAGGAGCATGCTCCACTATCAATACGATGAACATGACGTTGATGGAAGAAAGCTTCTAGCTTATCAACCTGATCTTCTAAAGCATTAACCTCTAATGCCTTAGTTTTATCCCACTCATAAAACGCCTCAAAGGTTGTATTTAGCATTTGGATTACAGTCCCATAAAGTTGTTCTAGATCCTGTTTGCCATCCTCTGAAAGCTCCTTATTTGTAGAATATCTGTCATCAAAAAATTCAAATAGATTCGTACAATGATCTCCTATACGCTCCAAATCCTTAATGGCATCCAAATAGGCAGAAAGTAAATGAGAATTAGATTGACTCAAATCTGAAAGCGTAAGCTTGATTAAATAATCATGAATTCGCTTATCTAGTTCATCTATTGTTTCTTCTATTTCTTTAGGTCTATCTCCATAAGAAAGTTTGCTATCAAAGCTATAATCTCTTGCCATAGTAACATATTCTGTTACACACTTGCACATATAATCAATAGATTTTTTGGCGAAAGTTAATGAAAATCCTGGAGATTTCTCAATTAAGGAATAATCAAGTAATGAATCCAAAATAGTCTGGTGTTCATCTGGTTTATCCTTAAATAATTTTTCTGTAAATTTAACCATAGCCTTGATTAAGAAGAACATAATAAAGGTTGTCACAAAATTAAATAATAAATGGGCAATTGCTATGGTCATTTTCGGATGGGGCCCTAGACCCGATAGCATTGAACTCTCAATAATCTCCATCAACTTGGAAAAAGGCCATAAGAGCGCCAAAAACAAGACAGCTCCTATAACATTAAACATAACATGAACAAAGGCTGTTCTTTTTGCCTGTACACCTCCACCAATACCTGCGATACAAGCAGTTATTGTTGTACCGATATTACAGCCTAACATTATTGGAATTGCACCAAACACAACGATAAATCCTTGCTGATATAACGTTTGTAATATACCTATGATTGCAGAGGAAGATTGAACAAGTGCTGTTAAGGCTGTACCAATTAACAATCCTAAAATAGGCCGATCAGAAATAAATTTAAATAGACGTGTTGCTTCTTCTTCATAAGCCATAAGGATTGTATCAAGGGCATCCCCCATCGTCTTTAAGCCAAAAAACAGCATACCAAAGCCAAAGATAACCTTACCAATCTCGGAGCCTTTCTCATTTTTGATAAAGAAAATCATTAATGCGCCTACTCCAACAAAAATAAGAGAGTAGCTTTCTATATTCATACCAATAAAAAAGGATGTAATAGTTGCTCCTATATTTGCACCCAATATAACACCAATCGCTTGAGGAAAGGTCATCAGTCCTGCACGCACCAATCCTACGGTTAAGGCAGTCGTTCCCGAAGAGGACTGAATTACCGCAGTAACTAAGGTACCTACTAAGATTCCCTTGATTGGAGTATTTGTTGTCTTTTCAATAATTGTTTTTAGCTTGTCACCAGCAATTGTCTTCAAAGAATCTCCCATTTGATTGATTCCGTATAAGAATAATCCTAAACCACCTAAAACTGCTATGAGTTCAAGAATAATTTGGCTGGCACTTAACCCTGTACTTAAAAACATAAGTATCCTCCAACATATCTTTATTTTATAATCCTATTCTTATTTTGCCATAATTTTACAAATGTATTATATCAAATAATCTATGGATATACAAGAAAAGAAGCAAAATGCATAAGAAAAGACATAAACGCATTTTCAACATTTATGTCTCTTATTTTAATTATAATTGATTCAAAAACTCCTGTAAGGAACCATCCATAAAGCTAGATTTCAAAGCGAATAGATATGTTTTTTCATTAATCATTACGCTTTTACCATCTAATGCAAAAGCAGCTCCTGCAAAGAATGCTAATAGTTTGTTTGCAGCCATAGGCTCTAAATTATCAAAGTTTAATACAAGAGGATCTCCTTTTCTTAATCTTTTTACAAGCTCTGCAGCCTTAGCATCATCATCACTGATTTGTTCCATAATAATGCGATCGCTCGCTAGATCCTCATTAGAAAGATTTTTAGAAGCCTCTTCATATTCATTTCTCTTTTTTCCAAATAATCCCATTATTCTTCCTCCTCAACTTCATCATCTAGTTCAGAATTCTCTTTTGTTGTCATAGGAAGTACGGTAGCCTTTGTGCCTTGACGAACCATAATTAAGGTTGTCTTAGCAAATCCTTGAAGGATATCCATACGTTGAGGTGGGCAGGCAATAATTACTTGTAATGGCATAGAATTGATGAAGCTCATCATTGCATGCATACGGTTTGCGTCCATCTTATCAAATACTTCGTCAAATAATACTAGACCAATTGGGTCTCCAGAAACTGCAGAACCCTTTGTATAAACACGAACGAAGGATGCAATAATTGCAACATAGAATGGAACCTGTGTCTCACCACCAGATTTTTCCTTAAATACTTTGGAATACGTCATCGTATCTCCATTCTTATTGATAATACGGATATCATAATCCATATAGGTACGATAATCTGTAAATTTATTAATTGCACCATTACTATTTACCTCATCAACAGATAAGGTTTCAAATAATTCACGAATTTGTTCATCATACTTTTCTTGGAATGCATAGGTTAATAAACCACCGCCACCTGGTTCTAAATCAGAGGTTACCATATCATAGAAGGATGCATATTCACTACTTCTAGGGAAGATAAATTCATAATGATCATCACCGAATGTAATATTAGATAATGTCTTATTAATTTGCATGATTTCTTGTTCAGCAGTTAAAATATTATTTCTAAGTTTTGCAATGAAGTCTTCCTTGAATACTACCTCTGCAGCTTCTCTAGCACTACGAACTCTTTGTTCATATTTGATTAATTCTGTCTTTTCAAGCTTATTTAATTCTGCTAAAAACTTATCAATTTCTGTTAAGCCAATAGAGAAGGTTGAATTATATGTATTGATATATCCATACTGTTTTGCAACAAGTGTATCAGATAATAAAGTAAAACTAGACTCCTCTGTCTTATACTTTTCCTGATATTCATTAAAGGCAGTCTTAAAGTTCTTATTTAGAACTAATGCCTTGTATTCATCCTTAGCTCTTTGTTCTAACACAACTGAACCGCCAGAAAGCTCCTCTAATTCATTTTCTAATACAACCAATTCATTACCCTTATTAAAGATGATTGTATTTAATGCTTCTATAGCATTGTCAATACCACCAATTTCCTTACTTAAGGTTAATTTCTTTGCATCACAAGCTTTGATAGTATCTAACACTTTCTCATAATCTTCTTGAAGTTCAGAAGGTGTTGCATTCTTTTGACGCTCTGCTTGTTTAGATAAATCTTCTAAAGAATGTTTTTCTTTTTCTAACAATAATGCCTTATCCAAATCCTCAATCAATGGACGTACATCAATTTGATCGATTAAGCTTAACATCTTATTTAAGTTTTCAATTTGGCCATTTAAGGCAACATATTCATTACGTGCAATATCTGCTTTTTCATGCCATAATACAGCTTGCTTAGAAGCAGCATTCTTACCAATAAATGGCTTTTCCACATTTGGATTCAAGCTTGTAACAGCATATCCACGATAAATCAATAAATCATTTGTAATAGAGTTTTGATAGTTTTCTAGTTCCATCGCATCATTACACATAATTACATTACCACAGGTATAATTGATATAGCATCTAGCATCTTGGTTTTCACTCTCAATAATAGAAGCTAGTGATTTAGATTCATAACGAGTAAACTTACTAATCTGTTTTGTATTTACTAAACCTATACCATATAGACGATATTTGTTTTTAATTCTTGAAAAAATCTGTAAAGCCTGGTCAAAATATCTTGGTTCAACAATCATATTAAAACGACGATTTCCTAAGAATATTTCAATCGTATCAGCCCAGTTTTGATCTGTGATTTCACAAATTTCAGCAAAGATGTGAACCTTAATATCGTAATTATAAATTCTTTTCAAGCCTTCTTCTATTTCAGCACGAATTTGTAATAGTTGTGTTGGGAAGTTGACACGATTTTGATCTAAGCCCTTTAAATTTGTAGAAATCTCATTGATTTGAGTTACTAAAGCTCGTTTTTTCATATCAAGAGAACCAAGCTCTTGATTCATTTTATTTTGAACTGCAGTTAAACGAGATTGAAAATCCTTAAGTTTCATCTTAGAAGCTTCAACATCCATCGTGTTGATTTGAACTAAGGAAAGGTTTGCCATCTCAGCAAATAGACGTTCGTTAGATATTTTTCTTAAATCATTGATTGCATTTTTATAATTGGTTGCACGCTTTAAAAATACCTGCTGATTAGCCTCTAAAGATGTAATATTTGTCTGTGTTTTTAAAATCTCACGATTAATATATTCCTCTGCCTTAAAAGTATCATTGTTACTTAAAGCATTATATAAATCACGAGAGCGTTCATTTAATGCTAAAAGCTCTTGATCAATAGAAATAATCTCTTGTTCCTTCATGACACGTAAAGCTTCTTGTTGTTCAATTTGACGCTTTGCATCTGTAATTTCATTTCTAATTTCTTCTGTGTCAAATAAATGCATCAAATATTGAATATAATTTTTACGTTCTTCTATTCCTTTTAATTCTTGATAAATACTATCAATTTCTTTTAAATCTGTAATTTTCTTATTGATGAGTTTTAATGTGTTTTCTAATTCCTTATAAGAACGGATAGAGTCCTTAATTGCAGTTACATCAATATCCTTTTCCTCTAAGATATTTTGATAGATAAAGTCCTTAACATCAGCAATTGGCTTAAAAGCAAGTGCCTTAGGAATCAAACGATAAAAATCTTCATTGATAGAACCAAAGGCAGTTCTAAAGCCACGCTTAGCCTCTTTCTTCGTTAAGAAGAATTCGAAATTTGGATTCTTCTTACGGAAATCTACAGTACCATAAATTTGATGATCCTCAGAAACAAACATAGAATCATTGATTGGCTCAAAGGTACGATAGAATAAAGTTTTAACTGGTAATAACTCACCGAAAGCATCAATTACAGCACCAACTGCAAATCTAGAATCTGTACGCTCATCATAAAACTCTAAAGCAATATGACCAGAAACATCGCCATTTCTCAAATATTCCTTATCATCCATACCTAGCTTACATTTTACATAACCACGTAAATCACGCTTACCCTTTTCATTAGCAGCAAGGTTAAACATAGTATCTCCTGCTGTCAAAATGTAAGTGATAGCATCCATAATGGTAGATTTACCTGATGCGTTTGGTCCTGAAAGTAAAGTATTTCCTTCAATTTCAATTGTTTCGTTTGAAAGATAATGCCAATTAATTAAACGAATCTTAACTAATCTTTTCATTCTTTGTCACCATCCTCTTGTGAAATTTTTGAAATGGTTTGATATACTTCATTAACATCCTCACTCTTAATTGCCATTAAAATGGTTGGCAATATAACAATACGGCAAGCAGATGAAGTAACATCTCCTGTAACCTCAATTAGGTTATATCTTCTAAGCAAACGAACCGCAGATACTAAATCTGTTTTGTTTAGTTTTCTTTTGATTTGTAGATAGTCATATTTATCATGAATATCAGCAACACTACAAACGATATTGTCATTTAAGGAAGTATCCTTAGCCTTTTCATGATATAAAACACGTAAAATCAATAAAATAATTGATTCATCTCTTCTAAGCTTTAAAGTATTAGAAGCTGATGCTCCCTCAAGCATAACACATCCTGAAGCAGTATCTAAATTGATCTCATAGCCTAAAATCTTGAAGAATTCATCAAATAAATCCTTAAAGCTCATTAGGAAATAATAACTTTCTTTATTATCTTTCTTGTCTCTACATAAAAAGGTAGTAGCTAATAGTTTATTTGCAGTATCTTTAAACTGATTCTGTTGTGCAACAGTCATTGTTTCATATGCATTAAGCATTCTTACCCTCTCCTCTCAATTTTAAAATCTTTTAATCGATATTTCTTATGTTCAATTACTGTATCTAATACTGTTATTGAATAGTCTAAACTTGCAGCATACATTAAGCTGTACACCGTCATTAATACAGTAATATTTTCTGAATTGTACGAAATGACCTCACTCGCTTGAAGCTTATTGTCTAACATATTTGCCTCTAAGAAGTTTTTAATTTCAACCTCGTTATAAGCAGACTTGAATTGTTGCAAGAATTCCTGAGTCAATGTAAAGTCTAAGCTGATTGCATCTAAAGTCTGATTGTAATTTCTTGCATAACTTCCTCTTGGAGAATATAAGGAATTATCTTGCGTGAAAATCTTGGTTTGATTTAATGTATACATTGTATCTACTAAACGCATAGCCTTATCAATTTTTCCATTTTCATTGGCATTCTTGATATGCTTTAATACTGAGTTAAGCTTACCGATAATATTGTCATCCTCACTCAGCAAGAATTTAATCTTTCCAATAGTTGAATTGATATACGTTCTATTTTTGTTATCAATCTCTGTGACAAATGTGTCAATAGAATTGAAAACATCAATGACTTCATCAATTGCTTTAGAAGCCTTTTGGGTAGCAATATCTACTGCAGGATACCTTCTCTTATAATCATTAACAATCATACTCATCGCAAATTCATTATTGGATAACTCCTCTAACTTTGAAACGATAGATAATCGATAACGATTGATATTATCTGAGGTTTTCATTCTAAGATAACTTCTATCATAAATCTCTGTTTTGAATGTCATCAAACGCTCCATTAGATCTTTAATTTCTGAAGTCTCAACAACGCTACTGATATATTCTTTTAATCTGCTATCTAATCTACGTAAGGCACGAATCAATTGCTTTGTATTATTGTAAACCGCATTAAACTGTGTCACATAGTCAGCATTATCTGGATTATTTAAAATTGAATAAATCGTATAAATATAGCCCTGATACTCATTGACATAAATCTCATAGGATTCTTGATCATCTCCATAAGATTCAGCAGCCATAGGATATGCTGTAATTAAAGCTTCACATATCGTAATTGCCATATCTGAGAAATTTAAGATTTCCTCATAGTCATTGGTAACATCTATATATATCCAACCACACTCTTCCATTCTTCTTAGGATATAATTTGCAAGCTCACGTTTTGATTGAGGATTTGATTCTTCATCTTCCTCATCTTCGACATCATACAAGTAAGAGCTATTATCCAAGAAATTTACTAAGTCATCTACTACAATTTTCTTTTCTATTCCTAGAATAGAACCCGTCTCATAAGTCTTAAAGCTTTGTAAAATCGAAGCTAAATAAATACGCTTATTTTTAGACGCTAGTAAAGAGAAAAAATTATCTGGTATCATACCAAAAAAATCCATAGCTTTTTCCCACCTATCTTTTTTCACTATTTTAGTCTATTTTATCAAAAAATCAAAACAAATACAAGAAAAAGCCCCATATTTTTCAACAAATATGAGGTTCTTTTTAAATATATATTTAAAAGTTTATGTTTTTTAGGCTTTTAAAAGTTCTATTTCATCCTTTGTAAGGAACCGATACTCGCCATCTTTTAAATCCAGGGGCAACCTTAATCTCCCAAAAGCTATTCTTTTTAATGAAGTGACTTCCATTCCTAAAGCCTGCATCATTCTTTTAATTTGATGAAACTTCCCCTCATAAATTGTTATTCTACCTTTATTAGATTCAAGTAAAATGAATTCAGCAGGTTTACAGATATAACCATCCTCTAATACAATGCCCTCTTGAAATTGTTTTATAAAAGATTCCTTAAATTCTCCAGTAAAGGTAAGCTCGTATTCTTTAGCAACATGATGCTTAGGAGATAAAAGCTCATGAGCCAACTTACCATCATTTGTAATCAAAAGTAATCCCGTTGTATCTTTATCTAAACGACCTACTGGAAAAAGCCCTTTTTGAGTTTCTTCTATCAAATCTAAAACCGTTGGTTCTTTAAAATCAAAGGTGGCACTCACATATCCTTTTGGTTTATGAAGCAAAATATAAATCTGTTTTTGATATTCAACATTTTGATTTAAAATGACGATTTCATCATTTTCTTCATCCACTTTAATATCATCATCAAATACAGCTTCTCCGTTTAAAAGAACATATCCCTTACGAATAAAGGACTTGACTTCCTTTCTAGAACCATATCCCATATGGGCAAGTAATTTGTCTAGTCGCATATATCAATTTCCTTAATACTATCCTTAATTTCATAGCACATTTCATCATCATAAGAAGCATCCGTGATAGCCTCATCTGGCATGACAAGATATTTGATTTCTCCACTTGCTAAAACTTCTTTATTCTCATTAAATATTTTACATTCTGCAATGAAATACCGATTTGTTTTTTTGATGATTTTGCCAATTCCTTTTAATTCTTCATTATAAGGAACAGGTTTACGATATTTTGTAGTCAAATCTAAAGTTACACCCAACTTTTTTGGCTCTAATACCCAAAAGGCTCTACAGGCAAGTTCATCAAGCATTGCACTAATCATTCCTCCATGAACACGTCCAGGGTAACTTTGATGTTCTTCTTTAAACGTAAAAATACCACAAACACTATTATCTTCAAGCTCATAAAACTGAGCCTGGACACCAAAGGAATTATCCATTCCACAAATCATACACATCTTACTATTGTTTTGTTTTTTTATAACTTTCATCATCCTCATACTCCTTATCATTATCAAATAAATGAATATTTTTACTTAAAATATATTTTACATAGTCATAACAGAGCTTAGCAGAAACAAGTATCGTTTTACTATTGCCAATATAAATCTCTTCGGCAATTTTGTATTCTAAAAGATGGGGTAAAAGCTTGGCATAATTTTCGCTTAAATGCTCCCGCTTCGTAGAATAATGTCTAGGCATAAAGTAAGAATATGTTGTATCATATCCTATAGAGGTGAAATGATAGATTTCTTCTGTAAAGCGATCTGGAACCTGCATTTCCTCTTCAATGCTGTGAATCATAGTGTTTTTGGATAATGGGACACCTAAAAACAAAATCTTCGCATTCATTTTCCACAAGCTTCCAAAACACCCTGTAGGAGAAACTGGTGTAGACTGATTTAAATCCAGTTTTAGATATGCCTCTTGATTCTTACCATAGGCACACACAGAATGAGTAGGATGTACACTACGTTTAAAATCAGGATCCTTTAATGCTAAATTTGTTAAAGCTCCTACGCAAGAAGGAGTTTTCTTTACATCAAAGACATCTTCATTTTTGGTAATTGTACTCCAGGTATGGGTGGGAAAAATGACTAAGCCTGAAGAAAAAAATTCTTTAAAGGCTTCTATTATGTCTTTTCCTTCTATAGCACCAAAGCTTTTCAAACTAGAATGAAGTAAAACGGCATCTGTCTTTTTGAAACCATTTTGCTTCAAATCAAAAAGAATGTCTTCTTTTTTTGTAAAAGTCATTTCAATATAGGATTTAAAATATTGTTCCTGAAAATAAGTTTTCTTATAAATTTCTTCTTTAGAAAAACTTTTATTAGAAACGATAAGCTTATCCTCATCTCCAAAGCGATGAATAATAGCAATAACTTTACCCCTATAGCTCTGAACTGGTGTATCTACATCAAGAATATACGCATCTATCTCTTCCTTATCCACAGGAGAAATCGTATTTGGTATATAGCCATAATTCAATTCATATACTATATCTTTATGCTTAGGATGAACAGAATAAAGTGGACGATCGACAATCACATCTACAATCTTGTTTAGCATAAAATCCCCCTTTCTATGAATGGAAAAGGGTCCAAAATTGGACCTTAATCTTCACGGAAATTATGTATTAAATCTTCTACTACCATATCTTTGTCTAAATGGTAATAGTGATTGATGATTTCTTCCTTCCAAATTCCTTTTTCTACATCCTTCCAGGATGTGTTCTTACAAACCTTAAACTCTAGATGTGTTCCTCTAGGGAAGGTGACAACTGCAGTAAAACTATTATCCTTATTCTTTTTCATAGGAATAGCCTTTTCCAAATTCCAGCCAGTTGTATTGGTGATAACATATAGCTTCTTAGCCTGCCCTTCTGCAGCATAAAGAGTTTTAGCATGGAAAGTAACTTCTACTAAATCTTCTTTAGGTTCTTCAGTCAAAGTCTCTTCTTCAAAGTCTTCCTCTGCTTCCTCAGCCTCAAAGACATCTTCTTCCTCCATTTCCTCTGTATCAAAGATATCTTCTTCTAGATTCTCCTCTTCAACATCATCTGTACCATCTTCAATAATCTTAACATATTTTTTGATAAGTCCCTCTTGAATTAACTTTTCTACACTTCTTGGACGGAACTCCTTTTGATAATCTGGTGTTTCAGCAAAAAGACATAGTTCAGTAGCACCTGCTTTAAATAAGGCAACCTCTAACAATTCCAAAGCATATTTTAAGCTTCTTGAGCCCTTAATAGAAACACGCATAGGATAGATTTGTCCTTGTTTTGTTTGAGACATATCTTTGAAATGATATTTTGTGTTTTCAAATTCCTTTGGATCAAGCGCAAGATGTAAATTGATGTGACGAACAACGATCTTGATTACAGCCACCTTTACTCTTCCATATGAAATAGTTTCTTTACCAAAGCTCATTCTTGTAGAAACCTTTTTATAACTGCTGCATAAATCCTTAAGTGCTTGATATGCTGCAATAGATTCTTGATGTAAAACCAATTTTGCAGCTAATGATTTTTTATATGTGATTTTCTCCATAATTTAATAACCTCTCTTCAAAAAATAATTATAGCATATTTTTTTGATTTTTTTACTTTTTTTTAGAAAAAATCCTAAAACTTTACTATTTTTTATGCATATTAATAAGATAGGTGAGAAAAATGCAAATTTTAATCCTAGGATTTATCATTCCTCTTCTAGGAACAACGATAGGTTCACTATTGGTTTTTTTAATCAAAAAAGATTTTCATCCAAGTCTAAAAAATCTACTACAAGGATTTGCAGCAGGCGTTATGCTTGCAGCATCTATTTGGAGCTTAATTATACCTGCCATTGAGCTTTCTGGAGATAATCCTTATACCTGCTATATTCCTGCTGCAATAGGATTTGTCCTTGGAATGCTTCTATTGATGTTATTTGACATCTATATGAATAAAAGAAAAAAAGCCAATGTCAATATGCTTAATTTAGCAGTTGTAATACACAATATTCCTGAGGGTCTATCTGTCGGAGTTGCCTTTGCTGCCGCAATGCATGGAGATGCTTTTTTAGCAACAACAGCTTTAGCGTTGAGCTTTGGTATAGGTATACAAAATATTCCTGAAGGCAGTATTATATCTTTAAATTTAGTTCCTGATCATTCTAAATTAAAAGCGTTTTGGAAAGGATTCTTATCTGGAGTGGTTGAACCTATAGCCAGTGTTATAGCTTATCTCTTAATGATATATATAGAACCATCCATGCCATATTTACTGAGCTTTGCGGCAGGAGCAATGATCTTTGTTGTAGTAGATGAACTCATTCCTTCTTCTCATAGCCACATATGCAACATTGGGATTTGCATTGGATTTGTAATTATGATGATTCTAGATGTCATGCTAGGATGAAAAAGTGAGTTAGAAAACGCACTTCCCATATAAATTATAAAAAGCGAAGAACTTTAAAATTCTTCGCATTTTTAAATTGCTGGATGAATTGAAATTTATCGGTACAATGTTTCAAGTTCGTGCTGAATTTCTTCGGCGCGTGCAATTTGTTCATTGAGATTCCATTTGCCGATATTCTTTCCGTCCCTCAAAAACATAGAGCCGCATTGATGAAAATAGAATTCAATATTTCTTTCTTTGGCTTCTAAATACAAATTCTTTACCCACTCGAACTCAATAGGACGAACATCCGCTTTCGCAGCCATTTCGCCACCCACGTTTACGCACTTTATAAGCCCTGTGTCAAGGTACTTTCCCAAAGAAATAGGTCCGATAAGCGGTGAGCAAAAAACTTCCCTGTGCTTAACCGGTGCTTCCAAAAAATGTTTTAGGCGAATATCCGCCATTTCCTGATTTTCAATGGAAATACTGATATAAACGTGTTCCCAGCCCTCACCCCAATCTGAAGGAACGCTATTTTTTATCCTTTCGGGGCGTTTAGTCGTAAGCACAAATTTACAGTCTTTTCTTCTTCTGATAAAATCCCAACACCCGTCTCGCCACGCATCTGCTTCTTCGATAAAGAAATCCGAAGAAAAGCAAAGCTTTACCAATGAATTCGGCGGACAGTCTTTGTCTTTCAGCTCATATGTAGTTTTACCTTTTTCGATTATAGTTGTATCTCTGCCGTATCGCTGATCCATTTTGTAAACAAAACAGTTTTTGCAGCCCGCACTTACTTTTTTACACCCGTGCCACGGATTCCACGGTATGGCTTTTTCAATTTCATTGTTTTGCATAATTACACCTCTTTAATATTAGATTGCTCATTGTTTTCCTTGATGTTATTCTTCGGCATCTTCTTGAATTCAACAATCCACATTGTGGCGGCAATTATAAAAATTACACCGTCGGCAATTAACCCTGCATAGGCAACACCGTCTATTCCAATCGCAAGTGGTAGCAGAAAAAGCGGAAGCAAAAACAACAACGGACGAGCAATTGACAACAATACTCCTTTGAGCGGTTTACCGAGTGCAGGAAAAGAATTTGCACTTATTGGTTGAATACCGTTTACAAAAATAAAGAATAAATATATACGCATTAGGTTTACGGCAAATTCAATGTATAGGGTATCATCTTCCGTGCCGAATAATTTTATAATGGCTTGCGGAAATATTTGAAAACACACAAACGCCACACACGAAAATGCAAACGACACAACAGCAATATAAAAGAATGTTTTACGCACTCGGTTATAGTTTTTAGCACCGTAATTGTATCCAATTATCGGTTGACCGCCTTGTGCAAAACCGAGAACCACGGCAGTAACTATCATACTGACCTTGCTTATAATTCCAATGGCGGCAAGAGGAATATCACTTCCGTACACGGATACCGCCCCATAAGAACGAAGCACATTGCTCATCGCAATCTGTTGTACAAGAATTGCTACTTGACCTATACAAACCGAAGTGCCGAGAGGGACAATCGTTTTGATACATTCCCAGCGAGGAATAAAATCCCGCCATCTCAGTTTCAAAGAACGAAAACGTGGCAAATAAAGTAAAATGATTATTCCGCTTACAATCTGTCCCGCTACCGTCGCCCACGCAGCTCCCGCCATACCGAATCGCGGTACAAGTATAGCATCAAGCCCTATGTTCAGTACAGCACCAACAATGACGGCAATCATTGAATATGTCGGCTTTCCATCGGCTCTTACTAAATGAGCACCACCTGTACTGAAAAGTAAGAACGGTATTCCAATATTGGTTACGGAAACATAGGTGACGGCATAGTCGATATTTTGTTCTGTTGCACCAAAACACCACATAAGCGGTTTTAAGAAAATAGCAACAATGGTTGTTATTATGATTCCCGAAATAAGCAGGCACACAAACGCAGTTCCTACAATTTTAGAGCCTTTTTCTTGATTACCTCGCCCCATCTCTAAATTAAGGTTTGCCGCACCGCCAAAACCAAACAAAATAGCGATTGCAGTGCAGATAATAGAAAGTGGAAATGCTACATTGGTTGCGGCGTTGCCGAGTAAACCAACATTATGACCAATAAAAATCTGGTCGGTGATGTTGTAAATTGATGAAATAAGATTGCTTATAATGGCAGGAATTGCAAACTTGGCAAGCATTTTGCCAATGGATGCCGTACCAAGCGGATTAGTCGTTTGTGCTTCTTCACTCATTATATTCTGCCTCGCTTGTTTCCATAATTTTATTTGCTTTCTCCGCCAATGCAACCAAAGCGTTAAAATCATCTTGCCCAAGACCGTCTATCAGCCAATCGAGTTTATGTGTTAAATCGGCTTTTGCTTTTTTGACAAGAGCTTTTGCTTTTTCAGTCGGCAGAATGTAGTAGGCTCGTTTATCTTGCGGCGACGGATTTTTGGTAATATATCCTTTATTTTCAAGCGAAATGATATGTGCCGTAATCATTGGTTTAGATACTTTCAGCATTTCCGCTAAGATTACGGGTGTATGCGGACCTTCCGTTTCAGAAATGATATTAAGAACCCCCATTTCGCTTGGACGGATAGGCAGCCCTTTTTTCAAATCCATATAGTTCTTGCTAAAAACAGAAAGCACGGCATTTGCAACAAAATACTTATCCATATTACCTCCGCAAACTAATTCATATGGGTTAACTATATTTTAGTTCATCTATATTAACTTGTCAAGCATTTTTTCGGAATTTAATATTATGGCATAAAAAAGGACGAGTATGTTCTCGTCCTGTCCCC
>JAIDZC010000032.1 GCA_029057785.1 Anaeroplasmataceae bacterium
ATTCACTAAGAGGATAAAATTTATTCATTTTCATATCCATTTGGATTGTTTTTTTGCCAGTTCCATGCATCTCTTGCCATTTCTTCTATGCTATACTTCGCTTTAAAGCCTAATTCTTTATATGCTTTCTCTGGTGATGCATAACATGCTGGTATGTCTCCTGGTCTTCTTGGCTTGATTGCATATGGGATTGGTTTTCCTACTGCTTTCTCCATCGCATGTAATACTTCTAATACACTATATCCATTTCCTGTTCCTAAATTGTATGTCACTAGCCCACTTCCACTAAATAGCTTGTTTAATGCTAATATGTGTCCTTCTGCTAAATCACATACATGAATATAATCTCTTACTCCTGTTCCATCTGGTGTTGGATAATCATCTCCAAATACGCCTAATTCCTTTAGCTTGCCAACTGCTACCTGGGTGATGTATGGTACCAGGTTGTTTGGTATTCCATTTGGATTTTCTCCTATCTTCCCTGATGGATGTGCTCCTATCGGATTAAAGTATCTCAATAATGCTATATTGAACTTCGGATTTACCTTTGCCAAGTCTCTTAATATGTCTTCTATCATTAGCTTTGTTCTTCCATATGGGTTGAATACGTGTAACTCAAAATCTTCATATATTGGTACACTCTTTGGATCTCCATACACGGTTGCTGATGAGGAGAATACTAGGTTGTATACTCCATACTTACACATTAGGTTCAATAGATTTAATGTCGATGTTAAATTGTTATCATAATATCTTAATGGTAATGCTACTGATTCTCCTACTGCCTTCAATCCTGCAAAATGGATGACTGCATCTATTTTGTTCTCTTCAAATACTTTCTCAAAGTCTTTTACATTACAACAATCTTTTTCGTAAAACTTTACATTCTTTCCTGCTAGCTTCTCTACTCTTCTTAAGGATTCCTTTGAGGAATTTACTAGGTTATCTATCACTACTACCTCATAATCCTTCTCTAATAATGCTAGTACTGTATGGGAGCCGATATATCCTGCTCCTCCTGTAACTAATATTGTTTTCATT
>JAIDZC010000033.1 GCA_029057785.1 Anaeroplasmataceae bacterium
GATGAAGAAACACCCTTAACATTATTAGAAATCTCTTCTAGACTCTCTAAACGCTTTGCATAATTTTCTAAAGAGTCACTTCTGGCTCCTGGTCTAGCTGAGGATAATGCATCAGCAGCAGCCACTAATACAGCAATTACACTCTTTGGAGCAACATCCTCGTGATGAGATGCAATTGCATCAATAACCTCTTTTGGTTCATGATATTTTTTAGCTAGCTCTACTCCAATTTCTACGTGGGAGCCTTCAATTTCATGATCAACAGCCTTACCAATATCATGAAGCAAGCCTGCACGACGAGCAATAACCTCGTTTTCTCCAATTTCACTGGCAAGCTTTCCAGAAATCATTGCAGTTTCTAAGGAATGTAATAATACATTTTGTCCATAGCTTGTACGATAGTTTAAACGACCGATTAAACGAACTAAATCTGGATGTATTTTACCAATTCCTGCCTTAAATACAGCTTCCTCACCTTTTTCACGAATTGCCATTTCAACTTCACCACGGCAACGCTCAACAACCTCTTCAATTCTTGCTGGATGAATACGGCCATCGCCAACTAAAATTTCTAAGGAGCGCTTTGCAATTTCTCTACGTACTGGATCAAATCCAGATAATACGACTGCCTCTGGCGTATCGTCAATAATCAAATCTACACCAGTCAAGGATTCTAAGGTTCTAATGTTACGCCCCTCTCTACCAATAATACGTCCTTTCATTTCCTCTACAGGCAATGATACTGTAGAAACTGTAGTTTCTCCAGCAGTTTCACCGGCATATTTTTGAATTGCTAAGGCTAAAATATTCTTTGCCTTTGTCTTAACTTCTAATCGAGCCTTTTCCTCTTCCTCTTTGATATAGGTAGCAATTTCTGTGCTCATTTCCTCACGAACACGATCCATGATAATTGTTTTTGCTTCTTCCTTTGTTAAAGCAGCAATCTCAATCAGCTTTTGCTCCTGTTGCTTCAAAATGGCTTCAACCTTATTATTTTGTTGTTCTAATTCATTTTTCTTTTCATCAATCTTATTTTCTTTAGCATTCAACATTTCTTCACGTCGATCTAAATTAATAGAACGACGATCTAAAGTTTCCTCTCGCTGATTTAGCTTATTTTCTAAATCTACGACAGCACTTCTTCTTTCTTTAATGTCTCTATCCGCATCAGCTTTCATATTTGCGATTTCTTGTTTTGCTTCTGTTAAAGCCTCTTTTTTCTTCTTTTCGGCTTCACCTTCTGCCATCGCAATAATTTTTTCAGCCTCATTCTTTGTACGTGTAAAAGATTTTTCATGCATCTTAACACGTATAAAATAACCTGCCACTAATCCAATAATTAATCCGAAGATTAAACACAAAACAATAAGAAGAATCCAAATTGAGGCACTTAAACTTAAAATAGTTAAACTCATTATGTTTCCCCCTTGTTGATATAAATTTCACTTGAAATCACTTTTTATTATACCCATTTTCTCCCTTTAAGTCAATCAAAAACCCTTTTTAAATGCTAAATATGACAAAATAGGTATGAAATAACAAAAAAAATATCATAATTATTAGTGAAATTCTGTAAAGAATTTGTTATAATAGAAGATATCATATGAGGTGAAGTATATATGAAAGAAAATAAAAAGGGGAAATTTCATTTCCATTTACCAAAATTAACACCACTCAATTTAATATTGATGATTTTAATTCCAATTGTTTTATTTATAATCATTGCAATTCCTGTATTGTATGTTACTGATTATAATGCAAATAAGGTAACGCCTTTTGCAAGTCAATTAGAAGATGTAAACAAAAAGGAAATAATTTATGGAGATAAAAATACGAAACTGGATTTTGAATTTGTGCTATATTGTACAAATTATGATAATGAATCAGGCACGATCAAATTCCAAGGATTTATCTACGAAAACGAAAACACAAGAAATGTTGTCAATTTAGCAGATCAAGTTTCAATTCGCATAGGAATGTATAGTGATTGGATTAAAGTAGAACAAACTTCTAGTTCTTATAATAAGTATATTGCTACAGGTCCTAGAACTGCTAAGGAACAAAGTAGAAGCCGTTATGATTTCACAATCTATAACATTCCAAAGCTACCTAAAAAAGGCAATCTACCTTTTATCAAAATCAATTCTATTCCCGTTTATGCTTACATTACTTATAAAACAACAGTTAATGGTACAAAAACTGATAAAATGTATATCTTGAAATATACCTATAAAGATTATGTTATAGAATCAAAAACACTTGTAGATAATCGTAATATGGAATTAAATGTTTCTTCTACAAATATTCAGTGGAAATATAAAAACGATCTTTCATGGACAAATTCTATTGCTACTGAGGATTTGATTGGTATAGAAGCAAGAGCTTCCGATACACATATTCAATGGAAACGTAAATGTGATACAGAATGGACAAGTATAAGAGCATTTAATGAACTTTCAGGCTACTCTGACGGAAGAGTACCACAAGTAAAAATTGAAAGTGGGTATATTCGTTGGCGATTTGATGAAGACGATTCATGGAATTTACTAGTTAGCGTTTCAAGTTTAAAGGAAGTCGACGTAAGAGCTGATAAAGAAACTGGGTATATTCAGTGGAAACGTAAAAGTCAAACAGAATATACCAATTTAAAGGCTTTTTCAGAATTACCAAATTATACTTCTGAAAAAACGGTTGATGTTCGTATCAGCGGCAGCAATATTCAATGGAGATTTTCTTCTGAATCTGTCACCTGGACAACTTTACAAACTGTAGATTCTCTTATTGGTATGCGCGTTCAATTTGATGAGAATAGAAATGTACAATGGAAATGTGTAGATGATACGAAGTGGACAAATCTACTCATTAATGGAACACAAGTTAACGAATCAAATCTTGATTCAACTCCTATTAAGTATGGACCTACTGCAGGTGGAATTGAATAAAAATAAAAAGGTGATGTTTCTAGTTAAACATCCCTTTTCTTTTTACTTGAATTTACAATTCTTCAATATTTTTGTTGGAAAAAACTCACCCAGCTCTAACCCTATTATAAAAGATTTTTCTAAAGACAACTGAAATTGTTCAAGGATTTTTACTCCCTCTTCTTCTTTACCACAATATAGTGTAATATGGGGTTCCCAAGGAAATCCATCCGAATAGTTTCCTTCAAAGGCTTTGTGAAGGAGCTCTAGTTCTTTTGTCAATCTTGGTTTGACAAAAATAACTTGATGATTGAAATGATCTAAACCTATAAGCTCTATAGCACTGGGCTCACTTATCTTTTGAATTTGATTCATTTTCTCTAATAGGGCATCCTTTTGTTCTACTGGAAAGCTCCCTAATGAAATGTGAAAAGGAATTCCCATCGTTTGAGTACCATTAGGAAATATCTTTAATATTTCATTTTGCAAATAAGTTAATTCTTTTTGGCTTTCATCATCTAGCACTGCATAAATAGTTAAAAATTTTTCTTTTTTCATTATCATATTTTAAAACACCTAGCTATTATAGTGGCTAGGTGTTTTTCTCCTATAAACTGAATTTTTTAGACTTACTGTCACCTTTGAAAGTAACCTCTAGCTCATTTACAGCGCTGCGTAAAGTCTTTAAAATCTTGTCCACATCATGAACATCATAGTCATAATTACTTGTATTTGCAAGATTTCCTATTAAAGAAATTTGCTTTAAAGCATTGTTTGTACGAGCTTCTGCAAGTCTTGTAAATTTTTCTCTTTTTGTTTCTTCCATCTTTATTAACCATCCTTCACTATAATTTTACAATATATTGCAAAAATGTCAATTATCTTTTTAAAATTTAAGCCAGTTTGTAGTTTTTAGCTTGGGAGGTAAAAAGTTTATAATAAAGACTATTCTTTTCTTTCATTAAATTCTCGTGTGAATCAAAATTAGAAACCTTACCATTTTCTAAAACTAATATTTTATCACAGAAAATAGATGAGGACATACGATGAGAAATATAGATAGCTGTTTTATGTAGAACCATTTTATTAAAGTTCTCATAAATTTCTGCTTCTGCAAGTGGATCTAGTGCACTCGTAGGTTCATCTAAAATTAACAAATCAGCATGCTTTGCTAAAGCTCTCGCAATAGCAATCTTTTGTCTTTGCCCACCAGATAACTCAACTCCACCTTCATCATAATTTTTTGAAAGTACAGAATCATATTTTTGAGGTAGTGACTCAATTGCTTCTTTGATGCCCACCTCTTCACAAATTGATTTTAAAGATTCCTCCTCTAATTGTGGATGAATGTTTTCTTTTATAGAATAAGCAAATAATTTATAATCCTGAAATACAGCACTAATCGTTTTGATATATTGTTCTTTTTGGTAATTCTGAATAGGGATGCCATTAATTCTAATCTCTCCTTCAGTAATTGAATATAGTCTACAAATGAGTTTGACAATTGTTGTCTTCCCTGCTCCATTCAAACCAACAATGGAGATCTTTTCACCCTTTTTAATTTCAAAGGAAACATCTTCTAAAACATAGGTATCGGTTTTTGGATATTTAAAATACACATGATCAAAGCAAATCGTATCTAAGCTTTCTAAAATTACCTTTCCTTCTACTTTCTCTGTCGCTACTTCCATCAGTTCCACTAAAGGTGTAATATACTCTATTGCACGAATATATTGTCCATTGGCCTCTATTATGGATGTAATACAATCTGAAAAGCTTATTGCAGAAGAAATGGTAAGTGTGAAGCTAGAAATTGGTAAGTGCTGAATCAAGGTTCTAATCCCTACCATACAATAAATAATTGCCATTTGAATATAACGTAAGCCAGAAATTAAAGAATCATACAAATTCATTCCTACATTCACTTTTCTAAAATTTTTTGCCATCTGTTTAGAAAAACTATCCATATTATTTTTCAGCAATTCACCTAAACTATATAATCTAAAATCCTTACATTGAGTGGGACTCATTAATGTGTTTAGATAATATCCATATTTAAAATTGATTGGTAAGAGTTCCTTATAAAACTTGACCTGTGATTTCATCATAAAATACACAATCAAAATATTTAAAATAATTCCTATCACAAGAACAATAACTAACATCCAGTCAAAAGTAATGATAATAGATATTAGCCCAATAATAGATACAATGCTTGAAAGTATTTTAGCCCCACTATTCATTAAAGAATATAAGGCACCCATATTAATCACTCCCATTTCAGCATTCTTTTTGAGTTCTAAATAATGAGGATCTTCTAAATACTGAAATGGCAAATCCATTATTTTTTCAGATAAAGCCTGTTCTATAGCTTCACTCATTTTAACCTGATGAACATCTATCAAGCGGATTGCAAATTGATTTAGTAAGGACAAAAGTACTTCTACTCCAACAAGTGCTATTCCCATATAGATTGTATGGATATAGGCCCCCTTTTCCATTTGACCAATCAATAAAGAAAGGGTATACGCTCCAAAGAGAGTCATTAAAGAAGTAATCAAGATTTGAAAGAGTAACACAAAGAAATAGGACTTATGCACCTTAAAAGAAATCTTTAAAAATTTCAAAAGGATATGCTTAGGCTTCTTCATTTGGGTTACCTCCCTCCTGATAATATTTCCCTTGAACAGTAAACATATGATAATAACCTTTTTGGGCTTGTAAAAGTTCTTCATGCGTACCATATTCCTTTAATCCTTCCGAATCAAAGAAAGCAATTTTATCGCAGAACTTTGTAGAAGAAAGACGATGAGAAATATAGATAGCGGTCTTATTGGTAACTAAATCATCAAAAGACTGATAAATTTCTGCTTCTGCTAAAGCATCTAAGGCACTCGTTGGTTCATCTAAAATAACAACATTTCCATTCTTATATAGAGCTCTAGCAATGGCAAGCTTTTGTCTTTGCCCACCTGACATATCCACACCATTTTCATCAATGACCTTAAGCATTGGAGTATCATACGCTAAAGGTAAATTTTCAATATACTCTCCTAATCCAACACGCTCTAAACAATCCTTCCCTCGAAGATAAGCTTCTTTTGATTGATCTGTACCAATAACATTTTCCATTATACTACAAGCAAAGATGTCAAAATCCTGAAATACTGTGCTAAACATCTTGTAATAAGATTCTTTATCAAATTGATCTACTGGAATCCCATTTATAAATATCTCTCCTTTTGTTGGTTTAAATAAACCACAAATCAATTTAATAATGGTTGTCTTACCAGCACCATTTTCTCCAACAATAGCTAATTTTTCACCTGGAAATATAGTAAAGTTAAAATCCTTTAAAATCCATTTCTCTGTATCAGGATATTTAAACCAAACATTTTTAAATTCAATTTTAGGAGCCGCATCTAAGCAAATATCTGTGATTGTGCCTGATGTTTTATAAATCTCTTGGTTGTCTAAAAAGTCAAAATAGGATTCTGTTAATTTGACATTAGTTATACAAGTTGTAATCTCAGAAGCAAAATTTCTTAAAACAGTTGTAAAGGCAACAATCGTTGTGATGTATAAGGAAACATCAGCAATTGTGATTGCCTTATCAAAATAGGCTTTGATGATAAAATAATAGGAAAGTCCATCTTCTATAAGTAGCATTAGTAAACCAAACAAGGAATAAAGAAATCTCTTATTTCCTATGGCAGCAAAAATTTTAATGTAGCTTAAGGATTTATCCTTATATTTTTCCATCAGAAAATTCTTTAGTCCAAAGACACGAATATCCTTACCATAAGAAAAATCACTACATGTATTATAAAAATAATATTTTTGTCTACTAGAGTGCGCCCTATCCTTCTTGCGTTTATTGATATATCTTGTAACCCCTTGGTTCGCTAAGGCCGTAACAAGGGTAGAACAAAGACACAATAGTGCAATCCAAACATTAAATAAAGATAAAATAACACTAAATAGAATAATACTAATTAAGCTTTTAAAAATATTTTCTAAATTCTTATATACAGGCTGAAATCCCCAACCATCGCTTTGTAAAGCCTCAAAACCCACATTAACTTCATCTTGAAAGTGAGGATTTTCTATTTTCTCATAGTCCACCTCAGAATACAGCTTTATAACACGCTGGAATTCCGTTTCTCTAAGGCACCAATAATTTGTATCCGTAATGCCCCTAAATATACTAGATATAGTATAACAAAGAATGGATGCTCCTGTGAGAACGCCTATGATCAAAATTAAATCATTCCTAGATCTATTTTGAGAAATACACTCAATGATTAGCTTAGAATAGAATACCCCGATAACCGGAATACAACCACCAAATAAAGCAATCATTGGCCAGTAAAAATAAATAGAACTCAGTTTAGATGTTTTAATCAAATGAATCTGTCTTCCTAATGTTCGAAAGAAAGTATTCTTTTTCATAAAAGCACCACCTTTTTAACACTTAAACTTAAAGCTATTTTTGATGATTTCAGAAATACTTTTGCTGATGACCTTTCCGCTAATTTCAACCTCTCCTGAAACGGTTGTAACCTTAACCTTGGTATCATCTGCACCTTCTTCAATTCGAATATCCCCACTTACAGTACTCATAGTGTATTCAGCATCATTGGAAATTTGTATACTAATATCTCCTGAAACTGTAGAAAGTTTAACAGTATCTGCTGTAATCTCCTCTACAGTAATATCCCCTGATACACTGCTAATCTTAACAATTGGAGCCTCCACATCGTATAGTTCAATATCACCACTAGTATTATTGATTACAATTGATTCCTCTGCAATGATATTTAAATCATTTACATCCCCATTTACATTTGATAAAGAAAAATCTGTACATTGAATTCTAAAATCACAAGTGACATCACAATTCACATTGTTGATTATGAATTGACCAAATTGAACATTAGATCCCACATACATCTTTCCTTCAAAATGTCTTCTTTTGAAAGAACCAAATACTTTACTTTTTAAATGAATGTTATTCCTTTCTCTCACAATTGATACATATTTGAAAGCATCCTCATCAATATCAAATTCTATGCCAGTGCATTCCTCTTTTCTTTCGATATTGAAATCAGAAAAGCACTCCAAATCTAATGTCACATCAAATGCGGAAGAGTCCTTCTTAGGTTTGCTAGCCGTAAGCACAATATCTTCTATAGAATCAAAACGCTCTATGATTTCTTCATCACTCATTCCTGCTTCATGGCCTAAGGAGAAATGCTCTAAATACTTTGCAACAATTTCATCTCTATTTTCTACATTTGCCTCTTCTAAGGCTTTTCTTAATTCTTCTAAAAACTTTTCCATTTTAATTCATCTCCTTTAATAATTTTTCTGCTTCCTCAAAACTAATTTCTTTTCGCTTTAATGCAGATAAAATTTCTTCTCTAGACATTTTCTCTTCAGGAAGAATATTATTTGACTCATATCCTAAATTCTTAATCAATTCAGCTAAATTCTTTTTCACAGTAGGATAAGAAACTCCTAAATCTTTTTCCACTCCCTTAATATTTCCAGCATTCTTGATAAAAATTAACGCAAATTCCTGAAGCTCTCTAGATAGATAATCAAACTTAGACAATTGAAATTCACCTGAAAGCTTAGTGTCACAGCATTTACAGCTTAATTCTGTAACAATGAGCTTATCTCCACAAATAGGACAATTTCCTAATATCTTCTTTTTCATAAACAATCATTCCTTTCTTGATTTTTAATTATATATTACAACAAAAATTAATTTTGTCAACACATTTAATTAATTTTTTTAATTTTTGTATTAATTTTATTAATTTTTTATATAAAAATATTAAAAAATGCAGTAAAATACCAGAATTTAAAAGAAAAAGACCAGTAAAAACTGGTCCTTATGCCTTTGCATTATTAAAAGTAGAATTTATTGTATTAATATATTTTCTAGAGAAGGTTGCTAAAATATCACCTTTATAATGCTTTTTTTTCCCATTAGGAAGGAGTATCTTTTCTTCCTTTGGATAATACTTATCAAAAGCAATCCCAATAGCAACATCATATACCTTCCAATATAAATCAGAATCATATGCATCCTTAGAAGTAAAGCCTTCCAAATCCTCTACACTAAATTCTAAAGATTTTAGTTCTAAAATATCATCATATAAGCCCACATATGGAGCATTATAGCTTACATAATATGTATTTTTGAATGCAGGGTCCACATGATTAGGTCCTTCATCTCTACCGCACATAAAGTTGATAAATTCTAAAGCCAAATCATAATTAGCAGCATGCTTAGGAATGACAAAATTATCACAGAAGGCTATTGTGTCACTTGGAATGAAAATATCAAAGCCAACCTGATACTTATTCTTGTAGATTCCGGCATCTGTAGTAATTGCTTCTATCATTGTACTAAAGTCTTCTATTTCTACATCTTTAGCAAGATAAGCATCAATAACAGTAGAGGCAACATTCTCACAATAATAATATAGGAAATCTCCTGTCCACATAAAACCTAAATCACGGTTCTTTGCCACAATATCTTTCTTAATATCATCTGTTCCCCAAGTGTCATATTTCATATTTTTAATCAATGAATAAATTTGATTCAATTCATTTTTAGAAAGCTCCGCTTCTGTATCAAAGCCTAAATATCTACAGGCTGCATAATAGGCATGTAGATTAGAATCATACATTGCCACTTTAGTTCCTGAAGGAAGGCTATTTCTATCGAATAAGGATGCCCATTCATTTGGTGCAGTTGTTACAGCCTCTTTTAATCCTTCCTTATAGGTAGAGTAAACAATTCCCCATGTCCCCCATAAATATGGAACATAATAGGAAGTTATCCCCTCTTTTTTCTCTTCTAGTGTTTCAGCAATACCTTTCACACCAGGCATTCTATCTTCTAGATTATAATTTGGAATACGGCTAAAATCAATTTCTTGCAGCATGTCATTTTGTGCCATCTTTAAAACCATATAATCAGATGGACACATCACATCAAAGCAAGTTGTTCCAGCACTAATTTTAGAATAAAAGAGTTCATTGGACTCGCCAAGCTCCATTGCCACTTCACAATTATACAAACTTTCAAATTCCTCTAGCATCTCTTCATCAACATATTCTCCCCAATTCAAGAATAATAAGACATTTCTTCTTTGACAAGAACAAAGACCGAGTAGGAAGAATAAACTAAGAAATATAAAACTAATTCTTTTTCGCATGGCTTCTTCTTCCTTTCGTCCAAATTGCATATAAGATGATTAATACCATAGAGATAAAAGTTAACGCAGTTGAAAAGGCATATACACCTGGGAATAAAGACTTCTTTCCTATAGAGGAGTAAATCCATATCGATAAAGTATTAAATCCATTTCCTGTTGTAAAATAACCAACCACGAAATCCTCAAAGCTAATCGTAAAGGCTAACACAACGCCTGAAAATATACCTCCACGGATGGCAGGAATTAAAACACGAATTACAGATTTTAAAGGCTTGATTCCCAAATCCATACTCGCATCCATTAAATTCGGATCAATTTCTTTCATTTTAGGTAAAACAGATAAAATGATGTATGGAAATATAAAGAACAAATGTGCAATCAAGATTGTCCAAAACCCAAAAATATGTCTATTTATTGGTAACAATAAAGAGAAAATCAGCATTAAGGATATACCCGTAACGATATCTGCATTTAGCAAAGGTATATTGTTCAAAAGCATTAATCTTGATTTTACCTTAGGTGGTAGATAAAAAATACCTATTGCAACAAATGTTCCTAATACTGCAGCTATCAATGTAGCAGTAATAGAAACTAAAAATGTATTTTTAATTGAATTTGTAAGACTTCTCTTAGAAAACATTTGGATATAGTTATCAAAGGTAAATCCTTGAAACTCTGTAGTTGAAGCGCTAGAATTAAAGGATTGGATGGCGATAACAATCACAGATAAATATAGCATAAAGATTGAAAAGACAACTAAGATAATCTTAACCACTTTCCACACCATAGCCAAAGCGCGATAATCCTTGTAGCCATATTCTCCTAAAGTAGCCTTTGGAAATTTCACTTCTTCAGTCATCATATTAGCGTCTCTCCTTCCTTATCAATTTTATTGATTAAAAGGATAGAGCCTAATATAATCACAAGAACAATAATTGCCAAAACAGCTCCTTGATTATAGCTCATATTGATAAAACTCTGTTCAATTATATTACCAATAAGTAAAATATTTCCTGCACCTAATACCTTAGGGATAGCAAATCCAGATAAACATGGAAGTAAAACCATCATAGAACCAGAGACAACCCCCTTTAAGGATAATGGCACAATGACCTTCCAAAACTTAGTGAAATTTGTTACTCCTAAATCTAAAGCAGCTTCCTCTAAATAAGGATCTATTTTTTCTAATGAGGTATAGATAGGTAATACAATAAAGGGTAAATAGGTAAATACCATTCCTAAGAGAATTGCCCAATCTGTACCAATAATATTTAAGCCTGGTATATGAAAGATATCAGATAAGATATTTTCAGGCTTGAAGATGGAGGCAAGTGCATTGATTCTTAAAAGCACATTCGTCCACATCGGTAAGATTAACAACAACAATATCATATATTTATTTTTAATTTTTGATTTGTATAAGCTATATGCTAATAAATATCCAAAAAAGATACAAAGAATAGTTGTTAATATACTATACTTTAAGGAATTCCAAAAGGCAATTAAAACAGATTCTGTTCCAATAATTGCGAAATTGTTTACAGTAAATTGCATGCCACTAAACTGAATACCCTCTGTATCAACAAACATCAAGCAAAACATAATCAGTACTGGAAAACAGGCCAAAACATAAAGCCAGTACATATATGGTCTTGCAAGACGATCTAAATGATGATTACCCGCTGGATGAGGCTTAGCTACTCTGTTACGATGGTTTTGCATGAGCCGTCTTCCTTCATCAAGCAGATTTCATATGGGTCAACAGATAACCCAACCTTTTGTCCTGTTTTTATATCTTCATAGGTGTGAACCACAAACTCTTGTCCTTGTAAATCCACACACAATTCATAATGTACACCTTTAAAAATAGAGGATGTCACATTTCCTACAAGCTTAGCTTTCTTAAGAGGTACAACATCCCAGTCTTCTGGACGTATGACGACATCAACTACCTCTCCATCCTCAAATTGGTAGCCAACACATTCAAAATCTACATCTAAGAAACGAACTAAGTTCTTCTTCACATACACTCCACGAACAATATTAGACTCTCCAATAAAATTAGCAACAAAACGATTGACTGGTTCATTATAAATATCCTTTGGAGTACCTAGCTGCTGAATAATGCCATCCTTCATCACGACAATACGATCTGACATAACCATAGCTTCCTCTTGATCATGCGTAACAAAGATAAAGGTAATTCCTAAATCTCTTTGCATTTCCTTAAGCTCATATTGCATGTTTTGTCTAAGTTTTAAATCTAGAGCTGATAATGGTTCATCTAGTAAAAGAATTTTTGGCTTTAAGATAATGGCTCTTGCAATAGCTACTCTCTGCATTTGACCACCAGACATATTATTAATTTTCCGGTCCTCAAACCCAGCCAAATTCACCATTTCTAAGGCAGCTTTAACAGCGCTCTTTAATTTTTCTTTAAGCTTCCAGTTCATATCAAAAAAAGTGATTTTGTGTGCCTTTTCCTCCGGAACGCCTAAGGATAATTTGTCTTTTGTAATTTCTTCCTTTAAAGCCTCTTTACCGCCAAAAAACTCTATCATAAATTTTCGGCCACGATTTTTTAAACCAAAGGCCACATTATTAAAAACATTCAAATGTGGAAATAACGCATACCTTTGAAACACTGTGTTGATTGGTCTTGCATAAGCTGGAAGATCATTAATCTCTTTACCATTTACAACGATTTGACCAGAATCCGGATTTTCAAATCCACCAATCATACGTAATGTTGTTGTCTTACCACAACCAGATGGTCCCAATAGGGTAAGAAATTCATTTTCATAAATTGTTAAATTAATATTGTCTACGACAGTTACTGCACCATACTGCTTCACAATATTGTGCAATTCGATAATTGGTTTACCCACCGCAATTTACCGAACTTGAAGAACAATTTTTAAGTTCTTCGCCTCTTTTTCCTTTCCTCTATATTTTTTAAGGAATGAGTCCTTGAATACCATCTATTTTTTATAGACGAAATAATTATACAACAAATTTGAAATTTGACAAGAAAAAATATATTTTTTTTATAAAAAAATAATCCCCTAAAAGAAAGGGGATATCTAACTCTTTAATATTCTAGCTTTGCTTCCATAGGGAAAATACGCTCATACTGCTCAAAAATGTCATCAAAATCATGCATTTTGAAAAAACTATGAAGCTTTTTTACATTCCATTGTTTGTAATTATACACCTTGAAGAAAGGTAAATATCTTATCCCCTTACAAAAGTGCTTAACAACAGTATCTGATTTAATACTTCGCTGTTCATTAAAACGGAAAGGAATATATACCTTTTCCTTACAAAACATATATAAAGCAGACTGATCAGAAAAATATAATTTCTTTTGTTGAAGTAATTTAACTGCATTCTCAAAAAGCTGAGTTTCTTTTACTTTTTTCACATTGATATAAAGAACACCTGAATTAAAATAGTCCTTTTTAATCCAAAACTTACCTAAATAATCTAAACAAACCGCCATTTCTTTGTCTTCAATATCAATTTTTTTAAATTCTTCTAAGGAAGAACAGGTCATTGTATCTGCATCTAAATAGATTAATTTATCACAATCAATATATTTAGGAAATAAAAGTCGAATCAAAGAAGCTGGAGAATATTTAGGATCCATATTTGGTGTATTCTTAAAGGTGGCCTCAAAATCTTCTGAAATATCATAATAAGAAACTTCATTTTCAAAATTAAAGCTCTTCATCACTTTTCTTAAATAATCTACAGATGCTTCTGATATCTTAGGAACCTTTGACCATGAAATTTGCATAGTCATAATATGCAAGTGAATTGGCTCCTTTGTATGCTTCATCATAGATAAAACATTTAAACAAATGCCATGAAATATTTTCTGATTTCCCGTTTGTAATACATGTATCATATCTTTACTCCTCTTTGACTTCTATAGTTTGCTCCTCTTCTAAAGATGTCTCTGTTATTTGTACTTGTTTTTTCTTATATCTCTTCACCTTAATTTCATAAACCACATAAGCTATAGCACTTAAAATCATTAAAAGGTAATAGGTTAATGCTCTCCATAAAATCATACCTGTAAATCCAATATCTCCAGATAATGCACCAAATAAGGAGGCAGTGAAAATTGTTTTAAATGCAAACTCTATTCCCCCAGTTCCTCCTGGTGTTGGAACCCATACCATTGTTGTAATTGCAAAAGCTGAAGCTAAAATGATATATGGCATCATCTTAAATCCAAAATCAGCACCTAAAGCTTTTAAAATATAATACGGAATTGCATAATAAAACAATAAAGCCAACATTTTCAATAAAATAGCTCCAACAAAGGAAAGCTTATGTGAAAAAATACGTTTTGCAGCAACCTGAGCATTCTCACAATATTTTTCAAAGGCAGGTACCGCCTTGGTAAGATGCTTCCCAATAAATTTAATTTTACATAACTGCAGCATAAGCTTTTTCAACACATCTCGTACTGTTTTAGAGGTCGCAACCATAATCATAAATACAAGAGTAAATAGATTCATCGCGAATCCTAAGCCTATCATCCAAGCAGTAGATCCTTCAAAATTTTCCGAAAACTTTCCATAGAAAACTAATGAGGCTATTGCATAGATATTACTTGCTATCATAAACGCAATAAAATTAGATACAATGATTCCTGTAGAATCACTTGCCCTTACCTTCTTTTGGGTGAATAAATACACCTGAACAGGCTGTCCCCCAGTAGCAAAAGGTGTTATCGCATTAAAGAAATGCTCTGACTCACCTATTAAATATACATCAAAAAACTTGGCATTAAACTTATTTTGCATAGCTATAAAGCATAATGACATTGGCCAGAGTATTGCATAAATGACAAGACATAAAACTGCTTTTCCCATATCTACGCCATTTACTGTTTTTATCAACTTAATTGTTTCATTAAAATCATTGAAACTAAAAAGAATAACAAAAACAACTGCTGTAATAATGAGTACAACTAAAATGGATAAAATTGTCTTTTTATTATTGACAGGTTTCTTTTCCTGTTTCTGTTCAATTTCTTGATTTTCCATAATTTTCCAAATCCTTTTCTATTCATTATTTTACTTAAATATTCAATTTTTATCAATAGTTAAAGACATTTTTCTTGATAATGATAAATAAATTTGATAAAATTTCTAATGTAGAACTAATTTTTACAAGGATTGTATTATATGAAAAAAAATAAAAAGCGAATTCAATATTATAAAGATCTAAAAAATGATGATTTTTCAGGAACAAATATCAAAGTAAAATCGCTACCTGAAAACTATAAATACATTCATAAAATTCCATTTTGGTTTCTTATTGCAAATTTTGTTTATTTTGTTATAGCAAAGCCTTTATTTTGGTTCATCACAAAATTTATTTGTCACCAAAAATATGCTAACAAAAAATTAATGAAGCAAGCTAAAAAAACAGGTGCAATTCTCTATGGAAACCATACAACCTTACTTGCAGATGCATTTGTTCCGAATCTAGTCTTCTCATTTAGAAGAAACTATATTGTGGTATCACCAGAAACACTATCTATCAAAGGAATTAAAACTTTGTTAGGGTATCTAGGGGCTATGCCATTAACAGAAAAAATATCTTTAAAAAAGAAATTTTTAAAAGCTTTGGAAAAACATTTAGACAAAAAAAAATTAATTACGATTTATCCTGAAGCGCATATTTGGCCATATTATACAAAAATAAGACCATTTGATGATACAAGCTTCAAATATGCAGCCTTATTTGATAAGCCTGTATTTGCACTTACAAATTGTTATCAAAAACGCAAATTTGGAAAGAGACCTAAAATCATAACTTACTTTGATGGTCCTTTCTATCCAAAACCAGAATTGAATACAAAAGATAATGCTTCCTATTTAAGAGACTTAGTTTATAAGGCTATGGTCGATAGAGCAGAAAAATATTCCACTTATTCTTATATTGAATATGTACAGATTTCTGATGACGAAGCATAAAAGCCATTGCAAATAAGCAATGGCTTTTTTTTAATCTAAAATGTGATATAGGAAATGTGGAGTCTGTTCTAACCAGCTTGGCCAATCATGTGGACGATCATATCCCCAATAATCAAACCATGCAGGGACAGAATGACGACTAAATTCAAAGTCTAGCGCTCTTGTATCATTTAAGCATTCTTCTTCCCATGCTCCTTGGCCTACACAGACAATAATTCTTGCTCTACGATACAAATCTAAATAAGGATGATTCATATCCATACAACGCATAGAATCTAACGGAGAATTTAAGAAAGTCAAATCATCAGCATAATTCTTAAAGAAGAACCCTGAGTGATAAATTCCAGAAAGTGCTAAAACAGCGTCAAAAATATCTGGCTTTCTCATAAAGAAATTCATAGCATGATATGCTCCCATAGAGCATCCAAAAGCCAGAATTCCAGAAGCTACACCTCCACCATTCCCATAGGTATTAATCTCATAGACACGATGCACTATTTCATTAATGATATAATTGAAATATGCCTCTTGTGCTTCGATTCTCCACCGAGGATTCTTATTCACATCACTCCAAGATTCTCCATCAATAGAATCCACGCAAAAAACTTGTATTTTTCCTTGGTCAATATACCAACGCATTGCCTCAATTAGTCCTCGATTTTCATAATCGAAAAATCTTCCATTTTGACAAGGAAAAGCAATGCAAGGCTTTCCTGCATGTCCAAATACCTTATACTCCATATCCCTTCCTAGAGTAGGACTATATTCTCTATAATACTCTACCTTCATATACTACCTCATTCATTAAATATATTGATTTAAAATTGCCTCAAGCCATTCTTGACGTCCTGATGCATTTTCAATTTGGTCATGAGCTAAGGCATACTCACTTAATTCTTCTAAGGTCACTTTCTTCTCTGCAATTTTCTTACCAATACCTGTTGTATAGGATTGATAACGTTCTGCCTTAAAGTTTTCAAACACTTTATCCTCTAGTAATTTTGCAGCAATACGTAAGCCTCTTGCAAAGGTATCCATACCAGCAATATAAGAGATAAATAAATCTTCATCTGTAAAGCTTTGACGGCGAACCTTAGCATCAAAGTTTAGACCACCTGTACCTAAGCCACCATTTAATAAAACCTCATACATTGCTAGGATAGCATCATAAAGATTTGTTGGAAATTGATCTGTATCCCAGCCTAAAAGCATATCTCCTTGGTTGGCATCAATTGATCCTAATACGCCATTAATTCTAGCTACATTGAGTTCATGATTGAAGGTATGAATGGCTAAAGTTGCATGATTTGCCTCAATATTCATTTTGAAATCTTTTTCTAATCCATATGTTCTTAAGAAGCCTAATACAGTTTGAACATCAAAATCATATTGATGCTTTGTTGGCTCCTTTGGTTTTGGCTCAATTAAAAGTTGGGCATTTAAACCAATCTTTTTATTATAATCTCTTGCAAGAGTTAAAAGAGTTGCATAATGGTCAAGTTCTTGTTTCACATCTGTGTTTAATAAAGTATCATAACCTTCTCTTCCACCCCAGAAGACATAGTTCTTACCACCAAGCTTCTTTGTAGTATCCATTGCCTTTTTAATCTGTGCAGCTGCATATGCAAATACATCAGCATTAGGGCTTGTCCCTGCACCTGCTAAATATCTCTTATGGTTAAAGCAGTTTGCCGTTCCCCATAAGCATTTGATATTGGTTCCTTTCATCTTTTCCAATACATAATCTGAAACCTTATCTAATGCTTCATTAGATTCCTTTAAAGTTGGCATTTCAGGTGCTAAATCACGATCATGGAAACAAAAATACTCAATGCCTAGTTTGTCCATAAATTCAAAACCTGCATCTACCTTTTGATATGCTTCCTGTAAAGGATCATTTGCTTCAAAGGTTCTTACCATTGTGTTTGAACCAAATTGGTCAGATCCCTTAGCACATAGAGTATGCCACCAGCTCATTGCGAATTTTAAATGCTCATGCATAGGCTTCCCTAAAATCACTTCATCCTTGTTATAATACTTAAAAGCTAAAGGATTCGTTGATTTTGGACCCTCATATGCAATTTTTCCTACTTTAAAATATTCTTTCATCTTTTCTTCCTCCTATATTTCAAAAGCTTTTTTATAATATTTTTTTAAACTTAAATAAGCATCTTTATAAAGCTCATGGCCTTTAGAATACTGCTCTATCCAATTTTTATTAGGTTCAGTAATGTCTAATACTTTTATAATTTTATCTGTAGCATCCTTAACAGACGGATAGATATGATCTGCAACCATCGCAAGTATTGCAACTCCTAAGGCTCCACCCTCATCCTGAACAATCCGTTCAATTGGAGTATTAAAGGCTGAAGCTAAAATAGTTCTCCAAAGAGTTCCTTTAGCCCCACCACCAGAAGCTCTGATGTGATATTGCTGTTTTGGTAGCAAGCTATAGCAATCCTTAAGACTATAGCTAACTCCTTCTAATACAGCTCTTATTATATCAGAATCTTTAGTGTTTTGTCTAATACCAATAAATGTTCCTGAAGCATAAGGATCTAAATGTGGTGTTCTTTCCCCATTCAAATAGGGTAAATATATTAATCCATTAGCAAGTGGCTTAGAAGCACTAGCCTTTTCATTTAAAGTGTTATAATCCGTACTTTCAAATAGCGTTTCTTTTAACCACTTATAGGAAAGTCCACAACCATTGGTAACTCCCATAATATGGTAGGTATTTGGAACAGCATGCATAAATATCTGTAATGGGTTGTCCTCTATATCCTCTTTATGAATTGGCGAAAAAACAACACCAGATGATCCTAAAACCAAGCTTAAATCTCCCCGCTCAATAATCCCATTTCCTATCGCTGCAGCAGCTTGGTCGCCAGCTCCACCTACGACAAAACATTTCTCACTTAAGCTTAATTCTTCTGCTAAATCTTTTTTTATGTAACCACTAATCTCACTGGATTCTAGTAGCCTTGGAAGTTTGTCCAAAGATAAACCCATATAATCTAAAATATCTTTAGAAAAACATTTATGATGGATATCTACCATCTGCATTCCTGAAGCATCAGAATACTCTGTAGTAAAGCTTCCTGTTAATGCATATCTCACATAATCCTTCGGAAGCATAATTTTATCAATTTTTTTGTAGATTTCAGGTTCATTTCTTTTTACCCATAATAGCTTAGATAATGTGAAAGAAGGAATCACAGAATTTCCTGTTATTTTCTGCATTCTTTGATTTCCAAAATTATGAACAAGCTCTTCTGCTTCGTTTATAGCTCTGTTATCACACCATATGATGCTTGGTCTTAAAACTTGATCATTTTCATCTAGCAAGACCAATCCATGCATCTGTCCAGATAAGCCTATTCCCGAAATAGGATATCCTTCCTTTGTAACAGCCTTAATAGTTTCCTTTGTTGCAGTAAACCAGTCTAATGGATTTTCTTCTGCATACCCCGGCTTTGGAACTGTCATATCATATGCATATGATTTTGAAGTCATTACTTCACCCGATTCATTAAAGCACACTGTTTTCGTTCCACTAGTTCCTACATCAATTCCTAAATAATATTTCATTTTGAACCTCGCTATTATAATTTTTTCTTTTCATCCGCCTTAGAAATCACACTATTTGCTGGAACACTTGATGTGATAAAAGCATTACTCCCTATTGTCACATTCGGTCCAATTATTGTTTCTCCACCAAAAATAGAGGCTTCAGAATAAATTGTCACGTGATCTAATATGGTAGGATGCCTTTTGGTTCCCTTGAGCTTATGCCCATCCTTTAAGGATAAAGCTCCTAGTGTAACACCTTGGTATATTTTAACGTAGTTCCCAATACAAGTTGTTTCTCCTATAACAACTCCTGTCCCATGGTCGATAAAGAAGTGATGTCCAATAGTTGCAGAAGGATGAATATCGATTCCAGTTCTACTATGTGCCTCTTCACTTAACATTCTTGGCAACAAGGGAATATCTAGTTTTGAAAGCTTATGGGCAATGCGATACATAAATATTGCATAAAATCCTGGATAGCATAAAATGATTTCTGTTTTTGAGTTTGAGGCGGGATCTCCATCAAAGATAGCTTCTAAATCCATACCCAATTCCTCATCAATCTTTGGTAACTGTTCTACAAATTCTTCAACTAAAGCATTTGTATCTAACTTTATTTTAAGCATCTGTTCAATGCTATGAATAAGTAATATTAAATTTCTTTTTAAAGCATTCAGCTTTAATTCAAAATATGTATTTCTATCTAAAATTTCATCACTAAAGCCTGGAAACAAAATCTCCCAAGTAGATTGAATAAAATCCTGTACAACTTCTTTTTTTATCATCTTCATTTCATTCAATCTATCTTTTTTAAAAGAAAGCCAATGCTCTACTGTTTGACTCATTCGTCCAACTCCCATACCTATTTACTATTATATAATGTTTTAAACAAAAAAGAAACTATAGAAAAGAAAATTCCTCAAAAATGAGGAATTAATAAACACCTAAAGCTAGCATAGCCTTTGAAACCTTTTCGAATCCAGCAATATTGGCTCCAGAAAGTGTATCATAAGGATTTCCTAAGCTTACTGCAGTATCATAAGTATTATGGAAAATATTCATCATAATTTCTTTTAGCTTTTTATCGACCTCTTCAAAGCTCCAGCTAAGTCTAGCTGAATTTTGACACATCTCTAAACCAGAAGTGGCAACACCACCAGCATTTGCTGCCTTTGCAGGACCATAAACAATTTTATGCTCCATAAAGTATTTTGCAGCATCTAAGGTGGAAGGCATATTTGCCCCCTCACATACTGCAATAACACCATTTTGAACTAATACTTTAGCATCTTCTAAATCAAGCTCATTTTGAGTTGCACAAGGAAGTGCTATATCACAAGGAATCTGCCAAATTCCTTTTGCTGCTTCATGATAAGAAGCTGTTGGAACTTTTTCTAGATATTCTTTGATTCTACCTCTTCTAACTTCCTTGATTTCTTGGATTACATCTAATTTAATGCCTTTTGAATCATATATATACCCATTAGAATCACTCATAGCAACCACCTTGGCTCCAAGCTCAGTTGCTTTCTTACAAGCATAGATTGCAACATTACCAGAGCCAGATATTACAACCGTTTTGCCTTTAAAGGAATCCTTTTTCATTACCTTTAAAGCCTCTTCTGTAAAGTAACATAATCCATATCCTGTTGCCTCAGTACGAGCTAAAGAACCACCAAAGGGAATTCCTTTTCCTGTTAAAACACCAACTGTTTTATTTTGAATTCTTTTATATTGACCATATAAAAATCCGATTTCTCTACCACCAACACCGATATCTCCTGCAGGCACATCTGTGTCCTCTCCAATATGACGATATAGCTCTGTCATAAATGCTTGACAGAAACTCATAATTTCATTGTCTGATTTTCCCTTAGGATCAAAATCAGAACCACCTTTCCCTCCGCCCATAGGAAGCGAAGTCAAGGAATTCTTTAATACCTGTTCCAATCCTAAAAATTTTATAATGGAGGCATTTACACTCGGATGAAAACGTAAGCCACCCTTATAAGGTCCAATACTAGAATTGTACTGTACACGATATCCTCTATTGACTTGTACCTCACCTTTATCATCTATCCAAGCAACTCTAAACTGTACAAAACGCTCTGGCTCAACAAAGCGTTCTATTATCTTATTTTTTTCTAATTCTGGGTGCTTTTCTACATAAGGCTCTAAAGATTCTAGAATCTCATATGCCGCTTGTAAAAACTCTTTTTCATTTTCATTTTTCTTTTTTAAATCCTCATAGACTCTCTTAATATACTCTGTTTTTAACATATGAACATATCCTTTCTTCATTTGCAATTCATATCATACCACTAAAATACAAAAAAATCTATACAATGTTATCAAATGTTCGATAAATGGTAGTAAATGATAAATAATGTTCTTATATTCATTTCCTATTACAAATAAATATCTCTAATTCTTCATTTCATCTTATGCATCATGAAGAAAATTTAATTCTATTCTATCTATCTTTTTTATTCCTCTTATGCTATAATAATCCTATGAGAAATAAAAAAGTAAATGTTTGGTGTAAACCATTTTTACAATTTAAAAAAACACTATGGGCTTATCCGAAAGGGTAAGCCTTTATTATTTCTCAAAAAAGGAGGAAATTAATATGTTAAATAACAAAAACAACTATGATTTAATCAAATTTGAAGATGGGGAATTCTCGCTTGATGTGAATGTGAGTCCACAAGAGGATACTGTTTGGTTAAATAGAACACAGATAGCTTCATTATTTAATAGGGATATCAAAACAATAGGAAAGCATATTCTAAGCGCTCTAAAAGAGGAGGCAAAGAATTCAACTGTCGCAAATTTTGAGACAGTTCAACAAGAAGAAAAAAGACGAATCAAAAGAACACTTCAGTATTATGATTTAGATGTCATCCTTGCAGTCGGCTACCGTGTAAAATCTGAAAGAGGTATCCTCTTCCGTAAATGGGCTACCTCTATCTTAAAACAATATATGTTGAATGGATATTCAATAAATGAAAAACGTTGCTTAGAATGTCAAGAAAATTTAGTTAGCTTGAATAATAAAGTAAATACATTACTAGAACATGATATTCAGCATTCTAAAGATATATAAAGTCTTTCTAATCCTACTTCTCTATTATCAGATAAGCTATTCTATGAAGGAGAGATTTTTGATGCCTATTCTTATATGAAACAACTATTTACTTCTGCAAAATTTTCTATCATTATTATTGATGGTTATGTAGATTTATCTGTATTAGATATGCTTGTAGGCATATCTCTATCTATACTTATCCATCTTCTACACTTACAAATCAAGATATAGATAAGTTTAATATCAATCACAATCTTACTGTTATTAAAACAAATAAGATACACGATAGATTTATCATTATAGATAATACAATCTATCTATGTGGGGCTTCTATTAAGGATGTTGGCAAAAAGAGATTTGTTCTTACCAAATTAGAAGCCATTAATAAAGTTGATTTATTAAACAAGATTTAAGATTTTTTAATTGAATATCCAAACTTACCTAAATTCTTTCCAAGTGCATAATACTTTCCATGTGAATAAGTAATTGGATTTGATTCTTCTAAATTAAAGCGATTATTCTGATCTAAATAGGATTCCTCTACTGTTACACCTAATACCTCTGCAAGAAACATATCATGAGATCCTAATGGTATAATTTCTTTAATTCTACATTCTATATTTACAGGAGACTCCTTAATACTAGGGGCTTTGACATATTTAGATGCCATAGGAGTTAACTTGGTTTTTTCAAACTTATTGACGTCTTTTCCTGAAGTCACTCCACAATAATCTGTTGCATAAACTAAATCCTCTGTTGTCAAATTAATAACAAACTCTTTTGTTTCTTTTAATATAGAATAAGAATAACGTTCCGGTCTTACAGAAATATAGATCATAGGTGGGTTCGTACAACAAGTGCCTGTCCATGCAACTGTTATAATATTATTTTTTCCATTTTTATCTTGCAAACTCACAAGAACTGCTGGCAAAGGATAAAGCATATTCCCAGCTTTCCAATATTGTTTTGACATAAGTTCACCTTCATTTTTTATGATTTATATTGTTCCTTAATTTCTTCAATTTCAAATAACCTTGTAATAGCTGCATCCAGTTTTGTTTCTAAATCTTTTTTCTCTTGTTCTTTTTCCATAAGCTTTACATAATCTGTAGTGAGTGTTTCCATAGATAAAGTAATTTCTTTTAATTGACTTTCATATAGTTCAATATCTTGTTCTAGCTTGGTTTGTTCATTTCTTAGCTTTGCAGGAAATTTATTTTCTTTAGACTTATTTACTCCTTTAGATATAGATACTGTATTCTTTTGACTTTGAAGTTGTTCTAAAAATTCACTAAAAGATAATAGATAGGGTTGTATGGTTTTATTTTCATACACAAGAAGCTGATTACATATTTTATCTAAAAAATACCGGTCATGACTCACAACAAGCACGGGTCCTTTAAAGGATTCGATATAATCTTCTAATATTTCAATTGTATAAATATCTAAGTCATTAGTTGGTTCATCTAAAAGTAAAACGTTAGGATTTTTCATCAATACTCTTACTAGCTGAAGTCTTCTTTTTTCTCCACCAGATAACATCTTTACTTTCGTATATTGTAAGTTGGAATCAAATAAAAAACGTTCTAATAGTTCACTAGCTGAAATTGTTCCATCTAAAGTTTCAATTAAAGATTGTTCTTCTTTTATATAATCAATAACACGGATATCTGGATCCATCCAATCTGCTATTTGTGAAAAATATCCAATCTTTAATGTTTCTCCTAGTATGAGTTCTCCTTGATCTAGCTGTTCTTCTTTCATTAAAATTTTAAATAAGGTTGTTTTCCCTGCACCATTGTCTCCAACAATACCTATGACATCATTTCTTTTTAATGAAAAAGAAACATTTTGAAACAGCTCTAAATTTCCGTATGCTTTAGATCCATTTTTCATCTCTATTAATGTTTTTCCTAGATAAGTTTCCTTTGAAGAAAAAGCCATTTCCTTTGTCTCATGAAAAGTTATCTCTGACATTTTTTCGAATCGCTCTATTCTACTTTTACTTTTTGTTCTTCTAGCTTCAACACCTCTATGCATCCACTCTGCTTCTTTTTTCAAGATACTTTTCAACTTTTGTTGTTCTTTCTTTTCATTCTCTAAACGTTCCGCTTTTAGGTTTAAAAACAAATCATAGTTGGCATCATATAGATAAACCTTACCATAATCTAATTCTAACATTTTATTACAAGCTCGTTGCAAAAAATAACGGTCATGCGTTACCATTAATAATCCTTTTTTAAATCGCATCAAGTATTTTTCCAACCACAAAATCATCTCATTATCTAGATGATTGGTTGGTTCATCTAAAATTAAAAAATCACAATAGGTTACTAACACCTTGGCTAAAGCTAATCTTTTCTTTTGACCACCGGATAAATGTGTAGCAGTGGTGTCATAGTCTGTAAGACCTAGCTTAGATAGGATTGACTTAGCTTCATAATCTGCAATAGGATGTTCCTTGGTACTATCTGCCATAACAATATCTAATAGAGAAACTCCATTTTCAAACATAGGATCTTGAGGAAGATAATTGATTATCATCCCGCCAGATTTGATAATCGTTCCGGAAATAGGTTTTTCTATACCTAATATGAGTTTTAACAGAGTTGTTTTTCCAGTTCCGTTAACACCGATAATACCCACCTTATCCTGATCAGTTATAGAGAAACTTGTATGATCTAAAAGCATTCTATCTATATATTTAAATGAGACATTATCAAAACTTATAACCATTTTTTACTCCTCCAAATTTCTTTCTACTACCACAATAGAATAAGCATCTTCCTTTACCACTACTCCTGTAGGTTGAAAGTGATTCTTCAACCAAAAGCCTTCACTTTCTTTATTTCCTGACACATACCCCAAACGTACATATTTATAATTTGGCATAAAATATTCTAAAGTATCTTTTATAATTTGGCTCCCGATACCTTTTCCTTGAAGCCTTTTATTCATCATAAAAAAGCCAATAAAGATAGTTTGCTCATTTGGATATTTCAATATCAAATCCATTACAGCCACTAAGGTTTCCTCTTCATAAAATCCAATATAAAATTTATCTTCAAGAGTTTTTCTTGGAGGTAGCTTTTTCAAATCTTCTCTTATACTCTCAAATGTCACCATCGGTGGACAGTGCTTATAATATAGAGGATTTCCTAAACACAATTCTAAAACCTCTGGGATATTCTTTTCTGTTATTTTTCTTATCTGATATTTTTTTGATATACGAGAAACATCCATTTTAATCCCTCCAAGTCTTATCTCTTTAAAAGTATATCATAAAACTAGAATTTTTTAGCAATAAAATTCTTGATTTATGCTATAATGATACTAAAAGAATAAAGGAGAGATAGATATGATATCCTTGAATAAGAGAATACTAAAAGTTGAAACCTCAAAAATAAGGCAATTTAATGATTATGCTAAAGAGGTTGGAGCAAATGTGATTTTAACCTTAGGTGAACCAGATTTTAATACTCCTGATGAAATTTCTAATGAAGCAATAAAAGCCTTAAATGAACATAAGACCAAATATGGTCCTACACCTGGCTTCTTAGATTTAAGAAAAAAAATCTGCACATATGAAAAAAGAGTAAACTCTTTTGAATGTTCTCCTGAAGAAATCATCATTACACATGGTTCTACTGAAGCTTTAACAAGTGCGCTTTTTACTATGCTAAATCCAGAGGATGAGGTGATTGTACCTAATCCAGCCTACCCTATGTATCGACAAATGGTGGAATTTATGGGGGCAAATCTGGTCACTATAGATACTACCCTAACAGATTTTCAAATTACAAAGGAACAAATTACAAAGGCGATAAGTCCTAAAACAAAAGCTATCATTCTTACCTCTCCAAATAATCCTACAGGCTCCGTTTTTAACGACGAGACCTATGAGGTAATTTATCAAGCAATAAAGGATAAACCTATCTATGTGATTTGTGATGATGTTTATAATCAAATCATCTATGAGAATCGTAAACCCGGATTTGTAAGATACGCAGATTTAAAGGATAAAATTATTGTTTGTCAGTCTTATTCAAAGTCTTATGCAATGCCTGGCTGGAGATGTGGCTATATGATTGCCAATAAAGATTTCATCAAGCATGCTTCTAAAATCCATCAGTATATGATTGTTGCGTTAAATACCTTTATTCAGCCTGCAATGATTAAGGCTTTAGATTATGATTCAAAGGAAATGGTTGAAAGCTACAAAGAAAGATGTGACTATATTTATAAGCGTTTAGTTGATATGAGACTAGAAGTTAAAAAACCTGAAGGAGCATTTTATATCTTCCCTTCTATCAAAAAATTTCATATCTCTTCTACTGAGTTTTGTAAGAGATTTGCTGAAGAATATAAAGTAGCTATTATTCCAGGAGACTGCTTTGAAGCAGATGATTATATTAGAATCAGCTATTGTGTAGACTTTGAAACAATAAAAACTGCCTGTGATAGGTTAGAACAGTTTGTTAAAGTGTTAGAGGAAAAATAATATGAAAGATAAATATTTTACATTAACAAATGGCGTGAAAATTCCTGCCGTAGGCTTTGGCACGTGGCAAGTGAAGGACGGGCAAGAGGCCTATGATTCTGTAAGATGGGCCTTAGAAGCAGGGTATCGCCATATTGATACAGCCTATGTCTATGGAAATGAGGAAAGTGTTGCAAAGGCAATAGAGGATTCTGGTATTGATAGAAAGAAAATCTTTATCACAACCAAGCTTCCAGCAGACATTAAAACATACGATGGTGCAATAAAACACTTTAATTCTTCTTTAGAAAATCTTAAAACAGATTATATTGATTTGTATTTAATTCACGCCCCTTGGCCATGGAGCGATGTTGGTGGAGATTATACACAAGGAAATATTGAAGCATGGAAAGCTATAATCAGTTTATACCAACAAAAAAAGATTAGAGCAATTGGAGTATCTAACTTCCACGTCAAGGATATTGAAGCTTTAATTAAAGCTACCAATGTTAAACCTATGGTCAATCAAATTAGATACTTTATAGGAAATACACAAGAGGCAATTACTACTTATTGTCAGACAAATGACATTTTAGTTGAAGCTTATTCTCCTTTAGCAACAGGACACATCTTAGAAAATGAGCGATTAAAAAAAATTGCAGAAAAGTATCATACAACAATTGCTAAAATTTGCTTACGCTACTGTTATCAAAAAAATACACTTCCTCTTCCAAAATCTGTTCATAAGGAAAGAATCTTTGATAATTTAGATTTTAATTTTATAATAGACAAAGAGGATATGGATTACCTAGATTCATTAAAAGAAATAGGACCAACCCGTCCTTTAAGAAGTTAAAAAAATCTTTAAGCTTTATGTGCTTAAAGATTTTTTTAATGATTTTCAAATTTATTTTTCAAATTTGCTAAACTATCGTACTTTGTTTGTTCTACCTGTAAAGGAACAAATGTAATATATCCCTGACTTGCAAGATATACATCTGTGTCAGGATTTTCATCATAAACAATAGCACTATCGCCATTTAAATATCTTCCCTCTTCTGTTTTAGAAAAGGTTGTCTTAAAATTCTTTATGCCTTGTCTACAAAAGCGATAGCCTTTAGATGCTTTAAAATCGCCTACAGGAAAATTTATATTCAGTACAAACTCTGTAGAGTAAAGCTGATTTTCAAAAATATAAGCTAATACAGTATCTAATTCTTGATCTACTATTGAAAACGCATTGTAGTCTGTAGATAAAGCTACAGCTGGAACTCCTTCAATATTTGCTTCTCTTGCAGCAGATACTGTTCCTGAATAAATAATATCTGTACCTAAATTCAAGCCATCATTCACACCAGAAAATACAACATCAAATGAAATATTTAATAAATCCATAGAAAGTCTTACACAATCTGCAGGTGTACCACTCGTTTTATACCACTCTATTCCATCGGATTTTCCTACATAATCAAATGACAAAGAGCCATGAATTACAATAGAATGTCCTGCAGCACTTCTTCCTGTATCAGGTGCACAAACAACAACATTCCCATATTTCTTCAAGGCTAAAGCCAGTTTCTTTATTCCTACTGCATCAATACCATCATCATTTACAACTAAAATATTCATACTACCAACTCCTGATTTTATAAATCAAGCCTAAGCTTTTCACTTAGGCATTTTTTCTCATGGTGCCGAAAATAGGGATCGAACCTACGACCTACGCGTTACGAGTGCGTTGCTCTACCAACTGAGCTAATTCGGCAAATACATCATTAATCAAATGTATAAAAATTATACAACAAATTCTAAAAGAAATCAACAATTCAAAGAGCTTAGATTATTTTCCATCTTCACTTTATAATTATTTTAATAATGAGATTTCTTTTAGCTTTTCTAATTGCCACAATCTTTCTTCTGTCACCTTTTCTAAATCATTATCATACATCAAATCAATTACTTTTATGGCATAATCACTAGCAACCATTGAGTGCTCTTTCATATGTCCACTTGCTACTGCATGCCCAATACCTTCAAAAAAGGTTAGGCGTACTGAAGTAATACTAAATTTTAATGAAAATGGGCAGTTCAAATCCCCTCTGCCCTAATAAAATACATTTTAGTCTGGCACATAAGGATGTAATTTCATCCAACTTTTTAATAGCGATTTTAAAGATTTTAAATTATGTTTCTCTTTATATATAGCACCTATCATTGCTTCTACTGCTGTTGCAATATATTTATGTCTATTATTGTTTTCACTTTCGTTATTTTCATAATCATAGTCATTAGGTAAATTTTCATCTTTAGAATCTTTCATAATATGTTTTAATAAATCATATTTTTTTGCAACGTATTTTACAAGATACTTGTCCGATTCATAATGAGCTCTCTCTTCAGTTAATTCCTTACTTTCATCTAATAAAATTTCAGTATAGCAAAACTTTATTAATGCATCACCATATGTCGCTAAATCCGTATTAATTTCTCCGTCATATTCTCTCCTATTTATTCGTTGAAATTCCTTTTTATAAGATGAATCTGTCAAAGCTCTTTTCACCCAACGAGATGAATTTTTTTCCGCTAACCGTACTAAAAATATATCTTCCAATTTTGTGCACCTCTTATACTTGAATGCTTTTGAAATCTAACTTGATTTTTCTTGATTCTCATCAAAAATAGTTACTCCTTCTTGTCATCTTTATCTTTTTTTACATGCTGTTCTAATTCTAATAAATACTTATCAAAATCAGACATAAACAATTTATCTTGAATTACTCTGTACTTTTCAAATTCTGTTTCAGCATGAAGTTTAGCAATTTCATTAGATACACTTCCTGCATCTTTTAAAAGACCATATTCAAACATTTCAATAAAAGAATTTAAACGTTTTTCCCAATCTACCATTGTTAAAGGAATTTTTCTTTGAGCCATGCTTTCAGCAAAATCTAAATATGCAGTAACCATTCTATTTAATTGCCCAAGTTCAAATTCGCTTAAATAATTCTTAGCAATTACAACATCTGATTTTTGGATTTTACCATCAGGTGCATCCTTCCAAGTAGTAAGTCCCATATGCTCTTTAGATGCATCTGCTCTTGCAACTATAAGTTCTGCAGCAGTAAATCCATGAATGGCATAATGCATCTTATTTTGAACGGTCGCATAAAACCGTTTTGTACCTAAAGAATCTTTATCATAGTCAATTGCTGTTGCATACAAATCAGTAATCTTCTGATAAAACTTTCTTTCAGATGCACGTATTTCACGAACACGCTCTAATTGTTCTTCAAAATATTTATCAGTAAGATATGTCCCCCTGATAAGTCTTTCATCATCCATTACCCAGCCTTTAATTGTGTATTCAGATGCAATTTGATTTACCCATTTACGAAATTGAACTGCTCTTTCTGAATTCACCTTAAATCCAACAGCAATGATCATTTGAAGATTATAATGAACTATTTCTCTATTAATAGTTCTTTCACCTTCATTTTGAACTATTCGAAATTTTCGAGTAGTTGCCTCTTCTAATAACTCACTATCAGAAAAAATCTTTTTAATGTGATAGTTGATAGTATTAGGCTCAACATCAAATAACATACCTAACATTTTTTGTGTTAACCAAATATTCTCATCCTCATATCTCACTTCAACATTTTGAATTTCATCTCCTATTGAAGCAACATACGTAAGATATTCTGCAGCAGAACTTCTAATTGTTATTTCATTATTTTTCTTTGCCATTTTAACCTCCACATTACTAATATAGTAAAGAGCATTTTCTTTAAACTCTACAAATTCAGTTTCAATAAATTCCATATTATCATCTGCTTAGACTCATTATACCATAAAATAAAGAATATTTTAAGTACAGAGTGGAAATACTTTATTAAATTATAAAAGCCCAATTCAATGTGTGAACTGAGCCTTTATTTAAAGCACCCTAATCTCATCAGTTTTATTTTATATAGAGTTCATACAATCCAATAAATCCTTATATTTAGTAATATGCTGATATTTCACTTGCGAAGTAGATATCTTATTAAATAACTTTTCAGCGCATTCTATTTTAGCTTTTTCTACTCCTCTCAACTGCATAGAATCTAAAGATCCTTTAGTTTCTGCTAAGAAATAGATATGTTTTACAGAACCTTCTTTAAAAGCGATTGCCCAATCAGGACTGTAATTTCCTACTGGAGTAGGAATATAAAAACTCCTAGGCATTTTAGCATAGACTACTACTTCATCTGCTAAATCCAAATCCTTAGCTAGATTTATCTCTATACCTCTGTCCTTATCCCCATCTACAAAAACGAAATCTCTAATATGTTTTGAAGATTTAAATGCTTTTTTAAAATCAACAGTTAACTTAGATTCATTAAATATATTACTATCAAATTCTCCTTCTATTTGATTATAAGTAACATGTTCAACAATAATTGATGCTTTTTGTTCATTTATCATTTTTGAAACTTTATTTATAAATTCTTCTGGATTATTTTTATACGAACTAAATTTTAATGCTGAGATTCCTTTTAATATTTCAGCTATTGTCTTTCGAGTTAAAGAGGTTTGTGATGAAATTTTACCTAACAAATCATAAACTACATTGCTATTAGTATGAGTGTTCAAATCTTTTGTTACTGTCTTTGTTGCTTTAAATGAAACACCATTTGTAATTTCATCAACATTCATTATATCTTTTTGTGTACCACTAGATAAAGTATATGATAGTGTAGTAACAAAAAGTTTTTCATCTATTTCCTTAATGCAATTTTTAATCAATTCATTTGAATCAAAATCTACATAATAAGCATATTTATGGTTAATAAGTTTCCATAATGCTTGAAACTCTTTTTTATAGAAATTATCATTTAATTTATTATCTTGCACTTTAGATTTATGACCATTTTCTATAAATGCATCTAATGCTTTATCATCATAAATAGATTGCATAAGTTTAATAGTTATCTCTTGAAGATTTGAAATATCATCAGGAAAATGAACAAGTGTATTTTTCTCTAAATCTTGTTTAAATTGTTCACTCGGTTTGTCTTCTTCATCAATATAGTCATTCTTAATTAAATATTTATAAATGATTGAAGCTTGTTGTAAAGTTATTGCAGTTTCAACTCCATCTAGCATAATCTTCTTTCCAATAAAGAATTCTTTTGTAACTTTAGTTGGTCTATCATAAAGATTTGATTTCATTTCAGTTTGTAGTCCTTTAACAAAATCTTCATAAGAATCATTTGCCACTACCGTTAATAAATTCATTTTATGAACATCAAAATTAGGAATTGTAGAATCCATTCTTTCTCCTGATGAATTGACACACAATCTTAATCCTCGCCCCACCTCTTGTCTACGTTGGACATTAGAATCACTATGCTTTAAAGTACAAATTTGAAATACATTAGGATTGTCCCATCCTTCCCTTAAAGCAGAATGGGAAAAGATAAATCTGGTAGGTTCATCAAATGATAACAATCGTTCTTTATTTTTTAGTATTAAATCATAAGCAGAAATATCATCCGAAATATCACTACCTCTAATAGTTGAAGAATCACATTTTCGTCCTTTTTTATCTATAGAAAAATATCCTTGATGTGTTGCAGCTGCATCTATAGATTTTAAATATTGGACATAAGGTGTGTTGAAGATGGTTATATAATCATTTACTATATGATTGTATTCTTCTTCAAATATTTTCCCATAAACTCCATTAATTTCGTTTCCTTCATCATCATATTGACGATACTTAGCAACCTCATCAATAAAGAATAAGGATAGAACTTTTATACCTTGGTTAAATAGTTCTTCTTCCTTTTCTAAATGAGATATAATAGTTTCTCTAATTTGAATTCTTCTTATATCTTCTTCAAATACATCTCCATAGGCCATTCCTTGTTTTAAAGTTTCTCCATTAATGAATGTTACAGTATCATTATATGGATTAATATCATTTATCACAAAGCCATTCTTATATTGTTCCATTTCTTTGGATTCTTGATAAAGATTGTCTCCCACTTTAAGAATTCTTGTTTCACGATTAATTTTAGCATTTTTATATTGAATTTCTAATTCAATCTTTGCCATTGGTGGTTTATCTGGGCTAATGATAATCTTTTCTAAATATAAGTATCCATTAGTTCCTCGCAAATGATTAATAGCAAAACCTTTCACTTCTATCTTTTTTACTAGTTTTTTATTAAATGCATCTAATGCATCCAAAACATAAATTAAGTTATGTTGATTTTTATGTGTTGCTGAAAAATTCATAGAGAACAATGGATTAAATCTCAAAAGCGATTCTTGTGTAGCAGTACCACCCATTTTTTGTGGTTCATCCAAAATGAGAATTGGTCTATTCCTTGCAATAACATCAATAGGTCTTCTAGATTGAAATTCATCTAATTCCTCGTAAATACGTCTAGCATCAGCACCACGAGCATTAAATGCTTGTATATTTATAATCATTACATTAATAGAATCACTACTACTGAAATGCTCTATTTCATCAAGTTTTTTAGAATTATATATAAAGTATCTTGCCTTCTTGCCATAGGAATCCATAAAGTGTTCTTCAGTCATCTCAAATGTCTTTTTAACACCTTCACGAATTGCAATACTAGGAACAACAATTATGAATTTAGTAAATCCATATTTTTGATTTAATTCAAACATAGATTTAATATAAACATAAGTTTTTCCTGTTCCTGTTTCCATTTCAATATCTAGTTCACAAGAACCAAGTTTATTACATAAAGAAGCCGATTCTTTAATATCAGATGAGCGTTGTATTTCTTTTATATTAGATAACAATTCCATATTTGTTAGTTCTAATGATGGATTTGCATATCCCACTAATTCTGCATCATCATCAACATACTTAATCGTTTCTTGCATATCATCCATATTAAATATTGTTCTTTGCAAGAGAATTTTTTCTACATTTCCTCGATCAATAGAGTAATCAAAACTAGATTTATATGGCTGTCCTTTGAATACTCTTGTAATTGCCTCAACAGCATCTGTTTGATATTGTTGTATTTTAAATTTAAATTTCATGTCTACACCTCTTACAATACCTTTATTACTGTACTAGGTGAATACGTCTTAAATATTTGCTCATTATTAATTCCAACACTATCGCTACCAAAAGAAGAATTTTTAAATACTGCATATAGTGGTTGTAATTTAGCAATTTCTACAATTGCATCATTTGTCAAATTCATATCAAAGCAAGCGACTAAATCATTATCATTTACACAATAATACTTGGTTCCATTCGCATTCTTTTCTTCTATTTTAGAAGATAATAAGACACCTAATTCTAACATTACTTGGAATAATAAGTCTAAATCATTTCTATCATGCTTAATATTATCCACTGTAACATCTAATAAATTTTGTTCTAACTCTGATGGATTGTAATAAACATCATTCATATTTGATGAATCTAATTTTAAAACTCGGAAACCAGTATCTAAATCTTGTGTTGTAAGAGGATTCTCATCTTTAATTTTTTTTGCTGCTCTACAAATTCTTTCTTTACCAATCTCACATATATTTTCATACCCTACCTTATAGGCCTCTGATTTTTCATCACAAACTTCTGGTAATTGAACCATGATAAATCTACGATTGCCATTATCTTCTGCATTTAACTGCATAACAGCATGTGCAGTGGTTGCAGAACCAGAGAAGAAATCAAGAATTATCCCATTTTTATCATTTAAAATTTTAATAAGAAAAACCATTAATTCAAGAGGCTTTGCAAAATCAAAAGGTATTCCAAATGTTTTTATCAAATCTGCACCACGCCTATTTATATAATCATTTAAAATATTTCGTGGTTGTGTTCCATTTTCTTGTCTTTCTATTAAATAACTCTTAGTATACAAATTCCAATGAGCTTTTTCACCAGTTTCTTCATCAATTAATGGAGATGTATTAGTTTTTTTAAATACGATTCTGCCTTCTTTTTTCCATTTGTTAAAAGTCTCTTCATTTGCTCTCCATGGCTTATTATCTGGAGTATTAACTTTCTGACCATCTGGGCAAACTATTGGATACCTAGATCCGCCATGCTTTAGACCCGATTGAAAAAATGCTACATCATCTCTGAAATATTCTCCTTTATGTATTCCTTCTATTTCAACTTTCTTATACAAAGAAGAGTCTACCTCAACTTTAAAATGCGGTAATTTGTTAATATTTTTCGCATAACAAATAACATAATCAAGACTTTCAGCAAAATACTCCCCCATATTACTTGCAGTTTTTGCTACTCTTGTCACAAAAGAAATTCTATTTTTTTCACCTAGAAGTTCATCACAAAGTTTTATCAAATTAGACACTTCGCAGGAATCAATAGAGATAAAAATAACACCATCCTCTGCAATAATATCTCTTGCAATTTTCAATCTTGGATAAATCATATTTAACCAATCTGTATGGAATCTACCATTGCTATCTAAATTTTTTTCTAAACGATTCCCTTGCTCATCATAATAGTCAGTTCTATCTGTATATGCTTCACTATTCATTGCATATTCATCATTATATATAAAATCATTTCCTGTATTATAGGGAGGATCAATGTATATCATCTTGACTTTGCCAAGATACGTTTCTCTTAAAAGCTTTAATACATCAAGATTATCTCCTTCAATGTAAAGATTCTGAGTATTATCAAAATCAACACTTTCTTCTTTTACAGGTCGTAATGTTGCATTGATTTTTTGATTGGCTAATAGAATTGATTTTTTCTTATCAGGCCAAGTCATTTGATATCTTTCTTTTTTATCATCAATTATTTCATTGGATAATTCTTGTTTTAAGATATCAAAATCAATCCCTAAAGCAGTCTTACCATCTTCCACGCACTCTGTTACTGCGTTAGGAAATAATTCTCGAATTTTTTTTATATTTTCTTGAGTCAAGTCCTTTGTAGACATAGTTAATTTTTCACTCATTTTCTTTACCTCTTAATAAATCTTCTTTTTCTTTTAGTAAAAGCTTATATTTTGCATTCAATTCAAATTTATTTTTAGATTGAACTTCTGTAGCAATTGCTTGTTTTAATTTTTTCATTTTCAAATCATATTTGAAAAGCTTATCATTTCTAGTTAAATATTCTATTATTGATTCATTTTCCAAAGGACTATAATCTAGAAATTCAGATAAAATGAACTTATATATTTCTGAAACATTTTGAAGAAGCGGTAATTCTTTATCTTCATCATTATTCCAATTTGTCATATAATATTTGCCTTTGAATTTGTTATGCTTATATTCAAACAGCATTAATTTATAGTCTTCATGTTTTAAATAAAATATAATGTTATTCTTAAATTTGCTATCAAACTCTTTTAAAAATTGCAATGGTATTATTCTTTCTTTTAGTCCAATTTCGAATATGAATAATTCCACATTATCTATGCAATTTAATGTTTTAGGAGATAATAAATTGCTTAAAATTATAGAATTAATTAGATGAGATTCTTTTCTTGCTTCTTTGCTTGCATTGATTTGCTTTAAAATATCTGACAACTTATATTTTTTATCAATTCTTGTTTTTGAAGGTAATTTATACATTTTAGTTACCTCTTATTTAATCACTAAGAAAGTAATTAATTCAAAATCATCTAGCCCTTTGATTTCATTTTCAAATAAAACACTTGAATCTCCATTAAACAGATTTTCTAAATCATTGGTTTCTTTCGTTTGAATAATAGATTCAATGCATCTATCTAGTAGTTGACTGTACTTATCCATTTTATATCCATCTTTAGTTTCTTTATTAAATTGTCTACATAAAGATTGTATTGGATTTACTTCAAATTTGCACATACTCCTAAATATATCAAGTATCTTTTTTACATCCATATGTGTATGAACTACATTTCCCTCTTCATTCAAATAAACTAAATAATATGGATGTAATCTATTCTTTTTGCCAATATTAATCTCATTATTTCTATTTTTTAAAACATATATAACCCCTTTAGGAATATCTAGTTCATCATTATGCTTTACAATTGCATATATACCATTTGGAATATTCTTGGGCTCTCCATTTTTCTTGATATAAGAAATGACATCCATTCTAAATTCATTTAATCCTAAATCTGTAATTGTTATTGTTCCATCTACATCTTCTAAATCTTGTAGTTTTCCATCTCGAAGTTTTTGTAATTGTTCTTTTCGGTATTCTAAATCGGGTGCATCAGGATTAATAATATTGTCATCGCCTGTTGCCGTTGTATTTACTAAAGTCATTCTATTTTCTACACGTGCATTTAAATTAATGTATTCGTCCAAAGACACATTAGGCCAAAAATTAATTAGGCGTATAGATTCATTCTTACTGCCTATTCTATCAATTCTACCAAATCGTTGTACAATTCTAACTGGATTCCAATGGATATCATAATTGATGCAAATATCACAGTCTTGTAAATTTTGTCCTTCACTCACACAATCTGTTGCTATTAAGATATCTATATTTACATCTTTATCTTCAGGATAAATTAAATCTCTTTCTTTTGACATTGGAGAAAATAAAGATAATAATCTATCTGTGTCTTTATTCCCCTCAATAGTTGCAGCATTTCCATTTGTCGCACCCTGAATTCTTGCGGTATGTAGTCCATATAATTCAAGCATTAATGGTGCTATATTATCGTATAAATAATTAGTTGTATCTGCAAAAGCAGAAAAAATCAAAATTTTTCTATTATTTAAATTAAAAGGTTTTTCAATTTTACTTTGAATTATTTCAAGTAATTTTTGTAATTTCAAATCCTTTTCTGGAGTTATCCATGACATCAATTCATATAATAACTCTAAACTTTCTATATCTTTTTCAAGATCCTTTTTCCATGCTCTTAAATCCATATCAGATAATTCAATTTTAATTTTACCTATTGTCGAATCATCACTTAAGTCAAAATCTTCATTCTCTAAATCTTCTTCTGTAATTTGTTTTCCTTCAAACGAAAATTCAGTTTTATTTTTTTGAAAACTAATGATTTTATCTAGTGTATCCGTATTGTAGTTTTTAATTTTATTTAAAGTTATTCTAAAAGACTCTACGCAAGATTCTAAACGTTTAAGCATATTTATAGTCATTAATTTTTGTAATGCTTTTTCACGATTAATTTGCTTTAATGTAGTAGCACCAACTTTAGTATCATATAGTTCCTCATATTTAGATTTCTTACTATCTAGAATGTAGTTCATCGGAGCATATACAGCCATTGTTAATTTCATTAATATCTCATAAATCTCACGATATTCTAAAATATCTTCTTTTTTAGCAATGTCGCAATAATATGATAAAGGTTCTAAACGTTTTGGAAACTTCCCTATTTCTGAAATATCATAATATTTAGATATATGCTTTCTACTTCTTGCAATAGTTACATTATCTAATAGAATTGAAAAATCAATATCCAATTTGCTAATTAAATCGCTAGATTTTCTTTCTTCTTTTGGCAGTTTTGTCCAATCATTAAAAACTTGTTGAGCATTTCTTAAAATAACATCTACATTTTTTGTTGTATCTAATTTTTGATTGAATTCCTCATAATCATCTCCATAAGCCAGTGCTAGCTGATTTTTCAAATCATTAAATCTGTTATTTACAGGTGTGGCAGACAACATTAATACTTTTGTTTTCACACCTTCTTTTAAAACTTTATTCAAAAGAAAGTCATATCTTGTTTCTCTATCTCTATAACTATTTGCATTTCTAAAATTATGAGATTCATCAATCACTATTAAATCATAATTATCCCAATTAAATTGAGATAAATCATGGCCATTACTGTTTCCTCTTGTTCTACCTAAGTCCGTATGAAATAAAACATCGAAATGAATTCTATCTTTATAAAAAATGTTTGATTTAACATTATCTCTATATTTATTCCAGTTGTTTGCAAGACGCTTTGGAGTCAAAACTAATATATTCTTATTTCTGCAAGCATAATATTTCATAACTCCTAATGCTGTAAATGTTTTACCCAAGCCTACAGAATCTGCCAAAATACAACCATTATATTTCTCTAACTTATTAATTACACCAATTACTCCATCCTTTTGAAATTGATATAGTTTATTCCAAACAAGCGAAGTTTTAAAGCCTGTTCCCTCGTTTGGCATATAATCCTCTGACATTATATCTTCTAAAAATTCATTAAAAATATTATATAATGTCACAAAATAAACAAATTCGGGTGAATTATCTACATAAGCTGATGATATATAATCAATGATGTTTTGAGTTACATCCACCATTTTTGTTTTATCATGCCATAAAGCATCAAATGAATCACAAAAAAATTTAGAATATGAATATTCTTGATTTTTAACAATTCCTTGAAGCATCATATTGTTTTTTTCATATCCTAAATCAATAGATGTAAATCCATTAATAGGAGTATATGTAGTAATCATATCTTTGCTAGTAACTGAAATGAAATTTTGTACATTGCCTTCTGAAACATTAGATTTAAAAATAACCTTATCTTTAATCCACTCTGCACATTCTTTTGCTATTGCTTTTTGAGATAATCTGTTTTTTAATTTAATTTCAAATTCTGTTCCATAAAGAGAGTGTTCTTCTATCCTTTTAGGAATATAATATTCTCTCTTCTCTTTTTTAAATCTATCCTTAACACTCTGATCAACAAATGTATTTGTTGGAAATATAAATGATAACTCTTGAATATTATTAAGTTCCTCTTTTAATGCTTCAAAAGCATAAATAGAAAAATAAGAGGCAATTATTCTCACCTTAGATCCTGTAAATATTTCTTGTTTCAAATCATCGCCTAACAACTTCAATTTATTATCCAACAATTCCATAAAAACCTCCCGTACAAAAAAGTACACATTTTGTACA